>NZ_JBSICB010000014.1:0-112280 GCF_058245615.1 Chryseobacterium sp. UF-290
GACTCGGTAGCTCAGCTGGTAGAGCAATACACTTTTAATGTATGGGTCCTGGGTTCGAATCCCAGCCGGGTCACAAGTTTACTGAAAAGTAAATTTTTTTCATATTAATATTTTGTGATTTGGTGTTTCAAAGGCTTCCTTCAGGAGGCCTTTGATTTTTTTTATGCTATCATCTTCATATTGAAAAAACGGATCAGGTACAAAAATCCCTGATCATATTGTCATGATCAGGGAGAATTTATTTTAATAATATGCAGGTGTTAATCCAAATGCATATTGTCAATGAGTCTTACTCCATCTACAACGACTACAATGAACGCCCTGAAGTTTCTGTCCTTATAAAAGAAATCAGTTTCCTGCAGGGTTTTTTCATCTGCGATCAGGAAATACTCCAGTTTCATTCCCGGTTGCTGATCAAAAATATCAGTTACTCTTTCCTTGATTTCCGGTATTGTAACGGTTCTGAACCAGTCGTTTACTTTTTTCAAGGTATCATAAATGATTTTAGAAGCCTCTTTACGGTCTTCGTGAAGTCTTTGGTTTCTCGAGCTTAAAGCCAGTCCGTTTTCTGCCCTGTAAATAGGAACACCTGTTATCTTGACAGGAAGATGCTTTTTTTCTACCATTTTTCTGATGATGGCAAGCTGCTGAAAGTCTTTTTCCCCAAAATAAGCATTGTCCGGCTGTATCTGTCTGAAAAGCTCTTCTACAACAGTTCCTACCCCGTCAAAATGTCCCGGTCTTGATTTTCCTTCCATCTCATTTTCCAGTCCGTCAAAATCATAGTGCTTACTTTCTGTCTTTTCAGGATAGATATCTGCTACTTCAGGAATGTAAACTGCATCTACCAAACCTGAATTTTCCAGGATCAGAATATCCCTGTTGATGTCCCTTGGATATTTTTCAAGGTCTTCAGTATTGTTGAATTGGGTAGGATTTACAAAAATTGAAGAAATAACAAGGTCATTCTCCTTTTTTGCTTCTTCATACAGAGAAAGATGCCCCTTATGCAAAGCTCCCATAGTAGGAGCGAAGCCAATTCTTTTTCCCATTTCTTTCTGTCTTTCAATGAAATCCTGAAGGACTTTCCTGTTTTTTATAACTTCCATAGTTTATTTTAATACTATTTCAAAAATACTAAAAATATCACATAATAATATGTGTTTTTAATAATTTGGGAATGGGAATTTTCGTAAAAAAATGTTAATTAAAATAATGTTGGATGTTTTTTTGTAATTTTGCACATTAAAGCATTTTTACAAAAATTAGATAGAAAATTTATGCCGAATCAAAAAATACTGTACATTACTACAGAGATGTATCCATATCAGGAAGATACGAATATGGCTGCAGTGGTAAACAAAATGGCACTTAAGATGCACAATGAAGGCAATGATGTAAGAGTTTTTATGCCAAGATTTGGACAAATAAGTGAGAGGAAATTCCAACTTCATGAGGTGATCCGCCTTTCAGGGATGAACATCATTATTAATGACCTGGATCAGCCCTTAATCATTAAAGTAGCGTCTCTTCCGGGGGAAAGACTTCAGGTTTACTTTATTGACAATGAAGAATATTTCAAAAGAAAGCAATATTACTTCGATGACGAAGGAAATCCTTTCGACGACAATGACGAAAGAGCTATTTTCTTTGCAAGAGGAGTAATTGAGACTATTAAGAAGCTGAACTGGGTACCGGACGTGATCCACCTGAACGGCTGGATGTCTTCTTTTGTTCCAATTTATCTTAAAACGTATTACGAATCAGATACTTATTTCAAAGACGCTAAAATCGTACTTTCTCTGTACAATGAGAAAGATGCTGCCCTGGATAAAAAGATTGATGAAAAGCTGCAGTTTGATAATATTTCAGGATTAAAAGCGTTAGATAATCCAACAATCAAAAATTTTGTTATCGAAAGTATGAATTATGTAGATATGGTAGTAAAAGGCGATGAGTTCCTGGATGAAGATCTGGATCAGGCTTTTAACACAACAGCTACTCAGAAGTCAGAATACCTTGACATAGATTCAATAAATCAACTTTATTAAAAACACATTTTTAATGACTCATACTCTTAAAAGGACATTCGCCATGCTTTTACTGGCGATTTTCGGAAGTACAATCCTTTATAACTGTGAACCTGATCCGGATTCTCTTGGTGAGCAGTTGCTTAATAAAGATGCAGCACAGGGGGACGAAATATATCGTGATGTTGTTGCCTATAACTATAGTAATAATGATTCCATCAGAAGTGATGCTGCCAGACTTATCAGCGGATATATTCAAAATAGTAATGCTGTCACAATATTAAGAACAGGAGTTTTAGGTGCTTTTACCGAAGACCAGTTCGGAATGCAGAGAGCCTCTTATATTACTCAATTGAGAATGCCGGTAAATAATTATGATTTTAACGGACCCAATGCAAAAGTAGATTCTGTTGTTTTGGTATTGAGATCACCTGCTAATACGGAAACGAATACCTATTTCGAAGTGGATTCATTAACAACGAATACCTATGAGAAAAGTGAGTTTCCTGTGGATAATGAAAATGTAGCTGTTTCTATTGAGAAAAAAACGTACCCGGTTCGTAAATATGGTAAAACAGGAGGGGCTCACAAGAATATGAAAATCAACGTGCATGAAATCACTACCTTCTTAGATACGAACAATAAAAGTTTCACACGTTCTAATGCTAATGTAAGTACGGGAGAACTTTTGGGATCCGGAGTTTTTGACGGAACAGTAAGTTCTATTGCTATTAAAAGAAAATCTGATGAATCAAATGTATTTACAGGAAATCTTGGATTCAGAATAAAATTAGCCAATACGGATTTCTTCCAGACCCATATCATCGATAAGAAAGGAAAACCTGAACTTCAGGATGCTTCCAACTTTATCAGATATTTTAAAGGAATAAAGCTTTCTGTAGAAGAAACAGACCGTTATCTCTTCCAGTTTTCTCCTGATGATATGGAGCTTATCATGTATTATAAATATGATAAAACAGAAAACGGTACCACAACAAGACCACAAACAACACTTAAGTTTAACTTAGGAGGAGTGAATGCTCATATCGGGCAGTATGAATACAGTAGGTCAGGATCAGCTGTTTCATACGCATTGGACAATAGCAATGATCAGGAAGGTGATCGTAGGCTTTTTCTTCAGGGGATGGGTGGTCCTTCCATAGGAGTGAAAATTCCTGATACCACTATTGAAGATCTTAAAACTTTATATAATAAAGATAAGGTTGGTATTGTAGGAGCCAAGATAAGATTTTATGTAGATCCTTTAAGCTGGAAGGATAAGAACTCAAAAAATGCCCGCAGATTTTCAATTGTTCCAATGGCAAATGCCCCAGGCAACCCGCTTGATATTTCCAAATTATCATTAGACACACAGACTGGGCTTAGTTTGTATTATTACCGAGAGACTCCGGAAGAGTATTATGATTTTGTAGTGACAAAGACAATCAAGGATATTGTTGAGGGTAAAAAAGTAAAAGATGAAAATGGAAATGAAACTCAACAACCAGTACCTAATCAACCTTTTTATATCAGTCTGGGATCGTTTGTAGGAAATGCATCAGGTGTTTTAACCAATGGTTGGAGTACAGCCAGAGCATTTGATATGAACAGGGTGATTTTTACCGGAACAGAAGCGGGGAATGATAAGAGAGCTCAGTTGATAGTAACTTACGCTACAAAAAAATAAAAATACAATATAACACTAGCAAAATAGACAATAAACACTAGACAAAATAATTATGTGCGGAATAGTAGGATATACAGGTTTTCAAGACGCTTACGAAATTGTAATCAATGGTCTTAGAAGATTGGAATATAGAGGGTATGACAGTGCCGGAATTGTTTTAGAAGGTTCAGGGAACAAACTTGAAGTAGAAAAAACAAAAGGTAAAGTTGAGGATTTGGTGAATATTTCGAAAGGACTGAAAGGAACAGCCAAAATTGGGATGGGACACACACGTTGGGCTACTCACGGTGTTCCAAGTGACAGAAATTCACATCCGCACTTGTCAAATAATGGAAAAATAGCAATCGTACACAATGGGATCATTGAAAATTATGATACCATTAAAACAATGCTTTCTGAAAAAGGATTTACCTTCAAATCAGAAACAGATACAGAAGTATTGGTCAATCTTATCCAGTATTTTATGGATTTGAATCCGGATATTGATTTCCCGACAGCAGTAAGATATGCATTGAATGAAGTATACGGAGCGTATGCGATTACGGTGCTTCACGAAGATTACCCGGGAGTATTGGTAGTTGGAAGACTAGGTTCTCCCCTGGCAATAGGTATTGGAGATAAAGAATATTTTATTGCATCTGACGCATCGCCTTTCGTAGAATTTACAAAAGAAGCCATCTATCTTGAAGAAGGACATATGGCAACGATTTCTCTGGAAAATGGAGTAGATATCAGAACCATTAATGAAAATTCTAAGATCGAACCGGAAATTCAGGAGCTTAAGCTGAGTCTGGAGCAGATTGAAAAAAGCGGATATGAGCATTTTATGCTTAAAGAGATCTTCGAGCAGCCTAAATCTGTACATGATACGATGAGAGGTAGACTGATTGTAGATGAAGGAGTGATCAAAATGGCAGGGATCTGGGATCATGTAGAGAAATTCAAAAATGCCAACAGAATTATCATTATTGCTTGCGGAACTTCATGGCATGCAGGTCTTATCGGGGAATATCTTATTGAAGAATATGCAAGGATTCCTGTAGAAGTAGAATATGCTTCAGAATTCAGATACAGAAACCCTATTATTACAGATAAGGATGTGGTGATCGCTATTTCTCAGTCAGGAGAGACAGCGGATACAATGGCTGCTTTAAAATTAGCAAAAGAAAAAGGAGCATTTATTTACGGTATATGTAATGTTGTGGATTCCTCGATTGCGAGAATCACAGATGCAGGCTCATATACACATGCCGGTCCTGAAATTGGAGTTGCTTCTACGAAAGCATTTACTGCACAGCTTACCATTCTTACTTTAATCGCATTTAAATTAGGAAAACACAACGGAAATTTAGGAAATGCTGAATTTATGAGCTTAATTGCTGAGCTTGATGCTATCCCTAAGAAAATTGAAGAAGTGTTGAATACAACCCATGAGCTTACTCAGAATATTGCAAAAGATTTTGTAAAGGCTACCAACTTCCTTTACTTGGGAAGAGGATACAACTATCCTGCAGCATTGGAAGGAGCCTTAAAATTGAAAGAGATCTCTTACATCCATGCGGAAGGATATCCGGCGGCAGAAATGAAGCATGGTCCGATTGCATTGATTGATGAAAATATGCCGATCGTTATTATCGCTCCTAAAAAAGGACATTATGATAAAATTGTAAGTAATGTTCAGGAAATTAAAGCGAGAAAAGGAAAAATTATTGCTGTTGTTAATAAAGGAGACCGTCAGGTAAGTGAAATGGCAGATTATGTTATTGAGATTCCTGAAACATCAGAATGTTTCTCTCCAATCGTGGCTTCTGTGCCTCTGCAACTGCTTGCATATTACATTGCAGTATTTAGAGGAGCCAATGTAGATCAGCCAAGAAACCTGGCAAAATCTGTAACCGTAGAATAAAAACTTGTTGTAAATAAAATAAATTTAGATTTCTTCCGTTATTTCAAAAAAAATCTTAAAAGTTTCTTAAAAAAATTATATATTTACGGCTTAATTATAAAAATTAACATGAAAAGGATATTTCTTTTATTATTGTCTGCGTCGGTAGCATCGGTATCTTGTTCAGGTGGTGGCAGCTCTTCTGTAGGGAAGCCAGGAACAAAAGGAGAATTGATACCAAGAGAAAAAACGAAATCATTTGTTGCGGAAAGACCATACGGAATGGTCGCAATTCCTGCAGGTTCATTTGTTGCTGGTTTAGCAGACCAGGATCCGACAAATACCCCTGAAAAAGCATCATTGAAAACAGTTACTGTTTCTTCTTTCTTCATGGACGAAGCAGAAACTACCAATGCAGAGTACAGAGTATTTATCAACTATGTAAGAGATTCTATCGCTAGAACTTTACTTGCTGAAGCTGCCGGAGAAGGTGGTGATGAAGGTGGACGTAGAGGAGCCAGTATAGGAGACTACGCATATCTTGCTAAAAAAGAAGAAAATTTAACACCTTATCAAGAATATATGGAAGGCCAGGGTGGCCGTGAAGATGGAACTTATGACGCAAGCAAAAGATTAGACTGGAAAATTCCGTTACACTGGAGTACTTCAAAATATCCGGATGTAGAATATGCGGAAGTTTTAGAATCTATGTATCTGCCTGCTTCTTCCAGAATTGGAAACGAGAGGATTTTAGACGTAAGTAAGCTTAAATATACTTACCGTTGGGGAGATATGGATGCTGCGGTTGCAGATAACGAAAGAGGAGTTAATTACCTGAAAAGTGAAAGTATTGCGATCTATCCTGATACTACCGTTTGGGTGAAAGATTTCCACTTTGCTTATAATGAGCCGTTATTTGAACAGTATTTCTGGCACAAGGCTTACAAAGACTACCCGGTGGTAGGAGTAACCTGGGATCAGGCAAGAGCTTACTGTAACTTCAGATCTAAATTGAAAACAGATTACAACGAAAGCTTAAAGAGAAAAAAACAAAGACCATTGGCATTCCGTCTTCCTACAGAAATCGAATGGGAATATGCTGCAAGAGGTGGTATGCAAAACGCTACTTACCCGTGGGGAGGTCCATACTTAATGGATGACAGAGGTTGCTACCTGGCGAACTTCAAACCTAAGAGAGGTAATTATATGGAAGACGAGAAAAAAGGTACTTATACATATACAGCTCCAGTTAAGAAATTTAAGAAAAATGGATTTGGGTTATTTGATATGGCTGGAAACGTTTCTGAATGGACATTATCTGCGTATAACAATTCTTCATACGGGTTCTCTTCTACATTAAATCCTTCTACTAAAGATAAAAAGGACACTAGAAAATCTGTAAGAGGTGGATCTTGGAAAGATATAGGATATGCATTAATGACGGGGGCCAGAGATTGGGAAAGAAAAGATTCGGCAAGAAGCTATATCGGATTTAGAACTGTACAGGATATTCCTGAAGCAGCTGTTAAGCCAAGAAGAGTTAACAGATAATAAAACCAGAACAATTATTTTTCAATACAATTTTATTTAACATTAAAAAAACTAACTCAATATGTTTAAGACTAAAGATGCTTGGATGAATTTCTTCTATTCATTCGGTGCTGCAATTGTAATTCTTGGAGCTTGGCTTAAAATTACTCACATTACCCTGGGACCAATTAACGGTAATATGGCTCTTACAGTAGGGCTTATTACGGAGGCGATTATCTTTATCATTTTTGCATTCGACCCACCAAAAACTGAAGAGTCTTATGCTTGGGAAAATGTTTATCCTGAGTTATTAGATAAGCATGCTAACCCAAACCCATTACATTCTAATGTAACAACAAGAAATACAGGTGCTCAGTTTGCTGAATTAGAAAATTCTCTTTCTAATAAATTAGATCAAATGCTTAAAGATGCGAAATTAGATGTTCAGTTATTCGAAAGTCTAAGAACAGGTATCAATAAGTTTTCGAGTTCAGTTGATCAGATCAACCAAACTGTTGACGTTTCAGCTTCTACTCATAAATATAATGAGCAATTAAATAAAGCTGCTCAGCATATGGAAAGTATGAATGCTTTATATGCAATGCAACTTGAAAGCGGTAAAAAGCAATCTGAATTTGCTAACAAATATGTAGCAGATATGCAGAAATCTGCAGAGCAGTCTGAGAAATTCAATCAAGAGCTACAAGGTTTAACATCTAATCTTAATAACTTAAATAGAGTTTATGGTGGTATGCTAACTGCTATGAAGTCTTAATTCCTAACCATTTCTAAATTTAAACTAATTTAATCTAAAACAAAGAAAAGAGAATGGCACAAGGAAAACAGACCCCTCGTCAGAAGATGATCAACCTGATGTATCTGGTGTTCATCGCGATGATGGCCCTCAATATTGATGCAGAAATCATCAGATCATACTATGACTCTACCAGAGCATTGAATGAAACAAGAACTTTAACAGAGAAGAAGAACGAAAAGATCTTTGAAAAAACACTTGAAGCTAAAGCGCAACAAGTTCCTGATACTTATGCAAAACCTTGGGAAGATTACAAGGCTTTGAAAAACAGAATTGATGTATTAGTAAAATCTGCTGAGGATATCAAGATTTTATTAAAAAAGCAATCTGAGTTTCACGATAAAGATCCTAAAACAGGAAAAGAGATTGATGTAAGCGAAAATTTTGCTGCATTGAATAACAACGAAGCTACCACTGAATATTTCTTTAAAGAAGGAGATGAAAATACCCCTTCAAAAAATGCATTGGAACTGAAAGCTAAAATTGATGCTGTAAGAAATTATATCAACAATACTTTTGGTAATAACGCTCAGCTTAAAGATTTAGTGGAAAGAGCTAACAAGTCTCTGATTGCAGAGTATCCTAAAGGAAAATCTCCAAATGAAAAGACTTGGTTTCAGAATAAATTTTATCATCAGCCACTTATTGCTGCAATATCCAATTTGGAAATTATCCAAAACGATGCCAGAAATGTTCAGTCTGATGCACTCGCATTATTACTTCAGGAAAAAGTGGATGCAAGCATCAAGTTTACAAGCTATGAGCCGATCGTTTCAGGTCCGGTTGATATCCAGGCTGGTAAACAGGCTGAAGTGAAAGTAATGCTGGGAACTTATTCCAATAGTAATAAAATCAGTATTTCCGGTGTAAGCAGAGTAGATAACGGTAAAGGTATCATTCCGATCTCTGGTGCAGGAATCGGTGAACATAAATTAGGAGGTACTATTACATTGACTGATGCTTCAGGTAAGCCGCAAAGCTTCCCTTGGACACATACTTATAATGTAATCGCAGGACCTAGAGAAGTAAAACTTGAAAAAGGATTATTACTTTCTGCAGATAAGATGAATGTAATGTACAGAGGACTTGATAACCCTGTATCAGGATCAATCTTAGGTGCGGATAACTCTAAACTTTCATTATCAGCTCCGGGAGCTTCTGTAAGAAATACCGGACCAGGTAAGTGGATCGTAAAACCTACGACAGGTACTACGGTTAAGTTGACTTTATCAGGAATAGATCCGCATGGTAAATCCGTATCTCAGGTATTTGAATACAGAATCAAGAATGTTCCGCCACCAAGAGGTGAGATGAGAGGTCAGAATGTATTGTCGATGCCGGCAACTTCTATTCCGAATCAATCTGTACAGGCAGCTATTCCTGACTTCGACTTCCCTGTATCATTTACTGTGACCCAGTTTATGGTGAGAGTTCCGGGAAGAGCAGCTTTATTGATCCATGGTAATTCATTAAATGACGCTGCAGGATTGATCAAGAATCTGAGAACCGGAGATGTGGTTTCTATCTTTGATATTAAAGCAACAGCACAAGGTCTGGAAGGACAACAGATTAAAAATATTACTCCTATATTAATTAATGTTCAATAGGACTAAAATTGGAATTTATTATGAAAAAATATATTAGCACCCTTTTAGTATTAGTTTCGGGATTTGCTTTTTCCCAGACTATTCTGAACGCTTCTTCTCCGGAAGAGTTCAGACAGATGAGAGAGGAAAACAAACAAAAAGTTGGTGATACTATTATAGATAAAACAGTAAAACCTCTTGAATATGGATTTGTTGAAGATAAAGATATCCTTAAGAGTATGTTTGTTTGGGAGATCATCGATATGAATGATAAGATCAATCAGCCATTCTACTATGATAACCCGGATGGTCTTCTTTCTACTCCTACAAGATCTCTGTACCAGCTATTGTTAGATGCTGCTTTGAGTGGTAAAATCGAGCAGGTATATGATGATGAGAACTTTACAGTTAAGCTTTCACCTGAAGGAATTCAGAAAAGACTGGAGAATGTAAGAATCAATGATGCTGCTATCGATATCCTAAACTCAGGAAGACCGTTAACTGAAAGTGAGAAGAAAGAATATACCGACGTATTCAAAACGACTACAGATAAAGTAAAGGTTCTTAAGATCATGGGTATGTGGTTCATTGATAAGAGAGACGGACAGATGAAATACAGACCTCTTGGTATTGCTGCTATGGGACCAGATCCTGCAGTACAGGGTGTTATCGGTCCGGATGGAAAACCTATTGCCGGTAATGATGAATTGATCGACCTGTTCTGGATCTTCTATCCGAATGCAAGAGATATTCTGGCAAACAATTATGTTTTCAACAGAAAGAATTCTTCTGCTGACCTATCTTTTGATGATATCATCAATGCAAGAAGATTCTCTTCCATTATCTATAAATCTTCAAGCGGTTTAGGAGACGGTACGATTAAGGATTATATCCCTAAAGATGCTGATGATCAGCTGGAAGAAAGCGACAGAATCAAAGCGCAGATCCTTGAAATGGAAAATGATATGTGGAATTACTAGATTTCACTTGATATTTATACAAAACCTGAGTATTTTTACTCAGGTTTTTTTATTATGAGAAATGTAGATTATATTATTGTAGGAGATGGGTATGCGGGGCTTTTCTTAGCCCATCAGTTAATTAAGAATAACAAATCTTTCGTGATCTTTTCCGAAGGAAGGAAAAGTGCTTCCCAGGTTTCCGCAGGAATTATCAATCCGGTTGTTCTCAAAAAGTTTACGACATTCTGGAAAGCGCAGGAGCAGATCGACTTTCTTAAAGATAGTTTGGACGAAATAAGATCATATACCGGAGAGAGCTATCTGATCAATGCACCCATTCACAGGATCTTTCATGATGAAAACGAGCAGAACCTATGGCTGAAAAAATCAGCAAACGAAGATTTGTCTGATTTTTTGGATCAAAAATTCGAACGTTTAAATGTGGTAAAAAACGACTTTCTCACCGGAAAGGTCAGTCAGTCTGCCAGACTCAACGTGAATGGATTTTTTGCAGGTTTATTCAGTTATTTCGAAAAAAATGATCATTTGGTAAAAGAAAAGTTTGATTATACCCAATTGGATCCTTCAGTATCTTGTTATAAGGATTTTCTTTTTAAGAATGTGATCTTTTGTGAAGGAATAGGTGTCAAAAACAATCCGTATTTCTCCGATATTGCAGTGAATCCTAATAAAGGACATCATATAAAAGTAAAGCTTTCCCAGCCGATCTCAGAAAATATAACCATTAAAAAGAAGCATTTCCTCTTTCCAACTGAAAATGGACTTCATTTCTATGGCGGAACTTATGACAGGGAACAGCTTCATCACCATATTGACGAATCGGCAGTTACTCAACTGGTAAACGGATTGTCTGAATTTTATCCCTATGATTTTGAGGTGGAGGAAGTACACTTTGGTTTCCGGCCTACAGTAAAAGACAGAAGGCCCATCATCGGGAGACATGGAACGTATAGTAATTTATATGTGTTCAATGGGCTAGGAGCACGTGGAATTCTTAACGGGTGTTATTTTTCGAGGGATCTGTTCCGCTTTATCGAAGAAGATGCCCCATTGCATGAAGAGGTTTCCCTGGGCAGATTCCAATAGTAGAATAGAGATACTCAAATTTCAAAAAAGAAGCTACAACTTATGAATGAAAATGTTCTGGGTATAATCGCAGGAATTCTTACTTCCGTTTCAATGATTCCTCAATTAGTAAAAGTGATCAGAGAAAAAAATGTAGAAGATATTTCTTTACTCATGCTTTTGGTCCTTATTTCAGGACTGTCGTTGTGGGTTTGGTACGGTTTTATGAAAGATGAGCTGCCTATTATTTTGTCAAATTCTTTTGCGGTTCTGGTAAATATGAGCCTTTTGGTTTGCTATATGATCTACAATAAGAAATAACATACAGAAACGTGATAAACGTGATAAAAAAAGACGCCTTAAAAATGAGGCGTCTTTATATTTTTAGTGTAAGGTTACAATTACTCAAGAACAAATTTAGCTAAAGGAGCCATTCTTGCTTTGTTCAGCGTCAATGTATTCCCGTTTACAGAATAGTTATCTGCTGCAAGGATCACTTTTGTAAACTGGCTTTCAATATCCAGATCTTCACAAGCCATCATGGTAGACATTCCCTGATTGAATTTGATTCTCATTACTTCAGGTTTGATCTCAAATGTTCCGCCTAATCCGTTACATCCGGCATGACCTTCATATCTCATCCCATTCATATCGAGTTTGAAATGAGGATTGTTTTTCGGATTTTTCAGATTAATAGGCTGTCCGTTAAGTTCCGTTAATTTCCATGTCTTTCCTGTAATATCAGTAGCGGCATTTTGTGCAGCAGTTTGAGGTTTACAAGACACAACCAGAAATGTAGCGATAAACAGAGCGGATAAATAATAATACAAACTTTTCATAATTCTTTTTTTTGTACGAATATCAGTATCCTATGCTAATACGATGCCATTTTTGCAGGACCAGATTCTTTTTTTGACTGTTTAAGATGAAAAAGAACCATATCTACATTCTTTTTTAAAAAAGTTATATTACCCTTGATTTCAGAGTATTGATACTCCTCATTGGAGGCTGTATATTCAGGTAAAGCATCACTTTTTTTAAGGTCAAAAGTTTTGCCGTTTAAATGTACGGTTGCCGTATTTTTGGTTTTGTTGATGATGACCTCTATCTTTTCTCCATAGCTGTCAACGTATACATTCTTGGAAATGTCATCTGTATTTTCAGGAGCGGTTGCAGTAATGGTCTCTGTCTCTTTTCCCGGATGTTTACACGCTGTCGAGGAAAGAATGCTCAACCCTATAAGGATGGGTGTTAATAGTTTTTTCATAGTGATAAGTGATTTTAAAGTGTTTCATGAATTATGGTATTAATGCTATATAAAAATACAAATATTTTTAATAAATATATGTTAATTTTACATAAACTAACAGTATTTTTTTATTAAGTCAATTATGGGTAGACTTTAAAAAAAATATTCTTCAGTGAAACAAAAAGTGATAATTATAGTACTAAATTTGGGATTAAAAGAATTCAATATTTTTTTAACCGTCTTGTTTTCAGTAAAGTAAATTGTAGTTTTTTTTCATTGTTCATTTGTTGTGTAAATTTTTGGCAAAAATAAATCAAAAAACAGAGAATACCAATACGCTTATATTAATAATTTGAATTCATGATAAAGTTTAGCTTTTGCATTGCTCTGTGATGCATGGTACAGGTTGGAGCAGCTAAATTCATGAAGTGGAATGAGCAAGAGTATTTCTTTACGACAAATAAGGTAAACGGAAACAGATAGATATAAAAAAGGGGATGCTTACATCCCCTTTTTTATAAAATTCTTTGATTTTTATGGCGCTTTTATCTGATCTATTGTAAAAAACGCTTTTGTTGTATTACATGTTCCTCCCGGGCAATTTGTATCATTTGCAACATTGGCAGGGGTTGAAGAACCCATCATATAATACAGTTTGTAGAAAACTTTGTCATTTCCATCGGTTGTTGTCCATGCGTATATGCGGTGCTCAGGCATCCCTGCTGCGTATGTTTCAGGATTTCCCCAAGATGGGAACGTTAAGGCTGTTTGTAATGTGGCATTGATAAGGCCGGCTCCATCAATTCCACCATCTCCAGCCCATGATCCTGGAGGTATTCTTAATTGGTTTTGCTGATTCCCTCCTGATCCTCCCCAAAGCCAATGTTCATTTGCAATGAGATCTACAGTGGTGGCGGTGTTATTTCTAATTTGTAAATTGACAAGGGAAAATCCAAGGCCAGTCGGGATGAAGGTTCTTACTGAAAATCTCCCGTCAGGAGTTGTAATAGAAAGACCGTATCCTGCTCTTCCGTTCTCATTGGTTGCCACTAAAGGTCCCATTGCAGCAATGTTCTCGACATTGGCAACCGGTCCACCTCCGCCACCAGATGATGATGTATTAAATACTCTCCATTCAGAACCGTTCCAAAAGTAATAACCAGGAAGCAGAACAGGACCTGTATTATAAATGAGGAGTCCTGAAGCATTAGGGTTGCTTCCAAGCTGCATGGTGGCAGAAGTTAAGCTAATTCTAGGGCCTAATATTCCTTTATCTGTTGAAGTAATATCTAAAATGGCAGAATCATCAGGTGTTGTTGTACCTATTCCTGTACTTCCGCTGGAAGTAATAATAAAGTCATTGGCCTGCTGAGCTGCTGAGGGAGCTCCGGTATCGGGATTGTCTTTTAATCCATCTACATGGAAGGTGTTTTGGGGATTGGAGGTGTTAACGCCTACTTGTGCATAGGGAAGGATCGAAACAAGCATCAGTCCCAATAAGGATAATTTGTTTTTCATAATTAAAATATTTAATAGTTGTTGTGAGTCAGTTTACTAAATAGCCTTGCTAATGTCTACTTGTGCATTTTGAGACATGTAAAACCTTAAATGTTATGGGTGAGGGAGGTTTTGATTTTGTAATGTATTGGTAATCATATTTTTTTATTGATTTGAAATTCGGGTTTGGCGGAAGGTTATGAGGAGTCCTATATGGGCAAGGTTTTGCTAGAGCTGATAAAATTTCAGTCTGGAGATATAGATTCCCGGTGTCATTACTTTTAGGAAACGGGTTGATGTAATTTAGGCAATAAACTAAATTATTCATCTTGTGTTATTAATTTTTTATAAATATACAAATTATTAGAATAAAATAAATTTTATTTATTGATTTTTTTATTATTTATGAATTATTTGTTAATTTTTTGTTTTATGTATGGTGTTTAATTTTGTTATTGATGTTTTTTATTGAAAATAGATAAACTATTGAAGAAGCTAATTAATTCTGAAAATATGTCTTAAACATCTTTTAATATTAATTAATATGAATGATAATGCCATTGCCAGATGGGGTAAATTATTATGAATAAAAATTAAATATAAATAATATATGTAATAAAAATCGTAATATGGTTGGGCTGATTCCTTTCTGTGTTTCTGAAGTATGAACAGCAGCTTCTGTTAATTATTTTGACTTTTTCATTTGTGATAACCATTGAAAAACAGCCATGTGTGATAATATTTCGTTGATTTTCGAATTCAGCTTATTTAAAGGAGCGTTAAACTTTGTTAATCCGCTATGATAATACCATATCTGGGTGTACATTTGCGACTTCAAAATGAGAAACTTCATAGTATACTTTTTAACAGGTCTTTTTCTGCTTTTCGTAGTGGAAAGCAGGCTTAATGTTAAAACACTTCGAAATGACTATTCCGGTCATGTTTCTCACCATATGCCTAAAAGAGCCAACCGACTCAACCAGACTTATGAAAAGCTTTCGGTACAGCAGACGGCAGATACTGTAGACAACTCTACTTTAGAGCTTGCAGAGAATGATTTCCAACTGTCTGATGTATGGCAGGCAATTGTTGTTTTCGCAGGAGTTTTCAGTCTGGTTTACATTTTTGGACTAAAAAGCTATAAGCGGCTAAAACCGGATATTCACGGTTTTGTTTTTGGTTTTGCTGCCAAACGATTTATTCTGATCCGCTCCATTAGAATTTAAAATTTCATTTTTTATTTCTTTTTCTGCCTGATTTCAGGTGGGATATCCTGCGTTGTGTATGTTGGTAATCATCACACCGTATCATCCTTATTACCATTTTATTTCCAAACAAAACATTAACGATTTATATAAACTCTAGAATTATGATAAAAAGAGTTGCTTCGGTTGTTGCACTGAGCGTCCTTCTGTGGGCGGTGAGCTGCAACAAGAAAAAAGAAGAGAAAGAAGAAGTTACCTTATATCCGGTGACATCTCCTGTAGTAATGGACACTGTAATCAACAAAGAATATGTGGCCCAGATCCAGTCTGTGAAGAACATTGAAATAAGGGCCCAGGAAAAAGGCTTCCTGGAAAAGATCTTTGTAGATGAAGGACAGTATGTACAGGCGGGACAAACCTTATTCCGGATTATGCCTAAGCTGTATCAGGCTGAATTATTAAAAGCAAAAGCTGAAGTAGAACAGGCATCGATCGAATTGAAAAATGCAAGCACATTAGCAGGGAACAATATTGTTTCTAAAAATGAAAAGGCGATGGCAAAAGCCAAACTGGATGCGGCCAACGCTGAAATGAAGCTTGCTCAGATCCATTTGTCATTTACGGATATCAAAGCTCCCTTCTCAGGAGTTATCAACAGGATTCCTTTGAAGCTTGGAAGCTTGGTGGATGAAGGCGATCTGCTGACCTCACTATCCGATAATACAAGTATCTATACCTATTTCAATGTTTCTGAACCGGAATACTTGAGCTATCAGACCCATGTGGCAGACAGAGGCAGTAACCAGGTGTCACTGATCACGGCCAATGGTGAAACCTACTTACAAAAAGGAGAGATCCAGACCATTGAAGGAGAATTTGACAACGAGACGGGAAATATTGCTTTCCGTGCGAAATTCCCTAATCCTGATAAACTTCTGAGAAACGGAGAAACAGGAAAAGTACAAATGGCCGTGCCGGTTCATAATGCCCTGATCATTCCGCAGAAAGCTACCTATGAAATCCAGGACCAGAAATATGTATTTGTCATCGATAAAAATGGAATGGCTAAATCCAGAAACATCAAAATAGTTTATGAACTTCCGGATCTGTATGTAGTGAGCTCAGGAATTTCAAAAGGAGACCAGATCCTTCTGGAGGGAGTTCAGAAAGTAAAAGATGATCAGAAGATCAAAACCAAATTCCAGGATCCTAAAAAGGTTCTGCAATCATTGAAACTAAAAGCAGAGTAGTAGACTCTAAAAATGAAGTAGTATGTTTAAGAAATTCATTCGCAGACCTGTTCTGTCTATAGTAATCTCACTGATTATTGTATTTTTGGGGATTCTGTCACTGGTAAAACTTCCGGTGACCCAGTTCCCTTCTATCTCTCCGCCCAAAGTAAATATTACTGCGGAATATCCGGGGGCCAACAATGAATTGTTGATCAAATCCGTGGTTATTCCCCTTGAAAGAGGTCTTAATGGGGTGCCGGGTATGAAATATATGACCTCAGATGCCGGAAACGACGGTGAGGCTTCCATTCAGATCGTTTTTGACCTTGGGACTGATCCCAATGTTGCCGCTGTAAATGTTCAGAACCGGGTTTCTTCAGTTGTTAATAAGCTGCCGCCATTGGTAGTGCGTGAAGGAGTAAAGATTACCCGTGAAGAGCCCAATATGTTGATGTACATTAACCTGTACAGCGATGATCCTAAGGCTGATCAGAAGTTTCTCTTCAACTATGCGGATATCAACGTAATGTCTGAATTGAGACGGGTAAGCGGTGTAGGTTTTGCTGACATTCTTGGAACCCGTGAATATGCAATGCGTATCTGGCTTAAACCGGACAGGCTGACGGCTTACAATATTTCAGCTGATGAAGTAATGGAAGCGCTGAACGAGCAGAGCCTGGAAGCCTCTCCGGGAAAAACGGGGGAGAGCTCAGGAAAACGTTCCCAGTCTTTTGAATATGTACTGAAATATCCGGGACGTTTTAGTAATGAAAAGGATTATGGAAATATCATTTTAAAAGCCAAGCCGGATGGTGAATCTGTAAGATTAAAGGATGTTGCAGATATTGAATTCGGAAGCTCGATGTATGATATTTACTCTACCCTGAATGGTAAGCCTTCTGCGGCAATTACCGTAAAGCAGTCTTACGGGTCCAATGCCAGTGACGTTATCAAAAACGTAAAAGCACTAATGAAGGATCTTGAGAAAAATAATTTTCCGAAAGGAATGCATTATGATATCAGTTATGACGTTTCCAGATTTCTGGATGCCTCCATGGAGAAAGTTGTGCATACCTTGTTCGAAGCTTTCGTTCTGGTAGCAATTGTTGTATTCCTTTTCCTGGGAGACTGGCGTTCAACATTGATTCCTGCATTAGCGGTTCCGGTTTCATTGGTAGGAACTTTTGCGGTGATGTCTGCCTTCGGGATTACACTGAATATGATCTCACTCTTTGCATTGGTAATGGCGATCGGGGTTGTGGTGGATGATGCCATTGTTGTGATTGAAGCGGTACATGCTAAAATGGAAGAAAAACATCTTTCCCCTTTAAAAGCAACGGAAGAAGCGATGCATGAGATCAGTGGAGCGATCATTGCGATTACCCTTGTAATGGCATCAGTATTTATTCCGATCGCCTTTATGTCCGGACCGGTTGGGGTATTTTACCGGCAGTTCTCCATTACAATGGCTTCATCCATTATCTTATCAGGCGTTGTGGCTTTGACGCTGACTCCGGCTTTATGTGCTTTGATCCTTAGGAACAATCACGGAAAAGCGAGAAAGAAAACACCGGTTACTGCTTTCCTGGATAAATTTAACAACCTGTTTACAAAAGGTGCCGGGAAGTATGAGAAGATGCTGAATAAGACGGTGACCAAAAAAACGATTACATTACCGCTCTTGTTGGCTTTTTGTGCCTGTACTTATTTCCTGAGCAATTCGCTTCCTTCCGGATTCATCCCGGCAGAAGACCAGGGAATGATCTATGCTATTATTCAGACACCGCCGGGATCTACATTGGAAAGAACCAATCAGATTGCGAGAGAGCTTTTGAGAGAGTCTGAAGGTATTGAAGGGGTACAGTCTGTTTCCTCATTGGCTGGGTATGAAATTCTGACAGAAGGAACGGGATCCAACTCCGGAACCTGTCTGATCAACCTGAAAAGCTGGGAAGAGCGTAAAGAATCCGCTGCGGAGATCATTGAAAAGCTGGAAGAAAAAGCTAAGAATATTCCGGGAGCTAATATTGAATTCTTCCAGCCGCCTTCTGTTCCCGGATATGGTGCTGCAGGAGGCTTTGAACTTCGTTTATTGGATAAGGCAGGAAGCGGGGATTACCATAAAATGGAGCAGGTAAGTAATGATTTTGTAAGGGAGCTGAAGAAACGCCCGGAACTGGGATCGGCCTTTACATTCTATTCTGCGAGTTTCCCTCAGTATATGCTTAGGATAGATAATGACCTTGCGGAACAGAAAGGAGTGACCATTGAAAAAGCGATGGATAACCTGTCTACCCTTATTGGTTCCAATTATGAGACGAGTTTTATACGTTTCGACAGACCGTATAAGGTAATTGTACAGGCGGGCCCTCAATATCGTGCCCTGCCGACGGACTTGCTGAAATTATATGTTAAAAATGATAAAGATCAGATGGTTCCTTACTCAGATTTCATGAGGCTTGAAAAAGTATATGGCCTGTCTGAGATCACAAGGCATAATATGTATAATTCCGCGGAGGTGAGTGGAACTCCGGCTCCGGGGTACAGTAGTGGTCAGGCCATCAAAGCCATTCAGGAAGTGGCGGATAAAACCCTTCCGAGAGGTTTCGGTATCGACTGGGCGGGGATTTCCAAAGATGAAGTAAGCCGTGGAAATGAAGCGGTTTTTATTTTCCTGGTATGTCTGGGATTCGTTTATCTGATCCTTTCCGCACAATATGAAAGTTTCATTCTTCCGCTTCCGGTAATATTATCGCTTCCGGTAGGGATCTTCGGAGCTTTTTTATGCCTGAAGCTTTTAGGATTGGAGAACAACATCTATGCACAGGTGGCCATGGTCATGCTTATCGGACTTTTAGGTAAAAATGCCGTATTGATCGTTGAATTTGCCGTACAGAAGAAAGCAGAAGAAGGAATACCTGTGGCAAAAGCAGCTATCGAAGGTGCGGCAATACGTTTCCGTCCGATCCTGATGACATCATTTGCATTTATTGCCGGATTGATTCCATTAGTGATCGCAACCGGCCCGGGAGCGATAGGAAACAGGACTATTGGTACGGCCGCTGCCGGAGGAATGCTTATCGGAACAATCTTTGGGCTGATGATCATCCCAGGGCTGTACTATATCTTCGGAACCATTGCGGAAAAATCGAGATTGGCAAGATATGAGGAAGAAAATCCTTTAACAGAACAAACTGAACCTTACGAACATGATGGAAAATTTGAAGACTAAAAATATAATCACAGCCATTGCTTTATCTCTTGTCCTGGCAAGCTGTAAAGCACCTATGGCGACGGTCATAAAAGATGAGGTAAAAGAAAATATCCCTCAAAATTTTAACCAGGAGGAACAGCAGGATGCTAACAACAATAGCGGAACAACACCATGGAGACAGTTTTTTACTGATCCAAACCTTGTAAGCCTGATAGAAACTGCTTTAAAGAATAATCAGGAACTTTTAATTACCCTTCAGGAAATTGAAATAGCAAAGAGTGGAGTTTTATCTAAAAAAGGAAAATTAAGTCCAACTGTTTCTGCCGGAATCGGAGCTGGCCTGAAAAAAGCCGGCCGCTATACCAGTGAAGGAGCAGGAGATGCTACTACGGAAATAGAGCCGGGAAAAGAAATGCCGGATCCCCTTGGAAATTTTGAAGGAGGATTAATGGCTAACTGGGAGATCGATATCTGGAAAAAGCTCAGAACCGAAAAAGAATCTGCGGTTGCCCACTATCTTTCTACAGTAGAAGGTAAGAACTTTATATTGTCTAATCTGATTGAAGAGGTTGCAGATGATTATTATGAATTACTGGCTCTTGACAACCAGCTGGACATCATACAAGAGTATATTAAATTACAGCAAAGAGCCCTGGAAATTTCCAAAATACAGAAAGAAGCTGCAGCAGCGACTGAACTGGCCGTAAAGAAGTTTGAAGCGGAACTGGCAAAATCTAAAGCATCAGAATATACGATCCGTCAGCAGATTACTGAAAAGGAGAATGAGATCAATGCTTTACTGGGAAGATATCCACAGCCTATTATCAGAGCGAAGGAAAACTTTATGTCTACTATTCCGCCTACGATATATACAGGAATTCCGTCCCAGTTATTGGCTAACCGCCCCGATATCAAGCAGGCAGAATTGGAATTGAAAGCTTCAAAGCTGGATGTGGAAGCGGCAAGGAAAGAATTTTATCCTTCTCTGGAAATTTCCGCGACATTAGGATTAGAGGCATTTAAACCATCATACCTTGTAAAAATGCCTGAATCTATCGCTTACAATCTTGCGGGAGAACTGGCAGGACCGCTGATCAATAAAAGCGCTATTAAGGCTAATTTTCAGACGGCAGATGCCAAACAGATCCAGGCATTGTACGAATATGATAAGACTATTTTACGCGCCTATCTGGATGTTGCCAATCTTATGTCAAAGATTAAAAATATAGATCAGTATTATCAATTGAAATCTCAGGAAACAAAAGCGCTGGACCAGTCTATTGATATTGCCAATCAATTGTTCAGGAATTCCAGAGCGGATTATCTTGAAGTTCTTTTGAATCAGAGAGACGCGCTGGATGCTAAAATGGAGCTGATAGAAGCCAAACAAAAGCAGTTGAGCACAGTGGTTGATATCTATAAAAGCTTAGGTGGCGGATGGAAATAAAAACATCATAATTCAATCAATAAACAGTTAATGTTTGGGGGTGATTCTTTATAGAATTGCCCTTTTTTTAATACATTGATTAAATTAAGGTATTGCATGAAAATAGACTGAACACTTTATTTTATTACGACATGTTTTGTCGTTATGCTGAAATAGATTTGTAGTATCAATGATTAACAGAAGTAAAAGCTACTTGAAGTGATAAACTTCATATTAAATCACCTTAATATGAGCTAAATGTAATGTTAAAAAATGTTAAATTTGCAAAAAATAAGCTATTATTAACTCAAAAATAACACGGGAATGAAAAAGGTTTGTTTCAGTGCATGTACTATATGCATATTCCTCAGCATGTCTGCCCAGAAAGTTGTCTGGCAAAAAGACATCAAATCCTCTACCCAGGATTTTCTAAGCCAGGTTACTACAACGATCGATCAGCAATACCTTATCACGGGAAGTTCTATTCAAACCAAAGGCCAGTCGCCAGCAGCTAACAGCCAAAAGCAAAACAACGGTTATGATTTTCATCTGGTAAAACTCAACCAGCAGGGAGAAGAAGTCTGGGAAAAATATTTCTCCGGCCAGAATCATGATTACCTCTCTGCAACGGTTACCACACAGGACGGTGGATTTTTAGTATCTGGTACCTCATATTCTAATAAGGGTCTGGATAAAAAAGATGATTCCAAAGGAGGTTCTGACATATGGCTGATCCGTCTTAATGAATTCGGAGATGAATTATGGCAGAAAACCTTGGGAACTTCTTCTGATGAAGAGGCCAGGGCAGTGATCCAAACGACAGATCTGGGATTCTTTGTTGCCGGAAATGTACAAAACTCATCCAAAGGTTATGGTTCTAAAGATGCCTGGATCATCAGGCTGGATAAGGACGGAAAGGAATTATCCCAACTTATCTTAGGAGGAAAAGGTCTGGATGAAGTTGAAAAAATGATACCAACGAAAGACGGCGGAGCCTTATTGGGCATCTATTCCAGAAGCTCCGAAGTTCATGATTCGGGAGTAAGAAATCCAGAGACCAAACTTCTGACCGGTCAATCTGCCAACCGAAACTTATCATCTGCCACCTCTACAGCCATTAGCCAGTTGCCAAAAGCCAGCAGCAATTATGGTGAAGGCGACTACTGGATCGTAAAGCTGGATAAGAACGGAAAAGTAGAATGGGAAAAGAACTATGGAGGGAAAGGAGATGATCATATCAGAACTTTGGCTTTGACTTCAAACGGATATATTATTGGAGGAGAATCCAGATCCGAAAGATCCGGCAATAAAACGGTAGGTATAGAAGAAGGCACAGATCTCTGGCTGATCGCTTTAAATGAAAGAGGAGAAGAACAGTGGCAGAAATCTTACAACTTTGGGAATCGTGATATTTTAATGGGAATGAGTACCATTCAGAGTCAAGATGCCAGATCCAGGAACCAGGACCTGACCAAAGGAATTCTTTTAGGGGGTTATACTCAGGCTGAGGGAGGATTAGAAAAGAATGATGAGACCTTTTGGATGCTGTATGTGGATGGGAATGGCAATGAGCAGTGGAGAAAGCATGTGAGTGGAGAATCAAGACAAAGGGAGGAAAGGCTTTCAGATTTGAAGCTGAACAGAGATGGATCTATAGTTCTGGCTGGTACCAGTGCAACGGAACTTGGAAAGGAGAACTGGAAGATCGTAAAGCTGGGAGATAAACAGGTGGACCAACTGATTGAGAAATATGACATCAGGATCTACCCGAATCCGGTGTCTGACTATGCTTATGTAGAAATCGGCTTTGATTTCAAGGAAGCTGATATTATGCTGTATGATATGAGTGGAAGACAGCTTCAGAATCTGAAGACAAAGAATAAAGTAACTAAGATTAATACCCAGTCTCTGATACAGGGAGCTTATCTGGTGACCATAAAAACAGATACCAATAAAACAGCGAATGCTAAACTGATAAAAAAATAACCATGAGAAAAAAGATACTAACCGTATATCTATTATCGATAATCTTTACTCATTTAAATGCTCAGGCAGGAAATGATTTTAATAAAGATGTTGATAATATTAATAAAATATTTCCCGCTGCTCCTACTTCCAACAATTTAATGAAATTTGAAGAAGTACCTGTCAGCTATTATACTGGAATACCTGATATTAATATTCCGCTTTTCAATATTCCTACCGGTAGTCCAAACGTTACCCTAAACGTTCAGTTGAAATACCATCCTTTGAGTGCAAAACCGGAGGATAAAGCAAGCGAAACCGGGCTTGGCTGGAGCTTATTGGCAGGAGGCACTATCACAAGAACTGTAAGAGGAGGTGTTGCAGATGGTAAAACAGAGTCTACCTTTATGTCTTCACCACCTACCGCAAAATATGGGATTTACAAGCATGATTTAAATCCTACCTATAAATTAATATTTGATCAACTGAACAATTGGAATATCAATGAGTATGCTTTTTATGCTGGAATTGGTAAATATGATACGGAATACGACCTGTATCAGTATAATTTCATGGGATATTCCGGAAGATTTATTATTAAAAGAGACCCTAATGGAAGTTTTTTAGCTGAAAAACTGGACCGCAATAATCTAAAAATTACCAGTACTCATGATGCAGGAGGAGAAGTACAAACGATTACCATTACAGACGATAAGGGAACACGGTATTTGTTCAGGGGAATGGAAACTTTTTCAAAAGATGTTACTACTGTCAAAATAGGTCTGGTTAACGGGGGTGGTGATGTAGCAGCAAATCCTGGAGGAGGAGTATATTTTTCAGCTTATCATTTGGAAAAAGTACAGGATCCTGGTAACAATGTATTACTTACATTCAATTATGGTCAAACTTCTCAGGTAGAATATAAAGATCCTGAAACCAAAACGACAAGGCTTACAAAAAATGTTATATATAATTATGCTAATACCACACAAGATCCGGACCCTCAAATGCCTGGAGCAATAGAGTCCCAAACAGTTTTTAATAAAGCTACGACTAAACTTCTTACAAGCATTACCATAACGGATAGAGGAACTATCAATTTTACTTATGAGAAAGGAAGAAATGATTCCAATTATTTAAATTCACCTGAATTATATAAATTAAAATCTGTACAAAGCAATATTAACGGTCAGAACGCTAACCAATATGTAGATAAATATTTTTTTGATTATGATTATTCAAATTCCATTCTTGATAAACCAACATATCCTACTGAAAATCTAAGAAAACTTTTACTGAAAAAAGTTATAAAATCCAATGTAGGAGGTAATTTAAATGAATATACTATTGCTTATAATAACATTAATAACACTTTTGAAAAGGATTCTTGGGGGTATTATAAAGGTTCGGGTCCTTCTGATATTACCCAAGATGTCATTAAGTCTATCACCTACCCTACTAAAGGAAAAGTAGTCTTTGATTTTGGTGAGAATGTCTACAGCCATTTTGCAGGATTTACACTTCCTATGGAACAAGTGACAGGCAGTTGGGAAGAGGAAGACAAGAGCTTTGATCTGAGTGGGCTGGATTCATTCAGCTCCACTGCAAAAGCAGAATTCTTTACCATAAATTCTCCACAAAAAGTAAAACTTCATTTGGAACTGGGCGATTTAATGTATTCCAATTGGAATCTTAAAATTTATAAGAAATTACCCAACAATACTTTTTCCCAACCCGTGTTTGAAATTGGGCTTGGATATCAATTATGTATATCAACCGGTGGCCCACAGTGTCCAGGTGGTGGAGTAGGTATAGATCCTATATTTGAGTTTAATCGTGAAACTGATGAATTGGAACAGGGGACGTATTATGCATCTTTAACAGGTTCATATGGACCAACGCATAAACCTGTTTCTTATGGTTTTTCAGCCTATACCAAAGAACCGTATTTTAAAAGTTATGTGACAAAGAAAGGAGGAGGGTTAAGAATCAACAATATTCAATATTTCGACACTTCTCCATCAGCGATACCCTCCAAAGAATTTACCTATGATTACACGGATATAGATAATCCTCAAAAAAGCAGTGGAGCATTGGTATTTCCTGAGCCGGTTTTTAAATATAGTGAGGGAATAACCTATAATTATGCTGATTTTGGAGCTACTATGTACTATAGTTGTCAATCCGATACAACCACTAATTTCAATATCATCCCAACTGAGAAAACGCAGGGATCAGATGTAGGATACAAATATGTCACAGTGAAACAGATTGTTCGTGAAAATAACAACGGCATTACTGATAATGGTAAGACCGTCTATAAATTCAGATCCCCTATAGATTTTCCAAATCCGGAAGTATTCTTTCCACAAGTACCTGTACTTCCTATCATCAATCATGATTATCTGAGAGGACAGATACTTTTTGAGAAAAAATATGATTCTGACGGAAAAATTCTTTCAGAAGTAAGTAATGAATATTCTTCCATTGTTTTTGAAAAATTGGAAGGGATAAAAGCTAAAGATAACTTTTACAATAATATAGACCCAAGCAGATATAAATATAAGAATTATGTTGCTTTTCAAAATTACTATCCTCAAACTATCTTAGTGACCCCTTATAAGTATTTTACACAATATGGTATTACCTTACCTATCCAAAAGACAGAAACCTCTTATTTCTATAAGAACGGAGTTCAGAGTTCGGTAACAAGCAACAGCAACAGTACCTATAATTCCTTGGATTATCTTTCTTTGTCTACCCAGGTTCTTCCGGACGGATCTTCAACAATGACAAATTATCTGTATGCCTATGAAAAGAACAATCAGAAGTTGATCAATGCTAATATGATTGGATTTCCTTTGGAGACTACAGTTGTTAAAAAAGAAAATACTGCGGCATCCGCTAAAACACTTTCGAAAACAGAAACCAAATATGATAATCCTGCTCATTTATTTCCAACATCAGTATTATCCTATGACCTTCAAACCGGTAATCCATCTACAGAAGTTACTTATGATCTTTATGATAGCAAAGGCAACCTCCAGCAATACACTACAAAAAATGGTATTTCCACAGTAATCATTTGGGGCTACAATAAAACCCAGCCTATTGCCAAAATAGAAGGAGCGAAGCTTTCAGACATTCAACAATCATTAATTGATGCTATTGTAAACGCATCTGATGTAGATGCATTAGCAGGAGCTAACAATGATGAAACAGCTCTATTTACCGCTTTTAAATCCTTTAGAAACAGCTTGCCAAACTACCAGATCACTACTTACACTTATGATCCTTTAATCGGGGTAAGAAGCATTACTCCTCCTTCAGGAATCAGAGAAAGTTACATCTATGATTCAGCGAACAGGCTTGAGAAAGTAATTGATGTGAATGGTAAGGTGCTGAAAGCGTTTAAATACAACTATAAAAACTAACAAACGATGAAAAAGATAATCATTCCCATAGGAATCGTGCTGATGGGATCTGTAAAAGCACAGGTATCCGGTACAGAAAACTATATCCAAACCAAAACTTATCTGGATTATAGTGGGACTACTCCTACAAAAACCTCAGAAGCCGTTCAGTATTTTGATGGGCTGGGAAGATCCAAACAGGTAGTCAATGTCAAAGCATCCCCACTAGGGAAAGATGTAGTCACCCATATTGAATACGATCAGTTTGGAAGACAGGTAAAAGATTACCTGCCTGTTCCCCAATCAGGAACCCAGAATGGGGCGATCTATACTTCTCCACTGGGAAATGCTTCCTCTATCTATGGAGCAGAGAAGATCTTTTCTGAAAAGGTATTGGAAAGCTCACCTTTGGATAGGATCCAGCAGCAGATCCAGATAGGAAACGACTGGAGCAGTAAACCTGTAAAATTTGATTACGATGCCAATACAGATGGAGAAGTTAAAAAATACACTACTTCCACCACATGGGTAAATGGTGCTACCTCTTCTTCTATAAGCTTTTCAGGAACATTCGGGGGTGCACAGCTATACAAGAACACCGTTACCGATGAAGACGGAAACAAGACCATTGAGTTCAAAAACGGACAGGGCCAGACTTTGCTGGTAAGAAAAATGATCAGTGCTTCCGAAAATGCAGATACCTATTATGTGTATAATGAATATAACCAGCTTGCCTTTGTCATTCCCCCATTGGCATCAGTTTCCGCATCATTAGACCAGACAACGCTTGACAACCTCTGCTATCAATACCGTTATGACGGCAGAGGCAGGCTTGTAGAAAAAAAGGTTCCTGGTAAAGGCTGGGAATATATGGTGTATAATAAAGCTGATCAGCTTATCCTAACCCAGGATACGGTCCTTAAAGGGAAAGGACAATGGCTGTTCACTAAATATGACCAGTTTGGAAGAGTTGTTTACACCGGAATCTCAAGTAATGCAGCCGGGAGGGCATCGATACAAAACAGTGCTAATGTCAATACTAATTTATATGAAACCAGAACTGCTACAGCAGGACTGACCTTAAACGGCATGCCTGTATATTATACTAAGCTTTCCACCCCCACCAATGTCACCCAGGTCTTAAGTGTTAATTATTATGATACCTATCCGTCAGACTCTCCAACCGTTACCAATGTATTCTCCCAACCCCTTCTTACGGATGACCCATCTCAGGAAAGGACGACAAAAGGTCTACTTACAGCTTCCTATGTAAAGAATATTGAAGATGACAAATGGACAAAGAATTTCATCTGGTATGATACCAAGGGAAGAACCATCGGGTCAAGAAGCCACCATCATTTGGGAGGATATACAGTTTTCAACCATAAGCTTGATTTTGCAGGCACCATTCTTCAGACCAACACCTACCACAGACTAGCCAGTGGCCCTGAAAAGCGGATCATAGAGAAATTTACCTATGACTCTCAGAACAGGCTTTTAACCCATACCCATCAGGTAGACAGTAATGCTGTTGAAATTCTGGCCCAAAATACCTACAATGAACTATCTCAGCTTGAAACCAAGAAAGTAGGAGGAGCGGATATTTCCAATCCCTTACAAACTATAGATTATAAATACAACATCAGAGGTTGGATGACCCAGATTAATGATCCGGTAAATTTAGGCAGCGATCTGTTCGGATATAAGATTAATTACAATCAGGTAGAAGGATTAGAAGTTCCTAATTCCGATTACTCCAATCTGAAGGTACAACCCAAATACAATGGGAATATTGCTGAAGTATCTTGGAAAACATTAACCGAAGAAAATGAACCGCTGAAAAGATATGGATATGTGTATGACCCTTTAAATAGACTTTCTGCAGGATTCTACCAGAAAGCTGGTAATGAATCAGCAAAAGAATATTTTGAAAAGATAGAATACGATCTTAACGGAAATATTTCAAGGTTGCAAAGATCTGCAGATTTATTGACAGGCAGTACTATAGCATTATCTATAGATAATCTCAAATATGACTATACAGGAAACAGGCTTACAAAAGTTACAGAGGAACAGGTAGGAAACAACAATGGATATCCATATCTTGCAGCTCATAATACCATCACTTATGATGATAATGGTAATATGATCTCTCATAAAGATAAAGGGATTACGGATATACAGTATAATTTTTTGAATTTAGCCAAGAAGTTTAGCTATTCATATGGGACATATTCTTACAAATACAGAGCTGATGGGGTAAAAGTGGAAAAGGAATCTTATTATGTAATTCCGAACGAAACATACCGGGTTCACTATATTGATTCATTCCAATATTCTGATCATAATGCTAATAAAATATTTGATCTTGATTTCGTTCCCACTTCTGAAGGCTATTTTGATTTTAGAAAAAAATTATATATTTACAATTATGTAGATCATTTAGGTAGTATCAGATTGAGCTATTCTGATTCCAATAAGGATGGAGTGATTCAGCCACGAGATACGTCTACAGAACACTGTATAGATTTAGGCGGAGGAATGACAGGGTGTACTACAATCTGGATTCCGGGAGAAATTGCTGAATTGAACAATTACTATCCTTTTGGATTGAAGCATGAGGGGAATAATAATCCTAATGTAGGATTTAATCCTTATCAATACAAGTATCAGGGACAAGAGTTGCAAGAAACTGGAATGTATATGTTTAAGTACAGAACATATATGCCGGATATTGGTCGATTCATTCAGTTAGATCCATTGGCAGAAAAGTTTCCTTATAATTCTACTTATGCTATCCAAGAGAATAAAATGGGTATGGGTATTGAATTGGAAGGATTGGAATTGTTACCGCATCATTCCGGTTATTTTGCAATTAGCGGTAATCAAATGACCGTTAAGCAAGCGCCTATTACACAAAGAGATTCCTTTGGAAGACCATCTTTCAGAGCTGGAGATATTGGATTATCAACAAGCGGTTACAATCCTGGTGGAGCAAGAATATCTTCAGGGACAACAGGTTTAAAGCTGAATTCATATAGATACGGTGGAGCAACTGGTTCTGATGCAAAAATGGAAAGTGTCAGAGGAGATGACCGACCTACTAACATCTGGACAAAAATGTATGATAAAGGAACTGATAAGATGAGTAAGATATCCGGAGGTGTAAAAGAATTGGTCAAGAATGCAAAAATGGCTATGGATATTCCAGAAGCAATAAAAAGTACAGAGAATTACGTACAAGCTTCTAAGGATATTAAGTCTATAGATTTTCAAGCTACTCAAATGGACCTTGCTATTGATTATGTAAATTCTAGTGGAATAAATATGAGTACTCAAACACGAAATGATGTTACTAATTATGTTTTTGACGGAACTTTACCAGCAGGAACAGATACGCAAAATGGACTTATTATACAAAATGGAACATCGATATTAAACTCAAACAACTTACCTATTCGTCCAACACCTGGACAAGTACAAAATATGTTGGAAAACAAACAGAAAGAAATACAGAATCAGGTAAACAGTATTCCTCACTAATATGAAGACAATTAAATATATATCAATATTATTAATCCTTTTCAGTGTCAGTTGTTGTGTAAACCAAAAGAAAAAGGAAGAGGAACAAATAAAAGAAACTGTTCAAAAATTTTGGACTGCGGTTCAGAATAATGATGAAGCAAGTTACTTAAGTTTGGTCGATGGTAGTGATGAATATAGATTAGCAATGTTAAACCAATTACACTATTTAAATAGAAATTATAATGATATAAATAAAACTATACATTCTAAAGACATACAAATAAAGGATACAAATGAGTTGGGAAGTTCTCAAAAATGTATAGAATATTTATTTATAAAACCTAATTCTACAGTAGAACCATTAAGTGTAAAATTGTTTTTTTATAAATCTATAGGTTATAATAAAATATTTAATCTTCAGATGTTAGGAAATTTACCCGAATGGGAAAAGTAAGAGTTATGATTGAATTACATTAAGTAAAATGAAACACATAAAAGTTTATTTAATAGTAAGTTTAATTTTAACATTATTGTCTTTTTTCTTAATAATTAGATGGGGTGATATTATATTTTGGATTTTATTTTATATAATAGTCACAGTTTTTATAATGCTTTTAATAAGACAATTGGAAATTTTAAATTATATAAAAAAATATCCTTTCAGAAATTATGACGAATCAGACCCATACTTTTCAGATGATGGAATTTTTAAATTTGAAAACAATGGCTTTTATGTTAAAAATCTAAAAACACAAGATTTTATAAAATGGAAGGATATAAATTTTATAATTGCATACAACGTTTTGCTTTTTGACACCAGTACTATGTTCTTAGAAATCCATACAAACGAAGGTGTTTTCAAGTTTGATGAGGAAACGTTAGGATGGCATCAATTAAGTAATAATATTAGATTAAACCTTTCCAATATTAATAATCGGTGGAGAATGATATTATTCAACACCCCTAATAAGGAAGATAGAGTTATCGTATATAATCGAAATGATATTACCACTCTACATTTATAAAATACTGAATGCAAAACAGCAAGAGGCTGTCCTTTTGAGACAGCCTCTTTTATATTACATAATTGATTGCAGTTTAGTTTGTTTAAGGAACGCATCCAGGAGCGCGAAGACATGCTGTCTATCATTCTCTTTTAGCTTTTGTATATCTAAAATTTTAGACACAATATTTTTATCCAGTAGAATATCCGTAGATCCTACAAGATAATCCAGAGATACTTCCAAGGCTTCTGCCAGTTGCGTGGCTATCTCAATAGATGGTTTTACTTCCTCATGTTCATATCTACCGATGGCAGTGCCGTGAATCCCTACCAGTGTATCCACTTCGTCCTGCGACATTTGATTATAGAATCTTTGGAGGATTATATCTTGCAGCTCATAATTATAAAGCTGTTTTACAGGAGGTAAAACAACACCTTGAAAAACTCTCCCAATGACTATCGAACACATCAAATCCCGGTTAAGACTTACTGAAGTTCTGCAATATTACAACTTGCAATCAAAAAACAACATGCTTGTATATCCCTGGTATGATGATAAAAGAGCAAGTTTACAGGGGAATCTGGAAAAGTTTTTTTACAAATAGAGTTTGGTTTTTATTATACAAACAACTTTAATAAGTTGAAAAAGTGTGTAGATATTTTTTCATCCCTCACTGACAAATATGTTTTTGCTCATACCTATAAAAGCAACAACATCCTATTCTTTTTCATAACTTTGTAAATATCAACGACAAAAAAACAAAATTATGTCAATAACTACCGAAGATCAGATGGCCGGAATGCAAAAGGTGAGTGAAGCTGTTGCTTATACGCTGAAAGCAATGATTGACTATACGAAACCTGGCATGACTACCAAAGATCTGGATGAATACGGAGCGAAGATCCTTGCTGATTTTGGAGCAAAATCTGCTCCTTATCTGACGTATGGGTTTCCGGGTTGGACGTGCATCAGTGTGGATAATGAATTTTGCCATGGTATTCCGACCGATCAGAGGGTGTTGAAAGAAGGGGATCTGATCAATATTGATGTTTCTGCAGAGCTTGACGGATATTGGGCGGACAACGGAGGTTCCTTTATCATCGGTAAAGATATCCACGGACATCAGAAACTGGTGGATGCATCCAAAGAAATTTTACAGAAAGCAATTGATAACATAAAAGGAGGGGTGAAAATAGCGGATATAGGATTTTTAATGGAAACCGAAGCGAAGAAAAGAGGGCTAAAAGTTATTAAAAATCTTGGTGGACATGGAGTAGGGAGAAGCCTGCATGAAGAGCCGGATGAATTGCTCAATTATAAGAACCGTTTCGATACCAGACGATTTAAGAAAAATTCTGTGGTGGCTATTGAAACCTTTATTTCCACTTCCTCAAATCTTGCCGTAGAAATGGAAGATGGCTGGACAATGGTAGGAAACAAGGGCGGGTATATGGCGCAACATGAACATACGATTGTTGTCACTGATGGTAAACCTATTATTTTAACCCGAATGAATGAGATCCTGAACTGATCTGTATTTAATATCTTATAAATTAAAAAAAGCTTTTCTCAGTGTAGAAAGGCTTTTTTTGAAATAGATTTGCCACTGGAATGGTAAAAAATTATATTTGTCCTATATCCGGTTATCTATGAAAAGAATACTATTTAGCTTTTATGCAGCCAGTCTTATTTTAAGTACTTTTTCATGTACCAGTTATATCAGGATGGTTCATACGGATCCGTTACCCGATTCTGAAAACATAACAAAGAAGCTGTCTTTTCAGGATGGAAGTTTGGATATCAGTTTTTATGGAGATTATGTGTTCGACAAAACAGATCAGAGATTTATCTTTTTCACCAATAGAGAGATCGGAAATATTCTTAAAAATTTAAAGGATAAACCATCCTCACAGATCTTATTTACATACACTCCTTCCAGCATTTATAACAATATGCTTGGATTTTATTATGCGGGAAAAACACTGGAAGAAGTAAAAAATGATTTCTCTGCAAAAAATCCGGAAAAGGAGATGTCTAATGGATTGCTTTACAGCTATCAATATAATGGACATGATATTATTGAAGTTTATAAACAGGAAGAAAAAGGAGTGATCAGACTGATTTCCCTTAATGATCCGGGAAGGCAGAACGTTGATAAGTTCAGGCTTGAAAATGAGAAGCTGTTCTTTGATCTTAATTCCGGTTTCTGGAATGGGTTGTAACCTTCTGCGGACAAACGGAGGAAATACTTGGCTTTTGATGCGGTTATAGGCTATTTGTTTTTTATATTTGTTATACTTCAAATCCATGTAAAACTTACCGATATGAAAAAATTTCTTTTAGCCATTCTGGGTATTCTTATCATTATAGCTGCCATAGTATTGATCAAAACTTATACTTATCCCTTTAAGAAAAATACAGCCGGAGCAGGTGAAGGATGGAAGCCTGTCAAAAATGACTCTGCAGTCATGCGTTTGTCTGGAGGGATCAAAATACCTACGGTTTCTACCGGTAGTCTGGGAACGTTCAACTATGCTCCTTTTGATCAGTTTAAAACTTATTTAAAAGCTTCTTATCCGCTGGTATTCCAACATACGGAAAATGTAGAGGTGAATCAGTATGGGCTGGTGTTTAGACTTAAAGGAAGCAATCCGGCTCTTGAGCCCGTTTTATTTCTTTCCCATATGGATGTTGTCCCTCCTGGAGATGCAGATATCACAAGCACAGAAGAAAATATATTCCGTCCTGATGATAAGCCGTCAGATCCTGTTTCAAAAGTTGCAGAAGACTGGGATTTTGCTCCCTTTTCAGGAGCTGTTGCCAATGGAAGGATTTATGGAAGAGGAGCGATAGATATGAAAGGGATGCTTTTCTCTTTAATGGAATCTATGAATAATCTGATTAAAAACGGACAAACCCCTCAACGGGATATTTACCTTGCCTTTGGCTTTGATGAAGAGGTGGGCGGTCAGAAAGGAGCGATGCAGATCGCAGACTATTTTAAAAAGAAAGGATTGAAATTTGACGCTGTATATGATGAAGGTGGATTGATCATGCGAAAAGGAAACGTAGCCGGAATTGATTCTGATGTTGCTGTGGTAGGATGTGCCGAAAAAGGTTTTCTTTCCGCGAAGATAAAAGTAAAAGGACTTGGCGGCCACTCTTCTATGCCTCCTATGGAAAGTGCGATCGGAAAAGCAGCAGTCATTATGCAGCGTCTGGAAGATCATCAGATGAAACCTGTCATTACACCCCTGATCAAAGAGTTCTTTGATAATATCGGAGGTGAAATGCCTTTTACTACAAGACTTGCTCTTGCCAATCAATGGCTTTTAAAACCTCTTTTGCTGTCACAGCTTACCAAGAATAATACGACAAATGCCCTGGTACGGACAACCACTGCACTGACAATGATGAAAGGAAGCGACGGAACCAATGTTCTTTCTCCCGAAGTGGAATTTGTTGTCAATTTCAGATTGCTTCCCGGAAATACGGTAGAAGATGTTCGCAAGCACATTGCCCAAGCAACTGAAGGTTTCGATGTGGAAGTAGAAGAGATTGATAATACAAGAGAAGCTTCGGCAATTTCTCCAACCAACACAAAAGCCTTTAAATTAATAGAAGCCGGCGTCAGAGAAATTCATCCCGGAGCTATTGTTGCCCCATATCTTACAATGGCCGGAACAGATGCCGGTAAATATGAAATTGTAAGTAAGAATGTTTACCGTTTCATGCCCATTAAGATCAACAGTGCAGAACAGCAAAGCATCCATAGTACCAATGAATATATCAGCATAGAAAACTACCTCAAGATGATCCACTATTTTGAGTATCTGATGAAAAACTATGATAGCTGAAAGGTAAATAGTCAATTCGCTTCGATTGTCAAATCTTTTCTATACACCCCATTCACGATTGACTTTGCGAAGCGAATTGACCATTGATAATTTAAAATTGCTTGTTGCCAGTTATGCAGTTCCTGTCTCAAGTCTCTCATCTCTACGTCCAAAGTCTTGATTTTTGGCTCTTGGTTCTTGGTTCTTGGTTCTTGGTTCTTGACTCTCTGCCCCCACATCATAAATACATTTTACTTTTTTACATTAATACTTAAAAAAATATAACACGTCAAGTTTTGTCGCATTACGGTAATAGCTTTGTCTCATCAAAATTACAGAGCTATGGAAATGCCATTTTACTTAAACTTTAAAGACTTTGAAAGCCATTATTATGACAACCTTGAAAAATGGTTTGAAGAATATCATAATACCAGCGAAATAGACTATCTGAAAGCTTTGGCTGCTTTGTACAGCCCTTACCTTTACTACAATTTTGCAGAAGACAGGTTGCAGGCAGATGCTTTTATTGAAGTGAAAGACTGCTTTTTCCCTTATCATGAAAGGATCGGAATTTCTTTCTGTGACCACTGTGAAAAAGATGCACCATCCAAAAAAGGTTTGAACCATGTATTTGAATTCAAAAATATTTCGATGATGGAGTATGCCCAGCATATTTTGGATAAGATCAATAAATATTGCTCAAAGAATAATAACGCTTTAGAGGGTAACAAAAATATCCTGGACTATGTCAACGATTATGATATTGTCACTTCGGTAGAAGGGGTAGGCTATTGCATCAGCTATAATCGCCACCAGAAAGTGCTTCCTTTTCTGAAAGCATATCTTCCCTACTACGGACAGATGGTCAATATGGCTGTATACAGGGATTTTGTTTTTTCCATTGTAGATATAGCGGAGTATATTGATCAGAAGTTGAAAACAGTAAAGGCTTTTGAGCATTCTATTTATAATCAGTCGAGAGCAGATGCCAGATTCAGGGTGCAGATGAGCCGTCAGTTTCTGACGCTGTGCAATTAAAATTTTACACCATAACATTCATACTAATTATATTGATGGAAAATTTTACGTTTTCCAGGCTAAAATCCCGGTCATTTCCGACCGGGATTTTTGTATTTCAAGCTCAGACTATAAGCTATTTATTTCCGTAAGGAATATTCCAGCTCAGATCCGCAGCCAGATAATGAGTAAAAGGAATATGGCAAAAGCCTTCTTTATCTTAAATGTGGGAGATAACTGCTTCAATATTAATTTAACAAACTGGGGGACAGTCTGATTGGATAATAATACAGATGATCTGCAGAAAGTATATTTTGTCATAATAAAACCAGAGGCTTTACGGATGAATGCTTATTCAAATACTTTTAATAATGTTCAAAAACAAGACAAAATAACAATCTGATTTAGGAATGGTAATCAAGCTTTCAATTGTGTGTTGTGGAAAACATGTGGAAAACTTGGGGATAAAGTGGATAACTCTTTGTTTAATTTAAAGAAAAGAACTTTTTTGAAATTTGAGAAAAAAATAAAGCGCTGAATAACAACGCTTTATTTTTTGCAGAAAGGAAGGGATTCGAACCCTCGATACAGTTACCCGTATACTACCTTTCCAGGGTAGCTCCTTCAACCACTCGGACACCTTTCTTTTTGAGATTGCAAAAATAGTGTATTTTCTCGAATATCCAAATTATTATTGCAAATTAATCTGTAATTTCTCCACAAAGGCTTCTGGTGAAGTTATCAGCAAAGCTTCCGGAATAGTTAGGATTGTCTATTAAATGCATCGCTTTGGTAATAGCACTTTCCGCTGTCATATCCCTTCCACTGATTGCTCCTATCCTTGAGAAAATATTGCTGTTCTCATACTTCCCGAACGAAATACCTCCTGAAATACACTGGCTTACCACCACGATCTCCGTTCCGTTGTTTCTGATCTCCTGAAGGGTTTCCTGGGTTTTTTCACTGCTGAAAATGGTCCCCGAACCGAAAACCTGGAGAATAAGAACCTTCATTTTAGGAATTTCTTTAAAATGACTCAGATGCATTCCCGGGAAAATTCTCCAGAATAAAATATCTTCCGAAATATGTTCATCCACATGAAACTCTATTTCCGGATCACAACGGAATAGATTATCTTTAATGATATTTAAATGCACGCCTGACTGCCCCAGGATAGGGTAATTCGGACTTGCATAGGCATCGAAATACTCCGCAGAGTATTTCAGCGTTCTGTTTCCTCTTAATAGTTTATATTCGAAATAGATGGCAACTTCCTGGATAACGGCTTCATCATTCTCATAAAGGCTTGCATAATAAAGGCTTGTCAGAAGATTTTCCTTGGCATCCGTTCTGAGATCACCGATCGGAAGCTGAGATCCGGTCATAATCACCGGTTTTCTTAGCCCTTTTAGCATGAAGCTTAATGCCGAAGCAGTATAAGACATGGTATCGGTTCCGTGAAGGATCAGGAAACCGTCATAATCATTATAATTTTTGTAGATATAATTGGCGATGACCTTCCATTCCTCAGGTCCCATATCCGAAGAGTCCAGAGGCTTTGCAAAAGGATGAACAAAGACTTCGCATTCCATCAGCTTCATTTCAGGCATTTTTTCGAATATATTACCAAAATCAAAGGCACGGAGACTTCCGGTTTCATAATCTTTTTCCATCCCGATGGTTCCACCGGTATAGATGAGCAGGACTTTTCGCTTCATGTAGTATTTTTAATTAAGAATTTGAGACCGAATAAGGTTCATAGCCCAAAATTACGTTAATTTGCAAAGATTTGAAAATGAATGAAACGCTTATAGTAAAAATTTATAGAATTGGATTGTAATTGTAAGCGTTATATCTGGCTATTGAAAAAGAATAATTAAATGCAGATGAAAGATTTAGCTCAAACTTTTGAGTATTTAAAACAGTTTTTAACAGAAGAAAGACTGACGAAAATTGAACATTTCTCTCAGGAAAGCTCTGATTTTGTGCTTCCGGTTGTAGAAGATATTTATCAGTTTCGGAATGCGGCAGCTATTGTACGTTCTGTAGAAGCCTGCGGTTTTCATAAAGTAGTGGCTTTGCAGGAAGAGTATAGCTTTGAGCCCAATCTTCGGGTAACAAAAGGGGCGGATACCTGGGTGGAGGTTGAAAAGCTTCCCCGGAATATGGATTCCTTTCAGCATATTAAAGACAGGGGATACAAAATTGTAGCTGTTTCGTTGGAAAATAATGCCGTAATGTTGCCTGAATATGAAGTTACCGGGCCTATTGCCTTAGTTTTCGGAACTGAGATGGAGGGAGTTTCGCAGGAAATTTTGGATTTTGCAGACGAAACGCTGGCCATTCCGATGTATGGCTTTACCAGAAGCTTCAATGTTTCTGTAGCAGCTTCAATTTGTATGTATGAATTGAAACAAAAGCTTATAAAGTCTGATATTGATTATAAATTAAATGAAGAAAAGCTTTTAAGAATGAAAATCCTTTGGGCGGTAAACTCAATGAGGAGCGGGCAGCAGGTTTTTGAAAAATACCTGAGAGAGAATAATATTGATTGGAAATAATTAATCAGAAAATAAAAAATGAGGAGGTTGGCTAACCTCCTTTATTGTTATTATAAATCGCTAAGAAAATTATCTTTCGATTAAATATCTATATCATGTTATAATAATTCCATGCTGCTACGAAAACTCCGGCAGTTTCTGTTCTCAGCCTTTGATTTCCGAGGGATACGGCCCTTACTTTATTTTCTGCCAGAAAAGCAATTTCCTTTTCAGAAAAATCTCCTTCCGGACCTATTAAAAACGTAAGCCGTTCCGGTTGAGGAATATCTTTAAGATCAATTCTTTCAAGATTCTCATGACAGTGTGCTACAAAAGTATTTTCCGGATCTGTTTTTTTCAGAAAGTCTGTCAGTTTTACAACATCATTAATGACTGGAAAATGAAATCTCAGACTTTGCTTTGATGCGGCGATAGCCTGTTTCCTGATTTTATCAATATTGATGTTTTTACGCTCAGTCTTTTCGGTCAGAATCATACTGATCTCCGTAATACCCATCTCTACAGCTTTTTCTACAAAAAATTCAATCCTGTCAATATTTTTGGTGGGAGCAATGGCAATATGAAGCTTCGGATTGAATTCCGGCAGATTTTCTTTGATCTCAGAAACTTCAATACCCGCTTTCTTGCCTTCTATGATAAGCTTTCCGGAAGCTAGTTTCCCTTTTCCGTCCGTCACATGGATCTCTTCACCATCTTTCATCCGAAGTACTTTCACAATATGTTGTTGCTCTTCGTCGTTAATGATTACCTGGTTGTTATTGATATGTCCGTAGAATAATTTCATAATGTATCGGTAAAAAGGCAAAAGGGCAAAACTGCAAAAAAGGCAATTAAATTGCACTTAGACCTCTTTCAATTTTTTTCTTTATTTAATGTTTTGTTTAAAGCATTCAGCTGATTTGATATACTTTCAGCTTTCGCTCTAAGCTGTTCATAATCTTTATCATTCAAAAAGCCTAGATCATTGGAGAGGATAAGGAAGTTGAGAACCTCAATGCAGCTGCCAAAAGAAATTGTGATAAACCTTGATTTTTCTTTTTCTGTTGATCTGCACATTCCTTCAGCAATATTAGCTGCAATACTTGTGCTTGCTCTTCTTATTTGATTGGTGATTCCAAATTTTTCACTCTTTGGGAATGCAGAAGTTGTTTGATAAATATCTTTAATTAATTCTCTGGTATTATTCCATACTTCCAGCTTTTCAAAATAAAATTTGTACATTTCTCATCATTTGTTTTTATAATGCAAATTAGCCAATTCATTTTTAAAAACAAACAGTGAAAATTGGGAAACAGATTATCTCTTTTAAGAAATTTAAGTTCTTTATATCCTTTATAACCTTCTCAGCTTTTTTGCTCTTTCGCAATTTTGCTCTTTCGCAATTTTGCCTTTTCACCCTTATCAGCCCTCTTACAAATCATACTTTGCCGTAGCCGTCGTCCTAAGATCAGTAAATTCACCTCTCTCGAACTTCAGCTGAGCTACCATGGCAATCATGGCGGCATTGTCTGTGGTGTATTCAAACTTAGGAATATAGATGTCCCAGCTTAGTTTTTCTTTGTTGTCTTCCATTGCTTTTCTAAGCGCAGAATTGGCAGATACACCACCTGCAATGGCAACTTGATTCACATTAAGATCTTTGGCGGCTTTTTCAAGCTTATTCATCAGGATTTCAATGATAGATTGCTGTACGGAAGCACAAAGATCATTGAGGTTTTCTTTAATGAAGTCTGGATTTTTTCTGACTTCTTTCTGGATGAAATAAAGTACGGAAGTTTTAATACCGCTGAAAGAATAATCATAATTTTCCAGCTTCGGTTTGTTGAATTTAAAAGCATCGGGATTTCCTTCTTTGGCAAGCCTGTCGATGATAGGGCCGGCAGGATAGTCAAGATCAAAGATTTTCCCGATTTTATCAAAAGCTTCTCCTGCTGCATCATCAATGGTTTTTCCGATAATTTCCATATCGAAGTAGTCTTTTACGAGTACGATCATGGTATGCCCTCCGCTTACTGTGAGACACAGAAAAGGGAAGGTGGGCGGCACAGGATTTGCATCTTCGATGAAATGGGCCAGAATATGGGCTTGAAGGTGATTGACTTCGATCAGGGGAACATTTAGGCTCATAGCCAAAGACTTAGCAAATGATGTTCCTACAAGAAGTGATCCTAAAAGTCCGGGTCCGCGTGTAAATCCTATAGCTGAGATAGCATTTTGTTGTATATTTGCTTTGGAAAAAGATTTTTCAACAACGGGGATGATATTTTGTTGATGGGCCCGTGAAGCCAATTCAGGAACTACACCGCCATATTCTTTATGGATGGCCTGATTCGCGGCAATGTTCGAAAGAATAGAATTTCCCTTGATGATAGCTGCTGAGGTGTCGTCGCAGGACGATTCAATACCTAAAATTATAGAGTCGCTCATAATAATGGCAAAGTTAGAGAATAATAACGAGAATGAGAATAAAAAATCAGTAGCTGAGAACCTAGGGGATCAGGTACAAAAGACTGTCGAAAATGTGGAAGAAAAAGTTCGGGAGACAGTAAAAGAAGCATCTGAACTGGCTTCAGATGCCATAAATCATCCTGTGGAAACTGCTGAGGAGTTTGGGAAGCAGGCTATGAAAGATGTTACCAGCTATACCTGGTGGGCAAAACTTCTTCTGATTCTCTTTTGGCTCGGACTTTTTCTGGTAGGAAGCATATTGGTGGTGATCAATCTTCCTATAACCAAACAATGGGCGGCTAATCAGGCTCTTCAGATTGTTAATCAGGATTTTAAAGCTGGTTTTTCTACCGAAAGTGTAGATGTAAATTATTTCGGAGATGTAACGATAAAAGGCTTAAAGGTCAAAGATTATAAAGGTCTTGATTTTATTAAGGCACGCGAATTTCGTGCTGATTCTGACTGGATTTCTCTTGCCATAAATGCTATTTCCGGAAACAGTAATTCCTTAAGCTTTAATTCCCTTACCCTTGTAAATGCCGATATAAAGGTTATTACCTATAAAGGGGACAGTATTGCCAATTTTGTCAGATTTACCGAGCTTTTTGATAACGGAAAGAAAAGAGATCCTAAAAAACCTCCTTTTCAATTGAATTCGAGAGTACAGATCATTGATTCTAAAGTATCTATTGTTAATGAAAATTCTCCGGGAGATCAGGGAAAGTGGCTTGTAGCAACAAAATTCAATCTTAAAGCTCCCAACGTAAAAGTGAACGGTCCGAACGTTTCGGCGCTGATCAATAATATGTCATTTGTAACCTCAAGATGGGGAAAATCTCATATTGTAGATACCTTTTCAACAGAATTGTCACTGACCCAACAGTTTTTATCCTTAAAAGACCTTACCCTGAATACAGACCATACTTTGCTTCAGGGAAATATTAAATTTAATCTTAATAATGGTTCCTGGGCTGATTTTGCGGATAAAGTTCGCTGGGATATGAATATCAACCAGGGAAGCCAGGTCAGCGGTTATGATATCAGCTATTTTGTGACCAATTGGGATAATATCAAGCCGTTCAACCTTTCAGGGAAAATGACCGGTCCTTTAAATAAATTCCACCTGGAAAATTTCCTGATCAGAAATCCTGATGTCAATATTGCGACCAAAACAATGAAGGTCGATAATTTACTGAAAGGAAACTTTTTAATTGAAACAAAAGATCTTTCTACAGACTTTACCTATAAAGATCTGAAAGCAATGATGCCTTCTTTTATTTCTGACAAGATGAAGAATTTTGCGGATGATTTCGGGAAACTAAAATACAATGGAACGGCAAAAGTGAATCCGGATCAGATCTATGTGGAGAGCGGAAATTTACTGACGGGAATAGGGCAGGCCAACATTTCTAAACTTACATTGACAGGGTACAGTACGGCTATGCCTAAATACTCAGGTTATCTTGATGTGAAGGACCTCAATACTTCTGTGATCACAAAAAATAAAGCAGTAGGCCTGATCTCCGGAAAATTTGACCTTAACGGCGAAAGCTTTGATGTCAATACGATGCGCCTGACCACTAAATCTCAGATTGCCAGCATTGAAATTATGGATAAAGTGATTAATAACCTGTATCTGGACGGATTATTAGATCATAAAAAATATAACGGGCTGATCACCGTGAATGATGATCAGGCTAAAGCAACTGTCAAAGGGCTGATAGATTTCAGTACTTCTAAAGTAGCTATGGATGTGAATGCTGATGTGAGCTACCTGAACATGAACTATTTCACGAATAAGCCAGGGAATCAGATCGTAAGCGGACAGGTTGAAGGGAAAATGTCAATGTCATTAATCAATGACCTTACCCTGGATGTGAATGCCAATAACCTTCATTTTGCTACTGCTACCCAAAAATATAATATTCCTAACGCAAAGCTGAAAACATTTGTTGAAGCAGGTGGCCGTGTTATTGATGTGGATGCGCCAGGGGCCGCAACAGGAAAAATATCAGGTAAATACAATCTTGCAGATCTTGCCGGGATGGTAGAGAACGGAGTGGGCAGAATTCTGGTGGGACCTCCACCTAGAAAACTGTACCGTGGACAGAATTTTACCCTGAATTTTGACGTACGCCAGGGGTTGGTCAATTATTTTTTACCGGACCTGAAGCTGCCTAACGGAGCTCTTGTAGAAGGAGAATATGATGGGAACTCCAATAATTTGATCCTGAACCTGGATGCTGCTTCCTTGAAGTATATCATGACAAAAGAGGAAGAAATAAGTGATGCCGATAAAGCTTTGGCATCCTCTAATCCTGACTATAGGATCAATGACAGAAAGAACCTGAGCAGAGACAGTGCTCTGGTAGACAGTGTGAAGGTCAGAATTAATACGGCTAACCTGAGCGAACAGCTGTATGCCAGGATCAGCAGAGTCGTGTATAATAAAAATGTAATCAAAGATTTTGAGCTTAAAGGGAATAATGAGAATGGAAATACGCTCCATCTTGCTACTGTATTTAAGCATGGAAGCCCGGATGATGAGATCAATGAAAAACTTAAGGAATATGCCATTAATGTTGATCAGTCTACAGATGCGGCGGGGGATTATGTATTCAGGTTTGAACCTACTGAAGTAAAGTTCAATGAAGTGATCTGGGCTATAGATACAAGTCCGGAACTTAACCATTCCATTACTTATAGGAAGAAGACCGGAGATTTTGATATCAGAAACCTGCGGGTTTATTCCGATAAAAGTGCCTTGTTTATCAAGGAAGCACAGTTTAAGTCAGCTAAGGATTTTTATGTAGATGCGGATATCAATGATTTTGCTGTGGAAAAGCTTCTGGAAATGCAGTCCGGAGGAAACGGTATGGATATAAAAGGACTTGCCAACGGAAGTGTAAAGATCAGAATGGATAAGAGTACACTACAGCCATTGGTAGACCTTACTATTGATGATATTAAGATGAATGGAAATGAGATGGGAGATATTTCAATTTCAGCAACCAACGGCTTCTCTTTAAATGTCTATGATATCGATGTAAAGGTACATTCTGCAGGAGAATTAGGAAACAACAGCCTTAATCTGACAGGAACGGTCAATAATAATACCGCTTCTCCGGTCATTGATCTGACTGCTGAAATGCGTGACTTTGACCTTTCATTCACCCAGCAGTTTGTGCAGACGATCTTTGGAAACCTCAGAGGAAAAGCTACAGGAGATCTTAAGATCAATGGTAAGCTTAATAACCTGGATTATAGCGGAGATATTGCTTTAAAAGATTTTGGATTAAAACTTCTCTTTACAGGAGTGGATTATTCTTTTGATGATACGGTCATTCAGCTGACCAGAGGGCTTGCGATCCTCAATAATATTGAAGTACATGACGGAAGGTCCAACTCTAAAGGAAATGTTTCCGGAGCGATCCAGTTTGAAACCCTTTCATCCATGGGGGTATCTCTGGTAATGAGAGCTGACAACCTGCTGATGCTGAATACGACTCAGAAAGATTTTGATCTGTTCTGGGGAAGGGTATATGGTCAGGGAGACCTCTATGTGGACGGACCTGTTTCAGGATTGAGTATAACAACGCCTAACATGAAAGCGCTTAACGGAAGTACATTTACTTTCAATTCAAGCTCTACTTCCAATGTGGAAGAATTTAAGATGCTGAGGTTCCTGAAAGAAGGAAAAGACGGATTGGTTACACTGGAAGAAAAGAAGAAGACGGGAGCCAATATGAACATAGACTTCAATCTGGCTGTGGATAAAGGAACAACGGTAAACGTACTGGTAGGGGATGATGTAGGGAATATTACCGTAAAAGGAGTGGCAGCACCACTGAAGTTCCAGATGAACAGACAGGGAAATATTGCCATGAGCGGAACATATAAAGTTGATAACGGAACATTTGTTTCCAAGGCGATCCTTAATAAGACATTCCAGATCGAAAGAAACAGCAGTATCAGATGGGATGGTGACGCCATGAAGCCGAGCCTTGATATTACCGCAAATTATGTAAGAATGGTTTCCAATGCCGGGGAATACCTCAGTATGGGAAAGCTTCAGCCTATCAGTATTTTGCTGCAGGCGAATATCACACAGTCTCTGGTCAATCCTAAAGTGGATCTTAATGTGACGGCTTTAGACGTCTCCAGCCAGGTAAGAGAAACATTGGCTGCAAAAATGAGTCAGGAAGGAGAGAAGGTGCTTCAGTTCGGTTCTATTCTTTTGTTAAATAGTTTCAATGTGTCCAATTCCGGTGGGGTTGATGTGAATGTAGGAAATGTTGCAGAATCTTCCGGGTATAACATGCTTTTGAAACAGTTGGGATCAGTTCTTAACACAATGAGTAATGAATTCCAGATCGACCTGAATTACGTAAAAGGTGATCAGAATTCAAACATCGGAGATAGGGCCAATGCAGGAGTAAGTGTGGCTGTTTCACCTAGGGTCAATATAAAAACAGGTCTGGGAATCCCCTTGTCAAAAGCAGATGCTACACAGGCTAATTACCTTTCAGGAGAGGGTTCTATTGAATATGACCTTTCAAAGAAAAATGACGGAAGCCTTATTATACGTGCCTATTCCAAGCCTACAAATATTGGTATGGGAATGGTAAGTACGAATGGTTCTGCAAATCAGGCTTATGGAGGAGGTGTTGTATGGAGTAAAAGCTTCAATTCTTTGTTCAAAAAGAAGAAAAAAGATAAAAAAACTTCTGAAGCAAAAGGTGAAATAAAAACAGATTCTATAAAATCGTCAGGTAAATAATTAGAATATTTTAATGATTTTTATCATCTGTGTTAATTATTGTTAATGTTTGATATATATTTTTTAGTTAAATTATTTTTCGTAAATTTGCAAAAAATACATAGATTTTTTAAAGAAATTGTAATTTAACTAATATGAACTATCAACTGGACGAAATAGACAAGAAGATTCTTGATTTCTTAGTAGAAAACACAAGAATGCCTTTTACTGAAATTGCAAAGCAGATGGATGTTTCTGCTGGAACAATTCACGTAAGAGTGAAAAAGATGGAGGATGCAGGTATTATTTTGGGATCATCTCTTAACATCGATTATGGTAAGCTGGATTATCATTTTACAGCTTTTATCGGAATTCTTTTGACAAAATCAAACCGTACTCAGGAAGTATTGAAAGAATTGTCAACTATTCCTAATGTAATCGAAGCCAGCGTTATTTCCGGAAAATATAATATTTTCTGTAAAGTAAGAGCTAAGAATACAGATGATGCTAAAAGAATTATTTATCAGATAGATGACATTCAGGATGTAATGAGAACGGAAAGTATGATCTCTATGGAGGAATTCTTAAGTGACAAGAACAGACTGATCAACGCTATTTCTGTGTAAGTCAAATTTTAAACGAATAATTATAAAAGAACTTATGAAATCTCTCATAAGTTCTTTATTTTTGTATCTATGGAAGAATACAGCTATTTTGACGAGGATCCGAAGAAAGGATGGGGATTTGTACTGGCGTTTTTAGCCTTAATGTTGTTTACCATAATGGGACTGGGAATTGATGTGGATGAATATTTGCAGCACGATTACCTTGATATTCCGAGATGGTACTTTTATATCATCTTTTCAATCGATGTATTGATGATGCTGGGGCTTGTACTGATGTTCTTCTACAGAAAAGCAGGGATCTTTATGTTTCCGGCTCTGCTGGTCCTGCATTTCTTTATGCACAATTACTATCTGTCAACATTTTTATATACCGATGTTACTAACCTTTTCCTTTTTACAGGTTTTGGGATGCTGGCTATAATTCCGAAATGGAAGTTTTTTAGATAGAGTCACAGGCTGGCAGATCTTTGAAGTTCCTGTACATGATAATGTTGGATGGCTTTGTGTTTTAAAGGGTTTTTAGCCCAATCTTTCCACTCTCCGGAATAAGGATCATAGCCGCATTTTAAAGGCTTTGAAATATCAAGTCCTTCTCCGTTTGTATGATTCATTTCTGTATAAGCTCTGCAGTCAGTGCAGATATAACGGAATTCACAGTCTTTGCAGCCTTCTATACTGTCTTTAGTGAGATTCCAGTATTTCTTGAATCCTTTTTGTATCAAAGCCTTTTCAAGGCTGTCTTTATAAATGTTCCCAAAGCTTTCAGACATCAGGGGACAGTTTTTAATATTTCCGTTTCTGTCGATACCAATCTTTTTATACAGACATGAGTTGTAATTCATGGCTTCCAGAACTTTAGGAAGGTTTGTATTGAAATATTTCAGATCCACTTTTCCACAGGCTGATATTTTTAAGTCTTCTTTTACGAATTGTAGGGCGAATCTATATTCATTTTTAGCTTTGAAAGGAGGCACGGAACAATTGTAGAAGATGAGGTTGTAAATTCGTCTTGTGTCTTTATGGAGAGCCTGTATAAAAGATTGGTCGATCTTCCGGTGAAACGGAGAAAAGATCTCTATTCCTGATAATACCGAAACATCAAAGGTCTTATCTATTTCTATAAAGTCGTCGACGGTCAATGGCTTTAAGCTGTAAATAACCAGGTATTTTATATCAAGGTTTTCTATTGAGGGCTTTATTTTTTTCAATAGATCAATCTCAGTCATTTCAATAAAAAGGTCAGTCACTGCACTGGGCTCATAATATTCATATGAAATAGGTGGGAAATTTCTGTCCCAGTCATTCTCTGTGATAAACCCGTATTCTTTTTCCAATAGAAGATCCAGATACTCCTGAATGATCTTTTTAGATTCATCATCATAAGCGCTCATCAAATCTTCTATGGAATGCTTTTTCAGTTCCTCTGTCATTTCATACAATTCTAGAGGATAAAGCTCAGAGATATTTCTTTGCAGGTCTGAAATGAGAATCCTGCCGGCACCTTTTGTGATCTGTATGGTGGAGAATAAATTAAAATACTTCATAATAGCCGATTCAACGATTTTATGGGTTTTTCTCTGATATAGAAATTAGTCTGGAGCTTCTTACAATTTATAAAAGTTACAACATCGCTTTGTTTTTTCAGTTTTTGATCTTTAAAAACTTCTATATGTTTAAAAGTAAGCGGAAGTTTGTTTGTTTCTTTAATTTTAATTTTCATAAATAGTTTGCTATTTCTTTATCCAACGAATAGTTACAGGTATAAGATAATCCCATAAACTGCCCAATGGTATTGACTTCCAAGAAATAAAATTTACCATCTTTTCCTTTGATGAAATCCAATGATCCACAATTAAGGTCTAATGCCTGCATCAGAAGGTGGATTTTATCTTCAATATCCAAGGATAATTTGTACGGGACATTTCGATTGGGATTGTCCAGATTGTATTTTCTGAAATCCGTTTTGGTTTGTTCATCATTCTGAGAAAAGATAGCCATTGAATAGCATTTTCCATTAAGGTAAAATGTTCTGATTTCAAATTCCTTATCAATTTTATCTTGAAAAAATGTAGTAAAGAACTTCAACTTTTCTTTCTTATGTATAATTGAGGTATACATAATCCCATTTAGATCCGTATTAATATCATCTAATATCGGGTTTCCTCCAATCGTTTTAGTAATCGTTGTACCCAAAGAAACCTGATCTGTACTGTCAGCCAAAAAATATTCAGGAACCTCTAAGCCTGCTTTTATAGCTTCTTCTAATACCAATAACTTATTAACATCACTATTGCTTTCTTTATTGATATGTTTTTTAGATTCCAATGTTTTTCTGACATAGTCTTCCAGCCAATGTTGTACTTCATTCATATGGGCATTAACAGCCTGATTTTCATATCTCAATTTTCTGATCTTTAAGCGGCCTCTTCTATACCATACACTGGTAATGTCCTCAAGAAAAAAAGAATTTCTTTCACTCTCTAAGATTATTTTTCGGTTTTCAGTTTTGATTTCAAAAATTTCATCTTCATGTACACGAATAAATTTCTTACTTATTTTCACAAGCCATTTTATTATCAGATTAGTTGTCCTCTCATTGTTTTTGGAAATAATAAGGATCATTTTTTAAAGTAATCTTTTGTGATTTTAGAAGAATGTTTAAGACTCGGTAAGCCTATTTTTTTTCTTTCACGGTTTGCTTTTATTGTATCCACGATAGCATCATAGCTTGGGTAAACACCATATAACATTCCTTCTTTGCTGATTTGTAGATTGTGCCGATCTACCATATTGGCGTAGTCTTTTGGGATACAGTCTCCGGATTTTATATATTCCAGCATTTTTGCTTTGAAATAAGGATATTCTTTTTCACCTATCATATGGCTGAGCAAGGGGTGCATTGGCATAAATACACCGTCATTTCCGATAAGTCCGATTTTTTGTACTGAAGGATAGCCATAGTTTTCAAAGGTCCATTTCAACAGCTGTGCATTTATCTTGTCATTTTTTTCCATAAGCTGAAAGTTTCTCCTACCTTCAGCCTGATCACGGGTGAAAGCAATACTGAAGGAATCTACCAACCTTTTATTTAAACCTTTTTTCCAGTCTGCAATTCTCTGTTTTACTTCGGTGCTATCTATGCCATACTTTTTGAACAATCCGAAATAGCTTCCATATGACCCTTCGTAAGGAGCAATTAGAGGGATAAGCTTGTATAGACTTTTCTTTCCACCGAAATTCTTTTGATGTTGATCTGCCAGCTTAATATAAGTCTCATATTCTTTAATACGTTCCTGGTTTTTAGGGTTGTATTTTTTGAACAGCTTTCGGTATTGCTTTATAGCTTTATCGGGTTGGTTAGCAATCCGGTAAAGACTGTCAATTTCATTTACTTTGTTATAGTAAATAATATAATTGTGGTTTGTACTTTTACACGAGAAGAATGTAAAGCTGATGATAAGCAGATGTATTGTATATATTCTAAGGTTTGATTTCAAAGTTAATTTTTGTAGCATTTTGTATTTTCAGTTTGTGCGTTGTAAGAACTGAATCTATCAACTGCAAAAGGAAGGTTGTCTCCCTTTTACAGTGATTAGATTAATGTGTTTTTTAGCAAACTTCTAAAGTTGATACATGTTGATGATCAACCCATGTTTCTTTATCATAACAATCTCCTCTGTTTGTAGGAACATAATTGACCGCACTACCAGTTCCACCTTGAATATTCTGAAGATTTTTCATTTTTTTGTTTTCCAAAGCAGAGAAGTCTCTCTTCATTCCATTTAATTTTTTCATTTTGATATTTTTTTAGTTTGATAAATTAGTTGTGCCATATAATCCCTGACATCGGGCTGAATAATTCCTCTATATTATCCTGTACTGTACACATACGATCAAAAATGAAGAATGTATTTCATCAACGTTGATGGGATAAAACTATAAATATTCAGATCACGTAATAGTGATAAATTTTGATTTGTATGTGCAATTTTTTATTATATTTTTCGGTGATTTCATCCATACAAATTGTACAAATCCGTTTTAATGATCATGAGAAAATTTTAGGAAAAAACAAAAATTCTTTTAAAAGTATAAAGTATTGTTTGACAAGATAAAAGGGGGCTTAAATTAATATAGCATAAAGCTGTAACATTTTTCTATTGTACAAAATACCTGATCAATTTTGATGTGTACCAGAATTTGCTGATAAACAGAAATTATACTTTAATTTGCATTAAAGAAATGCAATAACTTAGCTAAAAAAAGACGAGTTGAGAAGTGAAATTCAGGAGTATAAAATTGTAAGTCCAAAGAAACTTCCTGGCTGTTCAGATATGGAGAGGTGCCGCCATTGCTTCTGGCAGCGGCTCTTATCATTCCAGGATTGGTCATGTATAGCAGAAACAGATAACCTGAAACCGGAATATTATAGCTATAATCATGAAATTGGCTATACTTTAAAAGAATATAGTAATCTGATTTGACGGGATTAGGGTAATTTTACCGCCCATTTTAAATTTAAAGAAGAGGAGAATTATGGATTTTGAAATTTTGAAACAGGAGATAGAAAATGCGGCAAAGAAGGCTTTTTTAGAAATGTATGAAAAGCATGGTGCAGAAAATATTTACAGTTTTGCATTATACAGTGATGAAGGAGCGATGACGGTATGCCCGGCTTCCAATACTTTGGAGGAGCTTGATACAGAAGATGAGGATGATGCGCTCTATTATAAATATGAACCGGCTGAGTGGACGTATGAAATGGAGGGGGCTGATAAAGAGTTTAATGAGATCTGTGCAAAGTTAAGAGCAGAACTTGACAAAAATGGTGATGATAATGACTGGTTTGAAGATTTTCAGGCTAAGCTTTATACGACCTGTATTGAAGTATTGGAAAAACTTAAAAACGAAGATTTTTTCAAACAGATTACCGGCAAAGATGTTTTCCTGTTTTTTACAGTTTCAGATTATGAATTTGACAGGAAGGATCTGAAAGAGATCATTACCAGACTTAATGATAATGAGTATAAAACTGAATATCTGGAATGGATGGATACCTGGGGCAATTAAAAGGATGAAGAATAAATACCAATTTCATTATAACAAAGCTGTTTAAACTTTTCCAATGAAAACCAAAAAATCCCAAAAAAGATTAAACACTTGTTTTTAAATCACAAGCTTGCTGCACAATAAGTACACTTGAGCTTTATGAAAATCTTTGATTTTCTTCTTATGTGAACTTTTTATACAGTATCATTTTAAACTAACTTAAGTGGACTTAAGTGTTTAGAATAAAAGCTTTTTCAAGTCAAAAAATAGCTGTGATTCTTATAAGATAAAAAGTTTAAACAGATTCAACATTAAAATATAAACATCAATTAAAAAAATAAAACGTTTTATTATGAACAACTATAAATTTTATAGACAGGAAGGAAATCAGTATATTTTTAAAAATCAACCGGTATTTGTATCCGTGTTGTGCATTATTTTTTTAATAATAGCAGCACTTATTTTTAACAGTGTCAGAACCCTTAGCTTTATTATTATAGCAGTTGTGGCGCTTATCATTATCAATTTCTTTACCAAGAAATTCATCATCGATATGGACCGGAAGACCATTACCGGAAAGCATAGCATCTTTGTTCCGGCGAAAACGTATGCGATTCAGGATTTTACCAACTTTCATGTGCTGGCCACAAAATATCTGGGCTTCATTACCACAAATGTAATGCTGTCTATTTATTTTGAAGTTGACGGTAAAGAAAAACACCTGACAATAGGACAGGCTCTGACCCATGCAGGAATCCAAAAGATGGTAAATGAAACTGAGGATATTATGAACATCAATGATCCGGGCCATGAGCGTAACAGACCGCTATAAATTTGAAGAGAACGGCAGTGAAATAAGCTTTATGCCCAACTACAGCTTCCTGCGAACTTTGGTATGGTGGCTGGCGTTAGGAGTAATAGCACTTCTGGTGATTATCTATTACTTTATGGACCAGATGTCCGGTGATCAATTTAAAATTGCTCTTGGACTATGGGCAGCCTACATGGCATATTTCCTGTTTGATCTGGTTTTCCGGGTTCCTGTGAAATATATTTTTGACAAGTCTGAGAAGTGTATTTACAGGAAACTGTTTCTGTCTAAAAAGATCATGAATTTTGATGAAATGATCTATTTTATCAATGATGAATGGGGAGGATATTACTATTCGATCGGAAAAAAAAGAAACCAGTTTGTAAAAAACTACAGGATCAGCAATTATTTTTCAGGTTCAAAGGCGTCTAACAGGAAAGAAGATGAGTATATAAAGGAAATATTATGTCCTGTTCTGATCGCTGTAGGACTTCCGCTGAATCAGCCTGAATAGAACAAATAACGATAATAAGTAGGGTAGGAACTACAACTATGATAATTAACCATTCTTTGCCACCAGGGGGCAAATATATTCAGTAAATAATCAGCATCTGATAAATCATGCACCAAAAAAAGCCGCGGCTGTTTCAAAGAAACAGCCGCGGCTATATTATGAAGCTAATTCTTAGTTAGCTAAAACTCTCTTTACAGCTTCTTTCACGGCTGCAGCATCAATTTTATACTTCTTCATCAGTTCAGCAGGTGTTGCAGACTCTCCGAAAGTATCATTCACCGCTACAAATTCCTGTCTTGTAGGTCTTCTTCTTGCAAGCATTCCCGCAACAGATTCCCCTAAACCTCCAAGGTAATTGTGCTCCTCAGCAGTTACGATCTTACCGGTTTTTTCAACCGACTTTAAAATGATCTCTTCATCAAGAGGCTTGATCGTGTGGATGTTGATCACCTCACAGGAAATACCTTCTTTTTCAAGCTCATCAGCAGCTACAAGAGATTCCCATACAAGGTGTCCCGTTGCAACGATTGTTACATCAGCACCTTCCTGAAGCATGATTCCTTTTCCGATTTCGAAAGGCATATCTTCAGGGATGAATACAGGAACGGTAGGTCTTCCGAATCTTAAATATACAGGACCTTCGTGGTCAGCGATAGCAATAGTTGCCGCTTTGGTCTGGTTGTAGTCACAAGGGTTGATTACTGTCATTCCCGGAAGCATTTTCATCATCCCGATATCTTCAAGAACCTGGTGAGTCGCTCCGTCTTCCCCTAAAGTAAGACCGGCGTGGGATGCACAGATCTTTACATTTTTCCCGGAGTAAGCGATAGACTGACGGATCTGGTCATATACTCTTGAAGTAGAGAAATTAGCGAAAGTTCCTGTAAAAGGAATTTTCCCTGTAATGCTCAAACCTGCAGCAAGTCCCATCATGTTAGCTTCAGCAATACCTACCTGGAAGAATCTTTCAGGAGCCTTCTCAATGAATTTCTCCATTTTCAGAGAACCGATAAGGTCTGCACAAAGCGCTACTACATTCGGGTTTTTATCAGCAAGTTCAGCTAATCCTGCTCCGAATCCTGAACGAGTGTCCTTTTTTTCTGTATATGTATATTTCATTTTTATTTTATTAATCGATATTGTAAGATATTAGTAATCCGCCGGAGCTTCCAGGTATAATTGTTTGAAAGCTGTATCCAGCTGCTCATCATTAGGAGCTTTCCCGTGCCAGGCATGAGTACCCATCATATAATCTACTCCGTAACCCATCTCCGTGTGAAGGATAATCGCTACAGGCTTTTCTTTTCCTGTTTCTGCTTTTGCTCTTTCAAGAATACCAATGACAGCTTCAAGATCATTACCGTTCTTTTCTTCCAAAACGATCCATCCGAATGCCTCAAGTTTAGCATGAAGATTACCTAAGCTTAATACATCATCTGTATCACCGTCGATCTGACGGCCATTGTAGTCAATAGTAGAGATGATGTTATCTACTTTTTTAGCAGCAGCGTACATTAAAGCTTCCCAGATCTGACCCTCCTGAAGCTCACCGTCTCCGTGAAGAGAGTAAACAAGAGACTGTTCTCCGTCTAATTTTTTACCTTCAGCTACACCAAGAGCAACAGAAAGCCCTTGCCCAAGAGAACCTGAAGCGATTCTGATACCGGGAAGACCTTCATGAGTAGTAGGGTGCCCCTGTAATCTTGAGTCTAATTTTCTGAAAGTTCTCAGCTCGTCTACCGGAAAGAAGCCAAATCTTGCCAAAGTAGAGTAGAACACCGGAGAGATGTGTCCGTTCGATAGATAAAAATGATCTTCATTTTTGCCTTCCATCGTGAAAGGAAGTTTATAGTTCATTACCTTTCCGTAAAGAGCTGTGAAGTATTCCGTACAGCCTAAACTTCCGCCCGGGTGTCCTGAATTTACAGCGTGAACCATTCTTAAAATGTCTCTTCTGATCTGCGTAGTAAGAGATTTTAACTCTTCAATACTTTTACTCATTATATCTGATTTATTTGCACGCAAATTTACACTTTTTTGGCGGCTTACGGAAATGCAAAAATCCGGATCTGAAAACCCGGATTTTGACATATTTAAATATTTCCTGCTTTTAACAGCCTTCGTTGATGTAAACTGAAATTTCAGTAACGATGCTGTTAACCAATTTAAAAATTAATTGTGTTCCCGCATCATCGTCCTCCAGGGTAAAATATCCTGCTTCTTTCAGACGCTTTTCATTTTTATCATCCCATCCCGGATTTACATTGAAATGAGGATAATTTTTGTAGGTATACAATAAATACTTTCTATCTATGCTAGCTTGAACTGAGCTTGTTTAAAGTAAATGGCAGCTAAGAGAATACGAAGCAAATACGTTTAATTTTATGATCAATCTGAATAGCTCAACATAAAAATTCTAACTTAAGATCTAAACCTAACAGGTTTTTAAAACCTGTTAGGTTTACTACCTCAAATATCCTTAAAATTTTCAGGAAACTTTAAACAAGTTCACTATAAAAATTGAGACTATAATGATCGTTTTTGTAATAATCAAATGATGTGAAAATAAAGTCAGGATGACTTCATTATGTATTGGTTTCAAAGATACTCAAAATACATGATTCTGTAAGGCCCCGTCAATTTTTCCGGTTTAGAGTAAAGCATAAAATAACGCCTCAACAATAAAAAATCCCGGATGATTAACCCGGGATGATATTTATTATTTCATTATGATCTATCAATAGAAATGGATTATGGTGCGTTTAGATATAAAATAAATTTCCATTGAGCTTAAACTTAAAGCTACTCGTAGATTAAACCATTTTCAAATACTGCCTGCTCTTCACCATCCATAGTCCGATGAATGTCAGAAATCCGTTAAGGACGATCAGCTCCACCCCGATTCGGTAATCCGTATAATTGGTAACCGCCATATTGATCAGATAAGTAAGAACAGGGGCTAAAATGGTCACCATAAGAATTGAATATTTCTTCGAAATCTGAAATTTGGTAAAAATTCCAAAAGCGAAAAGTCCCAGAAGAGGCCCGTAAGTATAGCCGGCAACTTCCATGATCAGGTAAACGATAGATTTGTCGTTCAGGGCTTTGAAAACCATGATCAGAATGAAGAATATCACAGTGAAGGTCAAATGTACTTTCATACGAAGGCGTTTCTTTTCTTTTTCCGTTCTGGTCTTATCTTCATTAAGGTTGAGCAGGTCTACACAATATGAGCTCGTTACGGCTGTTAAAGCCCCGTCAGCGGAAGGAAATAACGCTGAAATCAATCCGATGATAAAAATAATGGAAATAGTCATCGGGAAATATCCCTGAAGGGAAAGTGCAGGGAAAAGGTCATCTCCCATGATATTTTTAATATTGCCCGAAGCATCTTTAAATCCAAAAATATGGGTAACGGTTTCACCATTTATTGTTGCGTATTCCGCACCGTTCTGCAGGGCAAAAAGATAAAGTAATCCACCCAGGAATAAGAAGGCAAGGTTCACAAGAAGTAATGTTCCTGCAAAGGTGAGCATATTTTTCTTTGAGTTCCTGAGATTGTCAACAGAGATATTCTTCTGCATCATTTCCTGATCAAGTCCCGTCATGGCAATGGTAATAAAGATACCTCCCAGAATGGTTTTCATGAAAAATGTTTTTGAGTTGGGATCAAAATTGATGAAATGCGTATAGTTTTTCTGTCCCAAAATAGTATATGCTTCCCCAAAAGATAAATTCAGGTTGGATAGAATATATACAATACAGGCTATCAAGCTGATGATCATGAAGGAAGTCTGTAAAGTATCGGTAATTACAATTGTTTTTACCCCTCCTTCAAAAGTATAGAGAAGCACCATCAGCAAAAGGATAAGAGAGGTCAGCCAAAACGGTACTCCCAGGCCTTCCAGCAGGAATATCTGTAAAACGTTTACCACAAGATACAGCCTTGCCGTAGCTCCGATCGCTCTGGAAATGATAAAAAATATTGAGCCTATCTTATGCGCTTCCACATTAAATCTCTTCCCCAGATAGGTATAAATGGAAGTCAGGTTCATCTTATAATACAGTGGCAGCAATATGGCGGCAACAATAAAATACCCGATGAAAAAACCGATCACCATCATATAATATTCGAAACCTCCGTAGATATATTCGGAGCCGGTCATCTTACCGACAGTTCCCGGAACAGAAATAAAGGTAACCCCGCTTAAACTGGTTCCTATCATCCCGAATGCAACGAGCCACCATTTACTTTTTTTATTCCCGATAAAAAACGACTGATTATCAGAATTCCGGCTTGTGAAATAGGAGATCACCAAAAGACCTACAAAATAGACAAAAACAAATAGCAAAAGGACTGTTCCTGGATTCATGCTTATATTTTAAATTTTAGCAAATATAGTTTTTTTCTGTTCTGTTAAAAAAAGAAAAAACCTTTCAGGGGTATCCGCTGAAAGGTTTGTATGGTAAGGGTGGAAAACAGTGACTAATTCACTAAAACATCCTGAAGTTCCTCACTCTTTTGGAAGCTTGCTTTAGCAAAAGGACAGAGCGGAATGATCTTCTTTCCGTTTTTCCTGGCAAAATCTACTGCTGCCAGAAGCATTTCCTTACCTACACCTTTTCCGTTGTAAGCTTCTTCCACCTCAGTGTGGTCAATAATAAATCTTTCTTCTCCTGCCCAGGTATAGGTCATCATTCCTGCGCGTCTTCCATCTATGAAAGCTTCAAAACTTCCGTGTTTCTCGTCGTTGTTTTGTTTTACTTCGATCATATTATGAGAATTTGGTTAGTATTTCTATGTCGTTTGTTAATATTTTGTGAACCGGACACGCGTCTGCAATGGTATGGAGCCTTTTCATCTGCTCTGCATCCAAAACGCCTTCAAAATTGATATCTCTTTTGAAAACCGCTCTTTTGGTCAGTGGATAATTTTCAAGCTCCACTTCTACGCTGATATTGTCTACGTCCCATTCCTTTCTTTCAATGTACATTCTCAGAGTAGCTGCCGTACAGCTTGCAAGGGATGTTGCCAGAATTTCCATAGGGTTGAAGCCTTTGTTCTGACCGCCTTTATCGATAGGCTCATCAGTAATGATCCGGTTTTCACCAGCTGTTACTTCCGTATAATATTTTGTTTTTCCTAAACTTGCTTTTACCGTTACCGCCATTATTTTTCTGTATTGAATTTATAACTTAATGCTCCTGAAGGGCATTGGTCTATCTGTGTTCTAAGCTCTTCCGGACTTGCATTTTGTGCTTTTATCCAAGGTCTGTCTTTAGGATTATAGACTTTGGGAAGCATTTTTACACATACAGCGGAGTGGATGCACTTCTGAGGCTGCCAGATGACAGTGATGTCGCCGTTGGGATATTCGTGTGTTTCCATATCAAGGTTTCTTTTAATGATTTGTCAGGAATCAGCCATATGAGAGCCACGATGTATAAAAATCTGTGGCAATATAAGGATAAAAAAAAGAAGTTGCTATGCCGGGTATATAAAATATAATCGATATATATTCTTTATATTCTGATATGGATAGCCTCCTTCAGTTTTGAATTTAATGATTGGTTTTAACCTGATTTTTAAAATTTTCGATTTTCGATTTCAGGTCTGCCAGCATATCAGGATTGATCACTCCGCTTTCCATATCAAAATTTTCGTAGAATTTAGGAAGTGAAAACGTGTCCTTGATATCAGCGGCAAACTGAGGAAAAAATGTCTTCGCCGTATTCATCACATTGCCCCCTCCATAGCCTCCGGGAGAAGTGCTCATCAGAAACATAGGCTTGTTCTGAAATACTTTTACATTGATCCTTGAAGCCCAGTCAAAAACATTCTTGAATGCCGCACTATAAGACCGGTTGTGCTCAGCAAGAGAGCAGATGATAACATCAGACTCCTCAATCACTTTTAAAAACCGATGCGCTTCATCCGGAAATCCCTTTTTCTCAAGATCCACCGAAAAAACAGGCATAGTGAAATCGTTGAGGTCAATGAGATTGATTTCCTCATTCTGGAAATCTTTCAGAACAAACTTTACCAGTTCCCTGTTGATAGAAGTGGAAGATGTGCTTCCTGCGAATGCTAATATTTTCATGGCTTTAATGCTTGATCCTGACCGGATATTATTTTCTGTTTAAAATTGATTTGGGTAGCGGAACATATTCATGCTCATCACCGGGAACCAGGGGAAATGCTTCATGATTCTGATCATTCCAGTTTACTTTGGCCTGATCGATCATTTCTTTATCAGAATTCACAAAGTTCCAGAATATAAAACGTTCCTTATCGAATGGCTCACCACCAAAAAGATAGACAGTACCATTCTCGCTCATATCAAATTCACAAAGCTTGGTATCTTTGGCAATCATCAGCTGTTTTGAACCATAAGAATTCCCTTCGGTAGTCACTGTTCCGTCCAGTACATACATGGCTGCTTCACCATAGAGATCTTTTCCGATGCTTATTTTTTTCGCTTCTTTTGTCTTGATCTCAATGAAAAATAATTTGCTGTGTACAGGAACCGGAGATGTTCTTCCGAATGCTTCACCGGCAATCAGTTTATACCGGATTCCGTCTTCTTCCCAAACAGGAATATCATCCTCTTCAATATGATGGAATGTAGGCTCTGCCTGCTCAAGATGCTTGGGAAGTCCCACCCAGATCTGGAACCCGTGTAGTCTTTTATCGCTGTGCCGCAAGTATTCCGGAGTTCTTTCTGAATGTACAACCCCTTTTCCGGCAGTCATCCAGTTGACGGCACCAGGTTTTATTTCAATAGCGCTTCCGATGCTGTCTCTGTGGAAAATAGATCCTTCAAGCAGATAGGTTAATGTGGATAACCCAATGTGAGGATGTGGAGGAACATCAAGATTCTGATAATCCTTTAGTTCGGAAGGGCCCATGTGGTCAATAAACACAAAAGGTCCAACCGCTCTTTTTTCACGGAAAGGAAGAAGTCTTCCTACCAGGAAGTTCCCTATATCCGCTGCTTTTTCTTCAATGATAAGTCCGATATTTGACATGATGATGTAATACTTTTTAAATGCTGTTTAAATTAAATTGAAAAGAGGTATGAATGATTTAAAGCTTGCCGTATCCTTCAAACCTTTCATCAACGATACGCTTCCATTCAGGATGCTTTCTGATAAAAGCAAAAACGTAGGGACAGTAGGGAAGAAGCTTTTTACCGCTTTCTTCAATATAGTTCAGTGTTTTTTCCACTACTGCAGCTGCGGCGCCTGTTCCTGCCAGTTCCGGTTCTGCCTCAGTATGTATCAAAGAGATCTGATGCGTTGTTTCACGGTAATCAATGAATGCAGAATGTCCGTTCACTTCTATTTCAAATCTTTTGTCGGTTTTTACCAAAGGGATATTTTCAAATTCTGGTTTCATAATTCTGGTTTAAAAGTTATGGGTTTAAAGGATCTGGATTTTCTGATATTTGTAAGGAAGATCAAGCCTTATAGGTTTTAAAAACCTATAAGGTTTAGTTATCAATATTAAGCCTCGATCCCTTATATTTCAACCCCAACATAATTATATATAAAGTTAATGAAAAAGGAATAATCAAAGATTAAGCTAAATTTAATTCTTTTAATCTTCCAGGTAGCCGAACTTTCCGGTATTGAAGTCTTCGAAAGCCTGCATGATCTCCTCTCTGGAATTCATTACAAAAGGTCCGTGAGGGTAGATCGGCTCATTGATGGGTTCTCCGCTGATGATCAAAACGACTGCATCTTCACTTGATTCAATAGTAAATGTTTCTCCCTCATTTTTAAACAAAACAAAGTGATCAGCCTTTACCTTTTCTTCTCCGTTTACGATGATGCTTCCTTCGATTACCAAAGCTGCCGTATTGAAATGAGCAGGAAAATTAAAATCCGCCTTTCCGCCTGCTTTAAGCTTTGCATTCATCATATGAACAGGAGTGAAAGTTGTGGCAGGACCTTTCTGTCCCTTATATTCTCCTGCAATGACTTCCACCCATCCATTTTCACCCAGATCAACCCTTTCCATCTTAGAGTTTTCAATGGCCTGATATTTCGGATTGCTCATTTTATCTTTTGCCGGAAGATTTACCCAAAGCTGAACCATCTGAAAGATTCCTCCTTCTTTTGCCCATTCTGTTTCATGATATTCTTTGTGAAGAATACCTTTTGCTGCGGTCATCCATTGTACATCACCTTCTCCGATAACGCCGCCCCCGCCTGCACTGTCATGATGTTCTACTCTGCCATTATAAGCTATGGTTACCGTTTCAAAACCTCTGTGTGGATGAACACCCACACCTCTTGGTCTGGCTGATCCATTGAAATGAAATTTCGAATTGTAATCAAGCATAATGAACGGGTCCATTCTTTTCATGTCTAATCCATGTACGCCTGGAATAAAATTATGAACCCTAAAACCATCACCCACAAAATGTGCAGGTCTTGGAGACACTACGATTTCTATTTGTTTAGTTGCCATAATATTGTTGATTTTATGTAAACAAAATTACCATAGTAATACATGAAAAGCATTGACCTGTGATAAGTTCGTAGGAGTCTAATCCTTCGATTTCATATTCTTTCCATCCGAAATATGAAGCCTTCTGAAGACTAAGCCTGATAAGATGGTCAATATTCCTACGGTAAGAAATGTATACCGGAATGCATTGTGTATTTCACCATTGATGAAGCTGGTATTTTCAAACAGCTTTAAAACGATTAGCCCGAAAGCAATTCCAAAGCCGATGGCGAGCTGCTGATTGACAGATATAAGAGAGTTTCCGCTGCTGGTCTGAAAATTACGGAGGTCAGCTATGGAAATGGTGTTCATTGAGGTAAACTGAATGGAATTAAAGAACCCTAATACAGCAATAATAGGAATAAACCAGTATAATGAAGTGTGGATATCAGGGATTGCCAATAAGCAGATCAGAGTTCCGATAATGAAAGTGTTGACCATTAAGGTCTGGCGATAGCCGTACTTATCCAGAATTTTAATAACTGATGATTTTCCGAAAATGGCGGTTAAGGCCATTGGAGCAATGATCCAGCCCGATGTGACTGCAGACTGTTTGTAGGCAATTTGTATCATGAGGGGCAGCAATAGCGGAACAGAGCTGATCCCTAATCTCGTAGCCAGATTTCCCACGATTCCTACCCGGAACGTTCTTACCTGGAAAAGATTTAACGGGAAAATAGGATTTCCGCCTCTTTTGGCGTGCTTATAATAGTAATAAAGAAAAAGGAATCCTAAAATGAATACAAGCAGAACCGGAGTAATGTTCTGTATATCTCCGAAAAGTTCCAATGATATGGACAAAAGAAGGGAAGCTGCCGCAAAAATCAAAAAGCCTTTTAAATCAAAATCCACATCATCGGATTTGTAATCGGGCATAAATTTTAAGCCCAAAAGAATTCCCAGAATACCGATCGGAATATTGATCAGAAAGATCCAGTGCCAGGAAAGGTAATCAACCATATAGCCTCCGACCAAAGGCCCGAGGACAGGTCCGATAAGAGCAGGAATAATAGCGAAGTTCATCGCTTTGAGAAGTTCATTCTTATCAAAGGTTTTGATCAGCGCCAGTTTTCCAACCGGGGTCATCAGGCTTCCTCCAACACCCTGAACAACTCTTGAGATCACAAGATGGGTAAGGTTTTGAGACAATGAGCAGAATAAAGATCCCAGGCTGAATAAGATCAGTGAGAATATAAATACCTTCTTGGTTCCGAACCGGTCTGCCAGAAATCCACTGGCAGGCATGAAAACAGCAAGGGTAAGAACATAGCTGATGATGGCATTCTGCATATTCAGCGGTGATTCATGAAGGTCTTTGGCAATGGAAGGCAAAGATGTGTTCAGAATGGTAGAGTCCAGCATCTGCATGAAAATAGCGGTAGCCAGGATCAGTGGAAGAATTTTCTTTATGGATGTCTGTTGCGGGCTTGTTTCTGTCATTTTATATAGGCTGGAAAATCCGAAAAATTCCAGGCTTATTTTGATTTGAAGAAGCGCTTGCTTTAAGCGGTTTGATCTTTAGATAAAGAAATCCATATAAAATTAAAAAAGTCCTGTGAAATTTCACAGGACTTTTTGATTTATTTTCTAGGTTTTTCTACTCCTTTCCATTCATCGCCGGCTTTTCTGTACTGGCTTAATGTGAAGTTTTTGAAATCCTTTGTTTTGTATTCAATATTGTCAGTATTCTGCTCAAATGGCATGATGTAATAATAGTCTACATCTGTTTTATCTGATTTGTTTCCTTTTTTCACGGAAGGAACGTATTTTGAAAACTTATAGCTGGGAAGATACTGCCTCAATCTGGTATAGAAAGCTTTATCATCTTTCTCACTAGGAATGATATCCACTATATTTAAATCATCTTTTTTCTTATCGATCCAAAGGTAATATGTTTTTTCCTCTCCTATATTTCTGTTGAAGGAGTTGAAGGCAAACAATTCCTTCGGTACCAGTTCTTTGATCTTTTCAGGATCAACCTTTGTATAATATTGCCCTTTTGAAGGGTCAACATAAGTTTCCAGGTTGTACATCAAAACAGAATTGTTCTCAAATTTTTTGTTTTTAAAATATTGATTTAATGATAATTCTGCTGTGGCTCTCAGCTCCTTACCTCTGTCATCTAATTTTTTTGTTGGATTCTGAGGGTTTACATATTTTACGAACTCATACAAAACAATAGGTTTTATATCTTTTAAGTGAGGATAGGTTTTAAGTTGTTCCGCCTTTACCAACCAGTAATACTGTTGATAGTAATCATCCTTATCAGCATCTTTCACACTTTTATAAGCCAAAGCAAGCTTTTTTGAATTCAGATATTTGCCGTATTTTCCCTGTCCAAAAGCAAAACTGATGGATAATAAGGCAAATAAAACAGTAAGGTTTCTTCTCATTTTTTTTATAATTGATATTTTCGTTTTCCAAATATAATTATTTATTAGATATTATTTTTGATTGTCAGTTAAATTATGCTATATTATTATCGTTAATTCAAAAAAGAATCCTGTATTGCTACAGGATTGATAAATTATTGTGGTAGAGGGCGGATGTTAGATGTTAGAAATTAGAAGTTAGTAAGCTGGTAAAATTAAAATAAATTTTAAACATTGAATCTTAACCCTAAAGAGCTAATGGTCAATTTTTGCTTCACAAAGTCAATAGTGAATTTTGCTTCATAACTTCATAAGTGAATGACGAATTGCCGTTTTCATCCTGTATCTCGAATCCCGTTAACCTGCATCCTAATACGATGTTTCATGTACCTTCACCGCTCTTCCGCTTGGATCGTTCATTTTTTTAAAGGCTTCATCCCATTCTAATGCAATAGGAGTGGAACATGCTACCGATGGTACGGAAGGTACCGTAGCCGCAGCGGTCTCACTTGGGAAATGCTCTTCAAAAATAGTTCTGTATCGGTATTCCTCTTTGTTTTGAGGAGTGTTCAGTGGGAATCTGAATCTTGCATTGGCCATCATTTCATCAGTCACTTCTTTTTCAGCGACTTCTTTTAAAGTATCGATCCATGAATATCCCACACCATCTGAAAACTGTTCTTTCTGTCTCCATACAATAGATTCTGGAAGGATATCCTCAAACGCTTTTCTCAATACCCATTTTTCGATCTTACCTTCTGCAGTGTTGATCATCTTATCTTTTGGGTTGATGTTCATTGCAATATCCATAAACTCTTTGTCAAGGAAAGGAACCCTGCCTTCTATCCCCCAGCTCATGAGTGCCTTGTTGGCTCTCAGACAATCATAAAGGTGAAGTTTTCCCAGTTTTCTTACTGTTTCATCATGGAATTCCTGGGCGTTTGGAGCCTTGTGAAAATATAAATATCCGCCGAACAGCTCATCTGACCCTTCTCCGGAAAGTACCATTTTGATTCCCATTGATTTGATCACTCGGGCCAGAAGGTACATTGGGGTAGAAGCTCTGATCGTTGTCACATCATAAGTTTCCAGGTGGTAGATCACATCACGTACAGCATCCAGACCTTCCTGAACGGTAAAGTTTACCTCATGGTGAACCGAACCAATATGCTCTGCCGCTTTTTGTGCTGCTGCGAGATCCGGAGACCCTACAAGACCTACTGCAAAACTGTGAAGTCTCGGATACCATGCTTCCTGAGTGTCACCACTTTCAATTCTCTGTCTGGCAAATTTCGCAGTAATGGCTGAAATAACGGAAGAATCCAGGCCTCCGGAAAGCAAAACCCCGTAAGGAACGTCGCTCATTAATTGTCTGTGAACGGCATCTTCAAGTCCTTTTCTCAGTTGGGCAATATCAGTTTCATTATCTTTTACCTGATCAAAGCTTTCCCATTCTCTGGTATACCATTGCTGAAGCTCAGCACCATCTTTACTGTAAACCAGATGTCCCGGAAGGAACGTCTCGATGGTTTTGCATACCCCTTCAAGAGCTTTCAGCTCTGAAGCAACATAATAGTTTCCGTTTTTGTCCCAACCCTGGTAAAGAGGGCAGATGCCCATATGGTCACGGGCAATAAGATATACCTCATTTTCGGTATCATATAATGCGAAGGCGAAAATTCCGTTCAGTTTTTCAACGAAATCCTTTCCGTATTTTTGGTAAAGAGCCAGAATCACTTCACAGTCAGACTGTGTCTGAAATTCATAATCAGGAAACTCTTCTTTTAATTCTCTATGGTTGTAGATTTCACCGTTTACGGCTAATACTACTTTTCCGTCTTTTGTAAACAGGGGTTGTTTTCCTGAAGTAGGATCAACAATAGCAAGTCTTTCATGGGAGAATACTACTTTTTCATCCTGAAAAACTCCGCTCCAATCTGGTCCTCTGTGACGGATTTTTTTTGACATTTCCAAAACCTGAGGTCTTAATATTTCAGTTTTCTGTTTGGCGTCAAATAAACATACAATTCCACACATATTTTTTATTATTTATAAGACAAAAGTAGAAGTGATGTTTATAAATAACAATAAAAAATATTTAAAAGTTAAAAATTTTAATTAATTAATGTTTAAAAAAGAAAAATTTTAATTATTTAAATCAATTTGCATGTTTTTGATTAATTTTTTTCACTGTGCCCCTATTGGTAACATTTCTATACGAAATAAAAATGACATATTTATTAATATATGATAATTTATTATACAAATTTTAACCCTTACTTTGTGGCTCGAAATAATTTTTTTTCATCATTTGTGTTTTTACCTTCTTGCAATTCTCATGCAAGAAGGTTTTGTTTTTATTGGAGTCCCAGCAAGGCTCCTGAAACATTCCATGAACTGAAGCTGTTTCCTTCTGAAGGACCCTGAGGAATCTTTATCTGAATCGTGTGTTTTCCTGCCTTCAGGTCTCCGAGCGGGATAAAGTTGGGATTGGTAACCGTTCCCGGGCACCAGTTGGATCTGCTGAGGTCCGATGATGAAAGTCCGTCCTGGAAATTTCCGGAAGCAGGATTGTATAAGCGGTAAGAGCCGCAGTCTGTTCTCCAGGGTATAAATGAAAATACAGGTTGCCCGTCCATAAAGATGGAATTAGCCTTAGGGACAAATTCATCTCCATTTTCCCAGCCTCCATGTCCCGTAGTCGTATATCTTAGCTGAGCATTTTTGAGATCTTGCTTTAAAGTGAAATCAACAGAAAGTCCTTTCTCCTGATTGAACATGGTAGAGTAGTCCTGTCCTGCCATTTCCATAATATTTAATGTATTGAATAAAGGAATGGCAACATTGTTCTTGTAAATATTCTGATCGCTTTTGTGAATAGTGATCTCCAGGCTTACTTTATGCCCACCTTTATCATAATTACCGATAAATGTACCTATCCAGAGCTCCTTTCCTGATAGAGAAGGTTTCAGCTCTGTGATATCCTGCCGGTAAGGGCTGATGGTCTGCCAGTTTTTTCCTTTAAGCTGAATATGGTTGAATTGCTGGATTCCAAATGCGGTAAAGAATCTCATCATTTCCATAGCCGGACTGTAATTTTCTGTAGCAGCTATACCAAAGTATTGCTTTCCGTTTCCATTTTCAAAAGCTGGAAGTGTTTTGACTCCTTTTTCCAGACCATCAAAGAAAGACTTTTCTTTATCCTGCGGAATGAAGAATACGGTTCCGGTTCTGTCGTAAGCATCCCCGTTCGACTGCTGTTTCAGCTCTGCAAAAATATTTTCACCTTCTGTAATGACAGGGAATTTTACTTTTTTAAGAATGATCGTTCCGTTGGCATATCTTTTTATTTGATCATCCGATCGGGAAGCATCAGAAAAATTGATCGTTTCATTCTCAAAAACATTCAGTATGGTAAATCTGCTTTTCCATAGCAGGTCTTTGTATCCCAATTGGTCAGTCTGCTGAATTGACCCTTTTATAATACTGTCAATTCCTGTATTTTTAATTTTTTTGATTGACTTAGCTGTAATCAGCGAATTCTTATTTCTCTCAACTTCTAAAACAAGTCCTAAATTCTGTCCCAGCACTGATGGTCCACCTTGCAGCTTCAGATCGTTGGTATACCAGATCTCAATCGTATTTGAATTGACTTTGGTAACTGCTTTTTTACAGGTATATCCTAAAATCTTCCTGGTTTCGTTGGTCAGCTCAAAGTTTTGCTTTCCTACAGATTCTTTATCTGAAGCTGAGATAATTGATTCGGGCTTTAAAAAAGCATAGGAAACGATGGTATTGGAAGGTTTTTCCACCTTGGTAATCTCGAAAGGGTAGCTGCTTTTTTGTTCTTTAATCGTATTGTTGAGAATGAAATTCTCTTTTTCACTGACCCAAACGATCGTGGAGGGCTGATCAGATATTACTTTTCCGTTATAAGAGCTGGTATACTGAATTTCGTAGGTCTGTGCAGAAAACAGACAGTATAGGAAGACAGCCAGAAAATTGAAAACAGTTCTTGTATGCATAAATAAATGATTTTGCTGTAAAGTTATCCCAAACTTTCCACAGCATCAAAAACGGGTTAATCTACATGATAAGTAGACAATATAATCGAATTGTTACAAAAACTGTTACATTTTTTATAAAAATTTTTTAAATAAAAAAAACTACTCCGTAAATGGAGTAGTTGGTAAGCTTATATTGTAAAGTCTGATTAAGAAACTCTCTCGATCAGAGCCATATAGAATCCGTCATATCCTTCACTGGGCATTACTTTTTCATCCTTGATCATTTTAAACCCAGGATTGTTCCGGATAAACTCTTCAACCTGAAGATTGTTTTCAGAGGGAAGAATAGAGCAGGTAGCATATACCATTTTTCCTCCTTTCTTGAGCATTTTAGAATAATCCTGAAGGATCTGCTGCTGTTCTTTTTTAATTCTGTCGATAAAATCCTGATCGATTTTCCACTTGCTATCCGGATTTCTTTTTAAAACTCCGAGACCTGAACATGGTGCATCAATCAAAAGACGGTCTGCTTTTTCATGAAGACGCTTGATTACTTTGTTATCAGAGATCATACGGGTTTCGATGTTGTGAGCACCGGCTCTTTTGGCACGACGCTTCAATTCGGCAAGTTTCCACTCGAAAATATCTAAGGCTACAATCTGGCCTTTGTTTTTCATCAATGCCGCCAGGTGAAGGGTTTTTCCACCGGCGCCGGCACAGGCATCCACAACCCTCTGTCCTTCTTTTACATCAAGGAAGTAGCCGATCTTCTGTGAAGAAGCATCCTGAACCTCAAACAATCCTTCTTTGAATGCTGTTGTAAGGAAGACATTCTTCTTTTCCTCCAGCTGAACAGCGTCAGGATAATTTTTGATAGGAAAGGCCACAACCCCCTCATCTGAGAGATCAGAAATAAGTTCTTTAGTGGTTGTTCTTAAAGAGTTGGCTCTTAAAACTGTAGGAGCCTGTTCATTCAAAGCAATCATTTCTCTTTCCCAGTTAGCGCCCAATTCTTTTTCAAGCGTTTCTGCCAGCCAGTCCGGGATGGAATGTTCTATCGCTTTTGTAGGAACAGTGTTCTTTTTCAGCTTGGTAAGGATATCTGCGATCTTGATCCCGTCGAATTCCTCAAACTTTTTATAATTGGTTTTGCTCCAAAGCAAATAGGCAATGATCAGTTTATAGATGTTGTTGGGTTTTACACCTTCTCCCATATAGTACTCAAGGCGTTTTTTCCAACGGATGATATTGTAGAAAATCTCAGAAACAACGGCTCTGTCCTGGCTTCCCCATTTTTTGTTAGCTTTTAAAAGTCTTTCGATTACTTTATCAGCGTATTTATTTTTCTCGAAAAATGTTTCTTGTAAAGCATCGTGAATTCCGATCGCTAAGTTTCTGTGAATAAGTTCCATAAATTTGCTTCGCTGTTTTGAATCTGCAAAAGTACGAATTAAAGTTCAAAGTTTAAGGTTCAAGGATTAAAGTTGCTGGTATACAGAGTCTGTTTAAATTTGTATTAAAATAGTATTTCCCGCTGATTTTGCAGATCCCGCTGATTTGATTTACGAATAATGATCTGCTGAATCAGCAAAATCAGCGGGAAAATAAAAAAATAAAGCGTTAAATTAATCAGACAAAATGATTAGCAATTAAATTTAAACAGGCTCACAATCCTTGCCTATTATCTCACATCTCCTGTCTCTTGTCTTGGCTCTTGATTCTTGGCTCTTGGTTCTTGGCTCTTAATTCCCTCCCCTTGACTCTATACCTTAAAAAACTCTACCTTTGCAAAAAATTAAAATATGAGTGATACAGTACTTTGTCCGAAATGCAGCTCTGAGTTTACGTACCCGAGCGATAATATGATGGTGTGCTCTCAGTGTTTCTACGAGTGGAATCCTGAAGAGGCAGCTTCAGAAGCGGCTAATGAAGGAAAAATATTAGACTCTAACGGAAATGAACTTCAGGATGGAGATTCTGTAGTGGTTATTAAAGACCTTCCGGTAAAAGGAGCGCCAAAACCAGTAAAAGCCGGTACTAAAGTGAAGAATATCCGCTTAAGACCAGGAAGCGATCACAATATCGACTGTAAAATTGATGGCTTCGGAGCTATGGCTTTAAAGTCTGAGTTCGTGAAAAAAGCATAGAAAATGGATTTTGAGGGCTAAATATTAAAATCCCTTTGCTATCAGGGCATAAAAAAAGGAAAAAATTGGACAGTGTAATCTTTCAATAGACTTAATTGCAAAATTGCTAATGTCCGTCTAGAAGGCAGAAAGAGAATTAACCAAAAATTTCCTTATGCTGTGGAAGTACAAATGTAAGAAAAAGTTTTAGAACAGGTTCTTATGTTTGTATTTTTTTTATCCACATTTTGTTGATAAGTGCAAGGGAATGTATAAGTTATGTGGGTTGGTCAAAGGGCGAAACTGCAAAATCGTAAAAGAGCGAAGAGAGTGTAAAGGGAAAAGTTGATTTCTATCCAATCTTAACTGCTAGTATTCTTTTATTCATCTCTATTTTAAACTAAAATAGCATTATGGAAAGCAATAAAAAGTTACAATTACTGGTTATTAACTTTTTTTTGCCATTTCGCCTTTTTTGCTCTAAACAAACGAAATAGTAATAAAGCCTTCTAGCTTTTCATCCGTATAGACAACCAATTCTTTTCCTTTCGCTCTAAGCTTGTTCCAATAGTAGTTTCCTGCAAATCTGCTTTCCACCACTTCGGCTTCAAAGCCATTTTCTGTGATTTTTATTTCTTTGGGGTAATAGGAAAATTTCGTCAGCTGAAAATCGTCAGCTTCGGCTTCGTTAAAGATATTTACTTCCCCGAACAGTTTTGCGACATAGGAGTTGTAAGGATGTCTGTAAGTTTCTTCCGGGCTGTTGTTCTGAATCAGCCTTCCGTCCTGAAGAATAACGATCTGATCAAGCCACGGCATAATGTCCTGAAGCTCATGGGTAGAGATGATCAGAGAGACCCGATGTTGCTTTACATATCGGAAAAGCCTTTCCCTGAGCTCAATTTTTCTTGGAAAATCCAGATTACTGAACGGTTCATCTAGAATAAGAAGTTTAGGGAGTACCGAAAGTGCTCTGGCAATGGCTACACGCTGCTGTTGCCCGCCACTAAGATATTTGGGCAGTACATTAGCGAATTCCTGAAGCCCAACCACTTCCAGAAGCTCGATTACAGTTTCTCTTTTCTGAGCTAAATTGATATTTGAAATAAATTTTCCCACATTTTCAGCCACGGTAGCATAAGGCATAAGATCAAAATTCTGTGCTACGAATTTCATCTCAGCCTCTCCGGGAACAAGATTTCCCTTAGGTCCTAAAAGCCGGTTTCCATTAAAAATTATTTCTCCGCTTTCCCAGTCAAGAAGACCATAGATCAGGTTCAGCAAAGTGGATTTTCCGCATCCGCTTTCCCCGGCAAGGGCTATGATCCTGTTTTCCTCAAACCTTAGATTAAGGTTCTGAAACAGGGGATTATCCTGGGTGTGAGAGAAAAATAAATTGTTTACTTCTAATAGCATATTACAAATGTAAGGTTTTTATGAAAACATAATTTTTTTTATTATATTAGCGGAAGTAATAAAAATAAATCAAAAATGAGAAAAAAACTGTTTTCGTTGGCTATTCCTGCTTTATTTATTGCTGCTGTAATGGTTTCTTGTAAAAAAGATAAACCGCTTACCAGCGAAAGTAATGAAGTGACGACTACCAAAGAGGGTAGTCAGTATACTTTGGATACGCTAAACAGTAAGGTTGAATGGAAGGGATATAAAGTATTTAAATCTGAAAATACGAGCCATTTTGGAACGATCAGGTTTGAAAGCGGAGATGTGACGGTGAAAGACGGAAAACTGGAAAGCGGTAAATTCGTTGCTGATATGAATTCATTGACTTCCGTAGATTTGAAAGACAGTCCGGAAGATATGGGAAAATTAAACGGACACCTTAAAAGTGGTGATTTCTTTGAGGTTGAAAAATTCCCAACGGCATCTTATGAAATTACAAAAGTGACTCCTGCTACGGAAGGAGATTACAATACACTTTTAGATGGTAACCTGACCATCAAAGGAATTACAAAACCTGTTCAGTTTAAAGCCAATGTCTCTGTGAAAGAAGGAGAGGTAAGCGTAGCGACTGAACCGAAAGATATCAGGAGAGAAGAGTTTGGGGTGAAGTTCCAGGCTCCAGCTGAAAACGGAGTGATTAAAGATGAGGTAACTCTCCAGATCAACGTGAAAGCTTTAGAAAAGAAATAATTTTTTTATTTAAGTGAAATAAGTGATTGAAGTCTGCCTCCCGAAAAAGAGGCAGATTTTTTTATGAGTCAATTAATTATTAAACTTAAAAGTCGTATTTTTGCAATTACATTTTGAAAGGGTAAAATAATGATAGAAAAGATAGAAGAACTACTGGTCGAAGTAAACGGCTTCAATGCTACCTCTAAGGAAGAAATAGAAAATTTCCGAATCAAGTACAACGGTAAAAAAGGGGTTCTGAACGATTTTTTTGAAAAATTTAAAGAAGTTCCTAACGAGCAGAAGAAAGAATTCGGACAGAAGATCAATACTTTGAAACAAGCAGTTGCTGTAAAATTAGAAGATTTAAAAAATGCTTCTGCATCTTCTATTGTCTTGGAAAAAGAAGACCTTACCAGACCTGCTTTTCCGTTGGATCTGGGTTCAAGACATCCGATCAACCTGGTTAAAAACAGAATTATTGAAATCTTTAAATCTATCGGTTTTGCAGTAGCAGACGGACCGGAGATTGAAGATGACTGGCATAACTTTACGGCGCTTAATCTTCCGGAATATCACCCGGCAAGAGATATGCAGGATACGTTCTTCATTGAGCAGAATCCGGATATTCTTTTGAGAACGCATACTTCTTCTATACAAACCCGTTATATGGAAGAAAATCAGCCGCCGATCAGGATCTTATCTCCGGGAAGAGTTTTCAGAAATGAAGCGATCTCTTCACGGTCTCACTGTATCTTCCACCAGATCGAAGGATTGTATATAGATGAGAATGTAAGCTTTGCAGATTTAAAGCAAACGATCCAGTTCTTTACTACAGAGCTCTTCGGAAAATCTAAGATCAGAATGAGACCATCATTCTTCCCGTTCACGGAGCCAAGTGCAGAAATTGATGTGTACTGGGGACTGAATTCTGAAACAGATTACAGAATCACCAAAGGAACAGGATGGCTGGAAATCATGGGGTGCGGAATGGTAGATCCTGCTGTCCTGAAGAATGTGAACATTGATGCTGAGAAATATTCAGGATATGCATTCGGAATGGGAATTGAAAGAATTACCATGCTTCTGTACCAGATGAGTGATATCAGGATGTTTTTTGAGAATGATATCAGAACACTGGAACAGTTCAAAACATTATAAAAAATCAAACCTCCGGAGCTCCGGAGGTTTTTTGTTTTTAATTACTGACCTAAGAAACAAAACGTAATTAAAAACTGATCTTATTGAAAAATTTACACGTGTCTGTTTTATGATACTTCGTATTTTCAGAGGCATGACGAAGTGAAGCACCTGCTGTCAAAAAATTATTTGAGCTGCTTGTACTATTAAGACAATTGAGGTTTAAAATACATTACACGAGTTTATAAAAAAGAAAATATTAATCTCATTTTATAACGTATATAATGATGACTTAAATCATTCTCTCTTTTTTGCGGGTTTTTAGACAAAAATGTAATTTTGTTTCTGAAAAACAGAGTGTTATGAATAAGATTTTCTTTTCGTTTTTAATGTCAAGCATAGGGCTTAGCGCACAGAAAGTTGAGGTATCTGCGAGTTATGGTACCCCTTCAGTGTATGGGGTAGCTCATGACTTGACATCATCTATCATAGGTTCCATAACAGATACACAAACACCTTCCAGTAATGGAGTTGCTGCACTTGGAATAATGATGTACAGTAAAAATATGAAGTGGCGCTATGGTGTGGATGTAACGAATGAATTTTTTAGTAAGACGGAATCCGTATCAAAGCAAAATATAATGTCACTGCTTCCGAAGGTAGATTATTTCTGGCTTGCCAAAGAAAAAATAGGCTTGTATTCGGGAGGAAGTATTGGAGTAAGCTTTACCCATACAACGTATGTAAATCACGATAAAAAAGAGGATAAGGACAGGAGTACAGGATTAGGATTTAATATTGTTCCCATCGGATTAAGATATGGAGGAGACTTAAGTGTTTTCGTGGAAACAAATGTAGGAATGAAAGGAATTCTACAGGCTGGAGCTTCGTATAGATTTTAACAGGGAATAAAAAAATATCAATAAAAGAGGTCATCAGTTTTTTGATGACCTCTTTTATTGATTATGGAAGTTTATTTTGTAAACTTTAAAGGATATTTTACATTTTTATAATCATCGATACTTGCCTTTAAAGAACCCACAGCCAGTTCAGCTTTCAGAAGCATAGGAAGGTGATTGGCATCATTGGTTACCCACATGGTAACGCCTTCCTTTTCTTTAAATACCCTTCCGCTTTTTACAGACGGAATAATTTTTAAGCAGTTGATGGTGCCGAATTTCGTTTTTAAATTTTCTGTTCCTATAACTTTTAGCTGAAAAGGAAACATTTCATCGTCTATCCATACATTCATATTGATGACGGTTCCCACCTTTAACTCATCCGGACTTTTACTTCGAAGATAATAAAAACATGAAAGCATATCCTGAACTCCCTTTACGGATTTCAGTACTTTAGAGCCATTGGCAGGTGTTTTTTTGTCTGTCAGGATCAGCGTATTATTATCATGATTAAAAACCGTTTCAAAATGCTGGCGGTAGCTTCCTTCACGCACATTTCTTACATAGAAGCTCGGTAAGCCGGTTTCTGTGTTGATGAAACTTTCATATAAGTCATCTACTTTGAAGAATGCTTTCACAGCACCTGTCGTTTGCCCCGTGCCTTTTACGTATAAATGAGGGACGCCTTTATAATTGGTCTTTTGGGTCGTAAGATTAGCAGTTCCCGCATTCAGAAACCCATAGTGGATCCTGAGTGTGATTGATTCGCCATCTGCAATGTTATCAATCTGGGCTGAGCCTAAAAAGAATATGAATACTGCAAAAAGGTTTAAAATTTTCTTCATAACAAGACATTTACAAAAACGTTGCCAAATTTAAAATCTTAATTGATAGATATTTGACAAATCTCAGGTTTTTATTTAGAATCAATTAAATATGCTTCGCATTAAAATTAGTAAATTTGCATTTACATGTATAATTAAATTATCTTAAATTATGATAACCACTGATATATTGATCATAGGTGCGGGACCTACAGGACTTTTTGCAGTTTTTGAAGCTGGTTTATTAAAAATGAAGTGCCATATTATTGATGCGCTTCCACAGCCGGGAGGGCAATTGGCGGAACTTTATCCTAAAAAACCTATTTTCGATATTCCGGGGTATCCTTCAGTAAATGCCGGAGAATTAGTGGATAATTTAATGGAGCAGATCAAGCAGTTCCAACCTGGATTTACGCTGGGAGAAACTGCGGTTTCCTATACAAAAGTTGATGATGAGTGGTTTGAAGTGATCACGAACAAAGGGACGGTTCACAGATGTAAGGCTATCGCCATTGCAGGTGGATTAGGAACTTTTGAGCCTAGAAAGCCTACTTTCGAAAATGTAGCTGATTATGAGGAAAAAGGTCTTGAATATTTTGTTAAAGAACCTGAGCACTTCAGAAATAAAAAAGTTGTAATCGCAGGTGGAGGAGACTCTGCGCTTGACTGGAGCATCTTCCTTTCTAATGTAGCAAGCGAAGTGACTTTGATCCACAGAAGAAACGAGTTCAGAGGAGCTTTGGATTCCGTAGAAAAAGTTCAGGATCTTAAAAACCAGGGAAAAATTAAATTAATTACGCCTGCCGAAGTTACAGGGATCAAAGGTGACGGAAAAGTAGAAGCGATCACTGTAGAGGTTGAAGGTCAGGAAGCTTTTGATATTGAAACAGATTATTTTATTCCTTTATTTGGATTGACTCCAAAGTTGGGTGAGATCGGAAACTGGGGATTAAATATTGAAAAAAATGCAATCGTTGTCAACAATGCGCTTGATTATCAAACGAACATTGATGGTATTTATGCGATTGGAGATATTAACACGTATCCTGGTAAGCTGAAATTAATCCTTTGTGGTTTCCACGAAGCTACCTTGATGTGTCAGAGTGTTTATAACAGATTAAATCCCGGTAAAAAATTCGTATTAAAATATACAACCGTAAGTGGGGTAGACGGATTCGATGGAAGCCGTAAAGAAGCAGAGAAGGCTGTTGTGAAAAAAATTGACTAATTTTGCAGAATTATGTCAGATGTTAATATTAAAATTACCGATAGAGAAGGGGTAACCCATGATGTCGTAGCTCCTACGGATATGTCCATGAATCTGATGGAAATCATCCGTTCCTATGAATTGGCAGAAGAAGGTACTATTGGGGTATGTGGTGGAATGGCGATGTGCGCATCATGCCAGGTTTATGTTATCAATGATCCGGGATTGGAACCCATGGGAGATGAAGAGGATGCCATGCTTGCTGAAGCTTTCCATGTGAAAGATAACAGCCGATTAGGATGCCAGCTGCACATGGTTGATGAAATGGAGGGACTTGAAGTGGAAATTGCTCCTTATCCTTAGAAAAAATATTTTTTAATCTTAATAAAGAAACCCGTTCGATTTATTCGGACGGGTTTTGTTTTTATATTTCCTCCTTAGAAATCCACTTTCCAACTGTCGGAGCCTGATAGTTTCTCATTTTTTCCAGCAGTTCGTCAATAGTATCGCTGATCAGAAGCATATCTCTGTTAACCTGTTTTAAAAAGCCCTTATCGACCATATTCTGAACCAGTTTGATAAGATCATCATAAAAGTTGTCAATATTCAAAACACCGATGGGTTTTTTATGAAGTCCGAGCTGTGCCCAGGTAATCATTTCAAAAAATTCTTCCAATGTACCATAACCACCCGGAAGCACAATAACGCCATCACAGAGGTCGTTCATTTTTGTCTTTCTTTCGTGCATGGTCTCTACAAGGATTAATTCGGTCAGGTTTTTATGAGCTATCTCTTTAGACTGAAGGAAATGAGGAAGAACTCCGGTTACTTTACCGCCTTCTGTTAATACACCATCTGCTACGGTTCCCATCAAACCTACGTCTGCACCGCCATAAATCAATTGTATATCTTGTTTTGCCAGGGTTTGTCCAAGTAAATAAGCCTGTTCTTTGTAAATATCATCCGACCCGAAACTTGAGCCGCAGAATACGGTTATACTTTTCATATTATTTGCAAAAATCTTTTAAATAATTTCTAACTCCAAAGTCTGTTATACTACCTGCTTTGTTAAAACTTATACATGCATTATCATTCTGGTTTAAGACTAAATATGATATTCCTAATAAAATATAAGCTTCATGTACAGATGGATTAAATTCAATATCTCGTATCTGTATTCCATCTATTTTACTAAGGGTCTTTACTGTTTTTTCAAAATTATTTTTATAAAAATAATTATACCCAGTATTTAATATTGAATATAATTCTTTTTCCTCTTTTGTTTTTAAATTTCCTACCCATTTTTGGAAAAATTTTTCAAAAGTAATCACCATATCTTTTCGATACGGATTTTCAAAGTATTCTTCTGCTTTTTTTAAAGCCTGAATAAATTGTGAATGATATTGCGGAGTATATGGATCAATAATTTTAATTTGAGTAATCTTATTATCTTTTGTTAATATAAACTCCGCTTTAAAATATGAATCATCATCACTTTTGTAAGAATTATCTGAAATATTAAATGTTATGAACCCATCAAATGACTTTTGATTGTTAAATCTGGGTTTAATTATTTGATTTGCGATGATTACTGTGTCATTCTTAATGAAATCAATTTTTGGATTAAACTCAGGATTTTTTTTGGTAAAATCATTTCTTTTTAAAAAGGCATATATTTCATTATCTTCCTGAATAAGTAAATAATTATCTTCATACCAATATTTTAAATCTCTGTTTTCCAGTTTTATTTGATCCTTTAAAAAAACAGCCTTAAACTTCTGGTCATTGATTATTAATTCATTGGGTTTGATTTTATAAGAAAGAAAGATAGAATATTTACGATTATTTATTTCTAAATTTTTTCCATTTGATGGATATACTCTATCCAAAAACCATTCTCCCATTAATTTTTGTGTTTGGGAAAAGTTTTTTGAAAAAATAAATAAGCATAATATTAGAATAAAATTCTTCATCATTTTTTATTTGATTAATATATAAGAATATCCAAAATCATAAGACTTTGGATATTCAGTATAGTTATTTTAATGTTCTATTTCTGAGGAATATTCGCTAAAATATCTTTCAGGAAGCTCCAGAATTTCTGAGCGGAAGGGATATTGGCCTTTTCGTCAGGAGAGTGTGCTCCTCTGATGGTTGGCCCGAAGCTTACCATTTCCATTTCAGGATAGTTAGCTCCGATGATACCGCATTCCAGACCTGCGTGGCAAGCTACTACATGAGGTTTCTCACTGAACTTTTCTGTATAGATCTTTTCCATGATCTGTACGATCTCTGAGCCCGGTTTGGGTTTCCATCCCGGATAAGAACCACTGAATTCAACATTCATTCCTGCAAGCTCCGCTACAGATTTCAATTGCTCTGCCGTGGAATGTTTAGATGAATCTACAGAAGATCTTGTAAGGTTTAATATTTTCAGTTCTCCTTCTTTTAATTCAACTCTTGCCACATTATTGGAAGCTTCTACAAGGTTCTCTACATCCGGACTCATTCTGTAAACGCCGTTATGAAGAGCTTTCAGGGTAAGGATGATCTTCCTGGAATCTTCTTCGGAAACTGCTTTTTCAGAGGAAGTAGAGTTTTCGATATTGATCTGAAGACCTGGCTCTACAGACGCAAATTCTTCTAAAATTTCTTTTTTTAGAATGGTAGCCTCTTCAATGAATTCCTGAGCGTTTCTCACTGATATAACGGCTGCTGCTTCTCTGGGAATGGCATTTCTCAATCCACCTCCGTCAATAGAGACCAGTTCTGTATTTTGCTTTTCCAGTCCTTTGTAAAGAAGTCTTCCCAAAATAATATTTGAGTTTCCGAAACCTTTATGGATATCCATTCCGGAGTGACCTCCCTGAAGACCTTTTACCTCTATTCTTACAATCTGTCCTTTCGGAGTTTCTGTAGCATAATTCTGAGTGATGGTAACGTCAACACCTCCTGCACAACCTATATCGATCTCATCATCTTCCTCCGTATCAAGGTTCAGCAGGATGTCTCCGGTTAATTGTCCTGGTTTTAATCCTAAAGCACCGGTCATTCCCGTTTCTTCATCAATTGTGAACAATGCCTCAAGAGCAGGGTGCGGAATATCTGAGCTTTCCAGGATTGACATGATCGTAGCGACCCCTAAGCCGTTGTCTGCCCCTAGAGTGGTTCCTTTTGCCTTTACCCAATCTCCGTCAATCTCCATCTTGATTCCTTCTGTTTCAAAATCAAAATTAACGTCATTGTTTTTCTGGCAAACCATATCCAGGTGTGACTGAAGTACAATAGACTTACGGTTTTCCATTCCTACAGTGGCAGGTTTTTTAATAATTACATTCCCTACTTCATCTACAGTCGTTTCGAGTCCCAGATCTTCACCAAATCCTTTGATGAAAGCAATTACTTTTTCCTCTTTTTTTGATGGTCTTGGAACTGCATTTAATTTGGAGAAGTTTTTCCAGATTATTTGCGGTTCTATATTAGATAATTCCATTGAAATTTATTTTTCTCAAATTTACGAAATAAAAAATGCTTCCGTGGAATACAGAAGCATTTTTGTATGCATTTGGAGGCGAAATCGCAAAACCGCAAATTTGCTAATCGGCTTTTTTACGATTTCGCTTTTATCAACATCCACATTCTCCATAGATTGGTGTTGTGAAGACTGTACCATCCGGTTTTTCAATGGTCAGCGTTCCTTCAAACAGTAAGGCTTCTTCACCTTTTATTTTCTTACCTTTTACAGAGATCTTATAATCATCATTTTCTATTTCTTTGGTAAGCTCTTCATCTACCTCCATATCACTTGATGAGATAAGGTTCATAGCCAGCCTTTTACCATTCAGCATCATATAGGCTGTTTTTCCGGCATCATCTGCATAGATGTATTTCTCAGCTTCAAAATCCGCTTTGCTTCTGGCAAAATAACAGGAACATTCTTTTATTTCTTTTGGAAACGGAAGGATTCCTACCAGAATTTCCTCCGAAGAAGGATGTGTGGCTGCAGAATCTTTCACAATCTTTGAAGAGTCGGCAGAGTCGGAACCTGAAACTGTTTCTTTGTCTTTTTTACAGGCTACCAATATAAAGGCAGAAAATAAAATGATTAGGTATTTCATGTGTTTGTGGTTTGATTTGTTGTTTAGCCTCTTGCTCTTTCCAGCAATGTCATCATTAATAAAGAAAGGACCACCAAGCTTTCCTCTTGATCATCAATATCGATGAGCCTGTCTAACTGGAATCTTCTTCCAAAGAATGAAGGCATTTTTTTTAATTTAAAATAGGCTTTTCCGTCCATTCCTGTTACTGTGTAAGATGGGTTAAGGAAATAACCTGTAAACATTCCGATGATAGGAAGTTCTCCTACAAAACTGTCCCAGAATCTCACCCAGGCATTGTCTTCCTGAATTTTAAACTTAGGTTGATCGTTGGCATCAAGGATATCATAGCTTGCTTTCCAGATAGAACGCATTCCCTTTCTTGCCAGTCTCCCGAAGTTTTTGTTATCTACAAGATCATTTAAAGAGTATGATGCATTGAAATCGATCCATTTATTCGCTCTGATTCTGAAAAGCTCCTTCGACTTGCTCTCATCATTGAAAACGATCACATCTTCCTTCAGCTTGAACATTTTCTGACGCACATACGCTACATAATTTCCATTTTTGTCAGTGATGTTGAAGTCACTTGCTAATGTAGTGATTTTGAATTTGAAATCCAGCGGATAATTTAGGTTGTTGAGTACCATGTTAGTTTATTTTTTTCATATTTAATTCGAGTCGCAAATATAAAGGTTTTTTTAGAGAATCAAGGAGTAAGAGTCAAGAGTCAAGACAAGGACTTTGAGATAAGAGACAAGAGACGGGGACTGTATAACCCGCAACTTTAAACCTTGATTCTTACACTTTGAACTTTAATCCTTATTTTTGTATCTATGGATTACCCAAGTAAAGTTTTGGCAAAGGCAGTTGATGAGATTTCCGGGTTACCTGGCATTGGGAGAAAAACAGCTTTGAGGCTGGCACTGCATTTATTGAAACAACCCAATTCCAGAGCGGTGAGCCTTGGAAATTCCCTGATCAATCTTGTTAACGAAATAAAATATTGTAAGGAATGTCATAATTTTTCTGATTTTGACGTTTGTGAGATCTGTAGTAATGAAAAGAGAAATGGCGAACTGATCTGCATTGTCGAGGATGTACGGGATGTTATCGCGATCGAAAATACCGGAAAGTATTCAGGAAAATATCTGATTCTGGGAGGTAAAATATCACCTATGGAAGGAGTAGGCCCTGGCCAGCTGAATATTCCCAGCATTGAAAAGAAACTGAATGAAGGTCAGGTGAAGGAGTTTATTTTTGCATTGAGTGCAACGATGGAAGGAGATACAACAGCTTATTATATTTATAAGAAATTTAAAAACTTTAATGTAAGTTTTTCAAGCATTGCAAGAGGAATTTCAGTAGGAGATGAATTGGAATATGCGGATGAAATTTCTTTGGGAAGATCCATCATGAACAGATTGCCTTATAACGAAAAGGATTAATATGAAGCTGTCCGTTATTATTGTTAATTATAATGTTACCCAATTGCTCAGAAACTGTCTTTTATCTATTCAGAAATACATAAAAGAGGTGGATTATGAAGTGATTGTCATTGATAATGCTTCCACAGACAGTTCATGGAGTGATCTCATCCCGGAATTTCCCAATGTACGGTTTATTTCTTCTGAAATAAACGGGGGATTCTCAAAAGCGAATAACCAGGCCATACAAACGGCAATAGGCGAATATGTACTGCTTTTAAATCCTGATACGGAACTGGAAGGGTTTTATATGAAGGATCTGCTGGATTTTGCCGATTCCTGTTCAGATTTTGGATGTCTGGGAGTACGGATGCATGATGCGGAAGGGAATTTCCTGCCGGAAAGCAAACGTTCGGTTCCGGATATGTTCAATTCATTTGAAAAGCTGTTTACCAATTTTAAAAAGAATAATTCCAAGTCTTATTACAGAAATGATCTGGAAGAAGAAGCTGTTGCAGAAGTGGATGTGCTCACAGGAGCGTTTTTATTGGCTAAAAAAGAGGTATACCAGAGAATAGGAGGGCTGGATGAAGCCTATTTTATGTATGGGGAGGACATTGACCTTTGCTACACTTTTTTAAAGAACGGGTATAAGAACTTCTATTACGGTAAGGTTTCCATTCTTCATCATAAAGGGGAAAGCACGATCAAAGATGAGACCTATCTGGAAAGGTTTTATGGAGCTATGCAGATCTTTATTGATAAATATTATAAAGAAACAAAACCGGTCCAGTATTCGTTCCTGAAAGCCGGTTTAAAGCTCCGTCACAAGATTGAAAAGATCAAGTTAAAATAAAAAAGCAACTCAATTTGAGTTGCTTTTGTTTTATATAAGATAATAACTTTCTTATTTAGCCGGAGCAGCAGGTGCTTGTGCCGGAGTTGTAGTGGTTGTAGAAGAAGCAGGAGCTGATTGTTTCGCTGGAGCTTCTTTCTTCGCCGGTTGTTGCTGGGTTGGAGCCGCCTGTGACGGTTTACCAGTGATGACAACGCTTAAAATGATAAGAACGATGATAGTTCCGCCCAGAGTCCATGTTGCTTTTTCCATGAAATCATTGGTTCTCTGTACTCCAAACTGTGCAGATGACGCACCTCCGAAAGTACTGGAAAGGCCTCCTCCTTTTGGATTTTGAGCCATAACGATAATTACCAATAGAACACTGGCAATCATAATAAGAACCATCAATAGTGTAAATATAGTATCCATTAATTCTGATATCTTTTTGAATGGGCAAATTTAATCTTTTTTTACTGAACGACAAAAAAAGATGCCTGTAAATATGAATTAACTGCAAAATTTTAGAAATCAGGTAATATTTTTAAGCCTGGATAAAGGTAGAAGACAATATAGAAAGTGAGACATAAGAGAATGGAAGCCGGTTTAAAGAGTGTAAACCGAAATCATATGCCACTAAAAAAGGCTGTCCCGGAATTGAGACAGCCTTTATCCATAAAAAGGATTACTTTATTTAAAATCAGCATCTGTTGCCTGGTTGACCTGGCAAGACTGTACTGTCATGTTGATATCCATTCCACCCATATTCTGGATAATCGTGAATGGAAATTTCACTCCTGAAATCTCTTTATAATCAGCAAAGCTTGTAGGAATGGAACCTCCTTCCCCGGCTTTTATCTCTCCTGTTTTTAAACCTGTCTTTACACTGTAATAATACGTGTGTTTAGGACCTTTCACTACATAGGAATCTTCGTTGTTGTATTTTTCAATACCTGCCAGCTTCAGGTCTTTAGATTTTGCAAATGTCAATTCAGGGAAAAGCTCAGGCTCTGCCATTTCAGCTTTTTGTTGGTCATTCAAAGGGGTTTTTTGTCCCTGAGTTACCGAATAGCCTTCTTTACCGTCAAAAACAATTTTTTGAATTGTATTGCCCATTACTTTCATATCCATGGACATTTTCCCGCCTTTCGCCTGAATCAGCTTCAGCGTCATATCCATTCCCTGTACTTTGGTAGTGGCATCAGTAGTAATAGAGGTTACTTTCTGAACAGCGGCCAAGCCTCCGATCGCGTTGATGTACTTATCCGCTACAGAATTGATCGTTACATTGGCATCAACTTTCTGAGCAGCAGGTTTTGTTACTGGGTTGGCTTCCTTGTCAAAATATTTTACAGGATATCCCAGTTTTTCCAGTCCTTCAGAAATGTCTGATGCTTTACCGGCAATGAAAATTCTGCTTTGGTTCGGAAGAATTGTTGTTTTTACAGCGTTGGAAACATCTGCAGCAGTTACTTTATCAATAGACTTTAAGTAATTGGTATAGAAATCAGCAGGCAGGTCCTGTACTTTTTGATTTAAAGCAAATCTTGCGATAGTAGCCGGCTGTTCTAAAGACATAATGAAAGAACCTTTCAGTTTTGCCTTTGCATTTTCCAATTCCTCAGGCTTTACGGTAGAAATGCCGGTAAGCTCATTCATCATTTCCTTAACGGCCTTATCTGTAACTTCGTTTCTAACACTCGTTTCAGCAGTAAAACCTGGGGAATACTTGCTTGTATTCATATTGGAATAAGCTCCATAAGTAAACCCGTTCTTTTCCCTAAGATTCATGAAAAGTCTTGCCTCACCGCCGCCGCCAAGAATATAGTTGGCGATCGTGGCCGGGAAATAATTCGGATCTTTCATTTTAAGGGTGTTCAGGTTGCCGACTAATAATACAGACTGTACTGCAGAGGGTACGTCAACCACATTGACCTCGGTTTTGGCAACATTGGAAGCAGGTTCTAATGCCGCAAATTTAGTATTTGATTTTTTCCAGCTACCGAAAGCTTTCTCAACCAACGGCTTGATCTGATCGAATTTTACATCTCCTACAATAACCAAATAAGCGTTATCAGGAGCATAGTATTTATTGTAAACGTTCTGAACATCTGCCAGTTGGATCTTATTGATGGATTCTATGGTTTCAAATTCTCCTCTTGAAGTATTTTTTCCATACATCAGGGCATTGGATACTCTCTGAGCAATAGAAGACGCATTTTTCTCATCAGCCTTTAATCCTTCAATAGTTCTTTCCTTAGTGTTCTGGATTTCTTCAGCAGAGAATTTAGGGTTAACAATGGCGTCAGCCATTAGTCCTAATACTTCAGGAAAGTATTTTGAAAGAGAATTGGAAGAAGCTCCACTGGAAGAGAAGCTGATATTAGCTCCTAAAAAGTCAACCTTTTTATTAAACTCATCCTTACTCAGATTGGTTGTTCCGTTATCAAGCTGTTCTGCCATAAGCTGACTTACTCCAACGATATTTCCTTCATAATAAGGAGGTCTGTCTATGGATAGAGTCGTGGTTACTTTGGGAAGCTTGTTGTTTTCAACGACCATTACAGTAAGGCCGTTGCTTAGCTGGAAGGTCTTTGGTTTGGCAATGTTGATCGCAGGAGTAGGTCCCGGTTTTGGCATTGCATTAAGGTCTATTTTTTGGGCAGAAAGCATTCCTGCAAATAAAAATGCCGCTGCTATATAGGTGAATTGCTTTTTCATGGGTAAAATTATTTTTTCTCAGGAACGTAGTTGATAATGATTCTTTGGTTGGAATTCAGATACTTTTTAGCCGCATTCTGAATGTCCTGTCTGGTAATGGATCTGTAAATATCGATCTCCTTATTGATCAGATTCGTATCTCCCATCAATACGTGATTGGTTGCCAGGGAAGCAGCAATTCCCTGAATGCTTGAGTTTTGATTGACAAACTGGTTTTCAAACTGATTCTGAATTTTCTGATAATCTTCTTCAGAGATCAGAGTGGTCTGAAGCTTTTTGATCTCCGCATCAATATCGGCCTGTAAAGTTTGTTTTGTAGTCTGTCCCATTGGAATAGCGAAGAATGCAAAAATACTGTAATCTTCAAGCCCCTGGTTGAAAGCAGCTACCTGAAGCGCTTTTTTCTCCTGATCTACTAATTTTTTATATAAAACAGATGACTTACCATTACTTAAATAAGAAGAAAGCATATCCAGAACGTAAGCATCCTTTTCCTTGTTAGCAGGGGTTCTGTAAGCAAAAACATAAGCCGGAAGCTGGATGTTAGGATCTGTTGCCGTTACTTCTTTTTCCTGAGTGATCGGAGCATCTTTTGGGAAATCCTTTGGATAAACTGTTCCTTTCGGAATACCTCCGTAATATTCCTGGATCCATTTTTTGGTTTGCTCAGGCTTGATATCTCCTGCTACTACCAAAGTGGCATTGTTCGGAACATAGTATTTTTTATAGAATGCCTGGAATTCTTCAAGCTTGGCAGCATTAAGATCTTCCATAGAACCAATCGTAGGCCAGTTGTATGGGTGATTTGTAAACAGGTTATTTAAAATGGCTGTAAAAAGATTTCCATATGGTCTGTTATCCATATTTAATCTTTTCTCTTCTTTTACTACTTCTCTCTGAGTATCTACCCCAATTTGATTAATCTCTGCATGACGCATTCTTTCAGCTTCCATCCAAAGCCCCAATTGTTCGTTATTGGAAGGGAAGGTTTCATAATAATAAGTTCTGTCATTGGTAGTGTTAGCATTATTGACACCCCCATTTGCTGCAACAATTTTCATCCAAGTTCCTCTTTTGATATTAGGAGTTCCTTCGAATAGAAGGTGTTCAAAGAAGTGGGCAAAACCTGTTCTGCCTTTTACTTCGTCTTTTGCTCCTACATGATACATTACACTAGTCGTTACAACTGGTGCTGAATTATCCTGATGGAGAATTACATGAAGACCATTGGGAAGATCATACTCTTCGAATTTGATTTGCTGTGCATTCAGCATAAGCCCGAAGAAAGCTATGGCAGCAGAAGAAAGAAATCGCTTTTTCATAAAGTTAGAAATTGTTTATTAATTAGTGCTATAAATGTTCTAATTGTTACAATTTCTAAAGAAAAAATGAATTAGTAGTTTAATCTATTTATTAAAATGAAATTCCGCATCTAATTTACAGAGAGATACGGAATTTTGATTTAACATGTTTCAACATACATTGTCATTTGTGCTGGGCCTCGCCCAAATATTGAGCTGCTGACTCCACATCCCATTCCTGCCCCTCCACTCATAGGAGCACAACTATCACAATGATGCATTGAAATTACTTTACCGGATGAACATGTCATTCCACAAACAAGATTTCCTTCTCCTCCAGTTAATTTTTTAAGATCATTTCGGGTAAGTTTTTTTAGCTTTTCCATTTTAATAATATTTAAAGATTAGACAGTAAATATACATTATTAATTCAATATTAAGGGATGTGTTGTGCAGTTTTAAAAAGAAACGGTAAAATGCTGTATATTATAAAGTTTTATATATTTTTTTGAGACAATATATTAAGTTAAAATTATTTCCAAGTGAAAAAATAGAGGATGAAATTGTCAACACCTGCTGAAACCAAAAACGAAAATTTGAATTCTCCTCTGAATACATTAATTTTGTGTTCCCAAAATTTTTTTGCAGTATGGATTATCTGAAAGGACTCAATGAACCACAATATGAAGCCGTTACCTCTTTACAAGGGCCTTTGATGGTACTTGCCGGAGCTGGTTCCGGGAAAACCCGTGTGCTTACCATGCGTATTGCCCATCTCATCAATAACGGAGTAGACCCTTTCAATATCCTTGCTCTGACCTTTACCAATAAGGCAGCCCGTGAAATGAAAGACCGTATTGCGAAAGTAGTGGGAGACAGCAATGCAAGAAGCCTCTGGATGGGAACCTTTCACTCGGTTTTTGCAAGAATTTTGAGGATTGAAGCGCATTATCTGGGCTATCCTTCCAACTTTACGATCTATGATCAGCAGGATGCGCTGAATGTGATCAAAAAAGTACTGAAGGATATGAACATCGATGCGGATCTTTATAAGCCAAAAAAAGTGCAGGCAAGAATCTCTACCTATAAAAACAACCTCATTACAGTAAAAGCCTATTTCAACAATCCGGAGCTGATGGAAGCGGATGAAAAGGCGAATATGAAATTCATCGGTCAGATTTACCAAAGATATGTTGAACAGTGTTTCCGAAACGGTTCTATGGATTTTGATGACCTTTTGCTGAAAACCAATGAGTTACTGACCCGTTTTCCGGAAGTATTGGCAAAATACCAGGACAGATTCAGATATATCATGGTGGATGAGTATCAGGATACCAACCATTCCCAGTATCTGATCGTAAAAGCGCTGGCTTCAAAGTTCGAAAATATCTGTGTGGTAGGAGATGATGCTCAGTCGATCTATTCCTTCCGTGGGGCGAATATTTATAATATCCTAAACTTTAAAAAAGATTATCCGGATGCCAAAACAGTATCCCTGGAGCAGAACTACCGTTCCACCCAGAATATTGTAAACGCAGCGAATGTCGTCATTGCAAAAAACCTGCAGCAGTTTAAGAAAAATGTTTTCAGTGATAATGAAGAAGGGGATAAGATCAAGATTTACCGTTCCCTTTCCGATGCCGATGAAGCCAACTTCGTAGCAGGAAATATCTGGGAACTCCGCAACCGTGACCAGAGAAAGTATAGTGATTTCGCTATTTTATACAGAACAAATTCTCAGACCAGAGCATTTGAAGATGCTTTGAGGCGTAAAAATATTCCGTACAAAGTATATGGAGGTCTTTCTTTCTACCAGAGAAAAGAAGTAAAAGACCTGATTGCCTACCTTCGTCTTCTGATCAATGAAAATGATTCCGAAGCATTGATGAGGATTATTAACTATCCAACAAGAGGGATCGGGGAAACTACACAGAACAAGCTGATCGTTTTTGCAGATGCGCAGAATATTTCAGTATCGAAAGTTCTGGATAATCTTCCCATGTATGCTCCTCAGCTAGGATTGAACAATGGCGTTTTAAATAAGCTGAATGACTTCTGGTCGATGATAAAGGCTTTCCGGGTTTTACTGAAAACGGAAACAGCTTACAGTGTAGCTATGGAAGTGGCCAAGCGAAGCGGACTGATCAAGTTTCTGAAAGATGACCAGACGCCGGAAGGAATCTCCCGGGTGGAAAACGTTCAGGAATTGATGAACTCGATGCAGGGGTTTATTGAAGAGCAGATGCAGGTAGAAGACGGAGACCCGAGCCTTTCCAATTTCCTTGAGAATATTGCTCTTTCTGCGGATACACAGGATAAAAATCTTGAAGAGGATATGGTCTCATTGATGACGATTCACCTTTCAAAAGGATTGGAATTCCCGGTAGTACATTTGGTAGGACTTGAAGAAAACCTTTTCCCGAGCTTTATGAGCTCTGCAACCAGAGAAGATCTGGAAGAAGAAAGAAGACTCTTCTATGTAGCGTTGACAAGAGCAGAAAAACAGGTATTTTTCTCATATGCCATATCCCGTTTTCAATGGGGAAAAATTACCGATGCCGAGCCGTCAAGATTCTTAAGTGAGATTGATGATGAATATATTGAATTCCTTAATCCTGCACTGGAAAAAAGATTTATCAATAACTCAGGTGTTAAGTCCAATATTTTTGATGAATATCCTTCCGAAGTAAAAAGTTTCAAAAAAGTTGAGAAAAAAACTATCGATAGGGGAGACAATTCTAAACCGGCTCCGGAGCCAAGAAAACTGAAACCGGTGAGCACAGCCAAAATTATCAATCCAAGCGGAGCGTCTTCCCAGGATATAGAAGTGGGGGATAAGGTGAGACATGACCGCTTCGGAATAGGAGAAGTTACTTTCCTGGACGGCACTGATCCTCAGAATATCAAAGCAAAAGTGGTTTTCATGCATGAGGGTGAGAAAAACCTGATCCTGAAATATGCCAAGCTGACCAAGATTTAGAACGGAATAATAAAATAAATACAAAACGGATTCAATTTTTTTGAGTCCGTTTTTTTATTGGCTTTCAACATAATAATCTACAAGATGGTTCCACTTAGCAAAGAAAACACAAGCTTTGCTGAACGAAGTGCCTTTGCGAACTGAAAATAATACATATTAATGAATTCCTTTGCGAACATTGCGTTTCATTTAATCTCATTAATTTATTGAAATACCATGTTTGCAATCAACATCTCCATCGTTTTATTGTAAAAAGAGCTAACCTTAATAAGGGATAGAAACAAACTATAAGGATTTTTTAGAAAAACAAAGTCTATTGATTTTGTAGACTAATAAATATATTTTACATTTGCATCTTGTAAAAAAACATAAATGTACAATCCATTCAAGTAAACTATATGAGAAATAAAAAGACTATTGTTTCAGCCTCTGTTTTGTTTTTCCTGGGTGTTTTTACCTACGGACAGGAAAAGGACAGTATTCAAATAAAAAAAGACAGCGTAAAAACGAATAATGTAGAAGAAGTAGTTATTTTGGGATCAAGATCCGGGGCGAGATCGAAAATAGACAGTCCGGTTCCTGTAGATGTTTTTAATGTAAAAGAATCATCAGTGATCCTGCCGCAGACGAATATCGGGCAAATTCTGAACGCTGTTGCCCCTTCATTCACATCGACCATTCAGACAAATTCAGACGGAACAGACCATTTGGATCCTGCTCAGCTGAGGGGATTGGGACCGGATCAGGTGTTGGTTTTGGTCAATGGAAAAAGAAGACATACTTCAGCTTTGGTGAATGTAAACGGAACGCCGGGAAGAGGTACGGTAGGAACTGACCTGAACGCCATTCCTTCTTTTGCTTTAAACAGAATAGAAGTGTTGAGAGACGGTGCTGCGGCGCAATATGGATCAGACGCCATTGCCGGGGTTATCAATCTTGAACTTAGAAAAGATACAGGGAAGCTGGCCGGTCAGGTCAGCTATGGAGGAAATTTGACTCCAACAGCTAATGACCACACTGGAGATTTTGACGGTCAGAATATTCAGCTTGACCTGAATTACGGAAACAAGATCGGAACCAAAGGAGGCTTCTTTAATATCACCTGGACCTCACAGTTCAGAAATCCTACTTACAGAGCGGGAACTGAGCGGGGGGCGATCTATAATGCTTATAACGCCATTGAGCAAAGGGCTTTAAATGATGGTGTGAACCTTTCTTCTCTTTTTACTGATATAGGAAATACTCCTAATTCCCAGCAGATCGTCAATTATATTCATCAATATGCACAGAATGTAAGCTATTTTAATCAGGATCTGCAAAATAAAATACAAGGTGCAAATACAATTGCCGCATTGCAGAATGTTTTAAATCCCACTCAGTTTACGACTGACGAGCTTAATTATATTACCGACCAGGAGCTTGCCTACAGAGGGCAGACAAGAAAAGATTTCAACATGCAGGTAGGGCAATCCAAGCTTAATAACCACCAGCTTTTTCTGAATGCTGAGGTACCGGTCAGTGATACCTGGAAAGTTTATACTTTCGGGGGATACAGCCTGAGACATGGTACTTCAGGAGGATTTTACAGAAGACCGAGAGAAAACAGAACATTTACGGGATTGTATCCTAATGGTTACCTGCCTCAAATCGGGACCGATATTCAGGATATTTCACTGGCGGCGGGAATCAAAGGAAAATGGGAGGGCTGGAATATTGATTTCAGTAATACTTATGGGCAGAACTCATTCACCTATAATATCAGTAATACAGGAAATACCTCAATGCGCTTTGCTTCCCCACGTGAATTTAATGCAGGAGGCTTGAGGTTTTCCCAAAATACGATCAACCTGGATTTTTCCAAAAAATATGACGTTTGGGAAGGTATCAATATAGCATTTGGAGGAGAGCACCGTTATGAGAATTTTAAAATCACACCAGGAGAAGAAGCTTCTTATGCCACCTATGATGTTTCCGGAAATGTATTGAAAGATAACGCCCAGATAAGACCTACTGATTTCTTTGGGCAGGTCCTTCCCGGAGGCTCACAGGTATTCAACGGATTTAAACCTGAAAATGCTGTAGATAAAAACAGACAGTCTGTAGCAGCTTACGCGGACGTTGAGCTGAACTTTACCAATTGGTTATTGGTAGATGCGGCAGCGAGATATGAAAATTATTCAGATTTCGGATCTACTTTCAATTATAAACTGGCTTCAAGGATTAAGGTGACCCCTGATTTTAATGTAAGATTTGCCGGTTCAACCGGATTCAGGGCTCCGTCCATCCACCAGATCTATTATAATGTGACCTCTACTTTATTTACCAATAATCAGCTTCTGGAAGTAGGAACATTCAGCAACGACTCTCAGTTGGCAGAGCAGTTGAATATACCTAAGCTGAAGCAGGAAACCTCAAAATCCGCAAGTGTAGGATTTACCTATAAAATTCCGTCAGTGGGCCTTACGTTCACTGCTGACGGATATTTCACAAGAATTGATAACCGCATTATCCTTACAGACCAGTTCTTAAGAAAGGATGTGCCTGCGGATGCGCAAAACGAGTTTGACAATTTTAGAATCAACGGAGCGCAGTTCTTTACCAATGCGATCGATACGGAAACAAAAGGACTGGATGTGGTGATTGCCCATAATGCCAGGTTTTCGGATTTCAAATTGGATAATAACTTTGCCATCAATCTGAACCGGACCAGGCAGGTAGGAGAAATCCATTCATCAGGATTGCTTCAGTCTCCCGCGCTTGAAAAGATCTACTTCTCTGAAAAATCAAGAGTTTACCTTGAAGAAGCGGTACCTAGAGTAAAGGCGAGCCTTTCTAATACACTGACATGGAAAAATGCAAGCTTCTATCTTAGAAACACCTATTTTGGAAAAGTAACAGGAGCCGATGTCATTGATGCCAACGGAGACGGTATCATCGAGTTTAATGAGCATCAGCAGATAGCGGATAAAGTGATTACTGATCTATCCTTAGCCTACCAGTTTACGAAAAATATCGGACTGACTTTAGGGGTAAACAATATATTTGATATTTATCCTACTAAAAATCTTCCTGCATCTACCAATAATGACCAGTTTATCTATTCCCGTTCCACTTCACAGTTTGGACAGAACGGAAGATATGTTTTCACCAGACTGAATTTCAATTTTTAATCAATCTATATGCTTTTTTGAAGACGGATCCATTATTTGGATCCGTTTTTTGTTGATGTTTTATAGAATAAACCTGTTGTAAAGGTTGGAAGTCAGAAGAAAAAACCTTTTGAAGATTGAATAGCAGTTAAGGTTTTTTTAATAAAACTATTTCCATGTTTTTAATTCATAGGCTGCCTCCCAGAAATGATACTCCATCCGGGATGCCATGATGAACGCTTCTGTCATTCTATTCCGGGTTTCCTCAGTGCTGTTTTCTGCAATTTTATCGCAGATGGCAATGGCCTGATCTACTGCTGCTGAAAACTCTTCCCCGGCATAAGTGGCGATCCATTTTTCATAAGGATTGTTGACCGTGTTTTGAGTACGGTAAATATAATCTCCTACTTCCCTGTAGATCCAGAAGCAAGGGAGTACCGCTGCTGTTGCAATTTCCACTGATTCCAGCGCTGCCGTACTTCTCAGAAAGTGAATGTAATGATGGCAGGCAGGCTGTAAAACACCTTTATCATTCACCCCAAAATCTTTGAAATAAGATTCATGCAGCGCATTTTCCACAACAATGGCATTCTCGGCAAAGCGCATAAAAGCCAGTACATCCTGAAGATCGGTGATCTTTGCAGCAATCAGGGAGAGTGTTCTTCCGAAATGTTCCAGATATAAAGAATCCTGAGCCATATAAAAGCGGAATTTCTCCTGTGGCAGGCTGCCATCTGATAATTCTTTTATAAAAGGCATATCCAGGATAGATTGATAACATTCTCCTATAGTATTCCAGGTTTGTTCAGACCATTTCATTTTTGATAAGTTTTTGAGGATTAAAAAAGTGATTCAGCGGGCCGTTTCCCAGACCTGTTTGTACATCTGTTCCGTTTTCTATGGCTTTGTAAGTATATTCCTGTCCCAAAGAGACAGCGTCGTACAAAGTTTTTCCCTGGGCAATATAAGCTGCTATTGCGGAAGAAAGCGTACAGCCGGAGCCGTGGGTGTTATTGGTGTTAAATTTTAACGTTTCGAAAGAATGATAAGTTTCGTGCTCATCATAGAACAGGGAAGTAATCGTTGAGGTTTCCTGGTGCCCTCCTTTAAGAAGGATTGTCTTACAACCCAATTTTTTGATTTTTTTTCCTGCGGTGTAAAGGTCTTCCAGTGTTTCTACTTTCATATCCGCTAAAATTGCCGCTTCATCCATATTGGGGGTGATAACATCGGCAATGGGGAAGAGCATTTCTGTGAGGGCTGTGATGGTCTCTTCTTCAATCAGCCGGTGTCCGCTGGTAGCTACCATTACAGGATCAAATACAATGGGTATTCTTTCGTATTGTGATAATGTAGAAACAATGGCTTCCACCAGTTGAGGAGTATGTACCATTCCTATTTTAATAGCATCCGGAACAATATCATCCAGGATCGCTTTGATCTGATCAGCTACTGCTTCTACAGGAATTGGATATATTTTCCTTACGCCTTGAGTATTCTGTACAGGTAAGGCGGTCAATACCGATGTTGAAAAACAGCCTAAAGCAGAAGTTGCTTTGATATCAGCTTGAATACCTGCTCCGCCGCTTCCGTCAAAACCGGCAATAGTTAATACTGACGGGTATTTATACTTTTTCATTTTAAAATTTCATTTTTTAATTGATATGCTGCTTTCTGAGGATCATCTGCACCGCATATTGCCGAAACAACAGCAAGACAGTCTGCGCCTGCGTTGATGACATCTTTGGCATTGGTAAGATGAATGTTGCCAATGGCTACCAGAGGTTTTTCTGTAAGCTGCCTGATCTTCGTGATGCCTTCAAGGCCCCATTCTGTGATCGTATCTGTTTTGGTATTTGTTTTAAATACAGGACTTATTCCAAGATAATCCGAGACAGCGGTCTGTTCATTTTCAAGTTGGGCAAGATGCTCTACAGAATAGCCAATGATCTTGTCCAGGATAAGAGGTTGTTGTCTCAGATAAGCAGGGGCTGTATCGTTGTTCCCAACATGAATTCCTGCTGAATTTACTTTTTCAGCAACCTCAATATTATCGTTAATGATGAGGGGAATTCCGTATTTGTCCGTAATTTCGATAAGTTGTCGGGCTTTTTGAAGAAACACTTCACTGCTGTCATTTTTTTCACGCAGCTGGATGATATCCACACCGCCAATAATAGCCTGTTCAGCAACTTTCAGAAAATTTTTTCCAATGCAGTCAGCTTCAGAGATCACCAGGTACAGCCTGTAAGGGAAAGAATATGCACTCATTTTTGTTCTATTTTCAAATGGGCAACAAATTCTTCTTCCGTGATATTGTACAGCCTGTCGATCAGGTTGACCTGAAGGCTTCCGGGACCTTTACTTTCCTGAACGGCCAGCTCTCCTGCTATACCAAGCAATGCCATTGCTGCGGCAACTCCTATGATTTTATCTTCTGAACATCCTATGAATGCTCCCGTTAATGCTGTTGCTGAACATCCAAGGCCTGTAACTTTGGTCATGAGAGGATGACCGTTTTTGATCAAGAATGTTTGGTGTGGGTTCAGGATAATATCGGTTTCACCGGAAATGCAGACGATGGTATTATATTGGCTGACCAGGATTTGAGCAGCATCGATCGCTTCATCGCTCCCTGCTGTACTGTCTACTCCCTTTGTCACTGTTTTATTGATCTTGGCAAGAGCGATAATTTCAGAAGCATTGCCTCTGATGACGGTGGGGTGGTATTGTAAAAGCTGATGTAAGATCTGATCACGGAAAGAGGTTGCGCCTGCTCCTACAGGATCCAAAACCCAGGGCTTGTGAATAGCGTCTGCCGTTTCAGCAGCAATGAGCATAGACTCTGACCAGTATTCATCAAGGGTTCCTATATTAATAACCACTGAATGAGCTATATTGATCATTTCCCTGATCTCTGATTTTGCGTGAGCCATAATGGGAGAAGCACCTGCAGCCAAAAGAGCATTGGCTGTATTGTTCATCACTACATAATTGGTAATATTGTGAACCAGGGGAGACTTTTGTCGTACAAGCTGGGCTTGTTGCCAGAGAATTTTTTCCATTGTTATCATTAATATAAAATAGCTTTAGGAAAAAATCTGAAACAAAAGGTACATTAGCAAAAAAGCAGATCATGTAATTTTGCTTTTCCCTACGTCGGTGTAAGCCGTATCAGGTTCAAAGGGACTCTCTCAATTCTTTTCAGAATACCCCTAAAGCAAAACAAATGTATAAAAATTATCAGAGCAGGCAAAAAACCGGCAGTGGAATTTGAATCGGAACCTGCTATCTTTCTACCAGTTCCTTTACCTGTTCCCCATAGAAATCTGTTTCTGTTGTTTTGATCTTCAAAAGCTCATACCATTTTCTGAAAGCCCCGATAAAGACAATAAGCATCAATACCATAGCTGTGACCGCAAGAGCAGCCAGTAAATATTGTTCTTTGGGAATGTAGATGGTAGTGACCTGGAGATATCCTGCCCAGAAAGTAATTCCGGCCATAAAGACTCCCGGGATAGCGGAACATAATGCATATTTCCCCCTGTTCATCCTTATCAGCATCGTGGTGCAAACAATCAGTCCACAGGCTGCCAGCAACTGGTTGCTGATCCCGAACAAAGGCCAGATGCTGCTCACATTTCCGGTATATACCAGATAGCCCCAGGCAAAAGTGAAAAGCAGGCTGCTGATAATGATTCCAGGAATCCAGTTTTTATCATTGAACTTAGGAACAACAGAGCCCAGCATCTCCTGTAAAAAGAAACGTCCGACCCTTGTTCCGGCATCAATGGCTGTAAGGATAAATACAGCTTCAAACATGATCGCAAAATTGTACCAATAGGCTGTCAGCTGATCCATATACGGAATCTTATTAAAAATATGAGCCATTCCCACAGCCAGCGAAACGGCACCACCGGTTCTTCCATGCAGGTCAATGCCTATTTTTTGGGAATAATAATCAATGTCTACTCCATGAAGAGAAGGATGAGCGGCCAGGAAAGCGTCGTATGATTCTTTTGGAGTATTAATGGCAAAATAGTCTCCCGGCATTAAAGTACAGGCAGCAATCAAAGCCATCAGGGCGACAAAGCCTTCAACCAGCATGGCACCATATCCTACAAAAAGAATCTCTCTTTCTCTATTGAGCATTTTAGGAGTAGTTCCCGTAGCAATCACAGCATGAAATCCCGAAATCGCTCCGCATGCAATGACAATGAAGATAAAAGGAAGTACAGGCCCTCCTATTACAGGTCCTCCACCGTTGATAAAAGCAGTAAGGGCCGGCATTTGTACTGTTGGATGAATTACGATCACACCTACAGCAAGCATAATGATGGTTCCGATCTTTAAATACGTAGAAAGATAGTCTCTGGGAACCAAAAGAAGCCATACCGGAAGTACCGAGGCCAGAAAGCCATATAACGGAATAGCAATGGATATCGTTTTAATATCCCATGAAAATAAATTGTTCATGGTAGGATTCTGCATAAGACCATGTCCGCCAATAATACCCGCGATCAAAAGTATACCTCCTAAAATACTGGCGAAGAGGACACTGTTCTTTTTGTAGCGCATGATCAGACCCATGATCACAGCGATAGGCATGGTAATCACGACCGTAAAAAGAGACCAGGAAGCTTCATGCATCGCGTTGATGCAGGCAAGGGATAAACCTGCCAGTGTGAGAATGAGGATGAATAAGATGGCAAACCCTGCGACGGTTCCTGTTGCCTTACCTATTTCCTTCGAAGCAATGGTTGCCAGGCTTTGTCCTTTGTGTCTTACAGAAGCAAATAGAACCACCATATCATGCACTCCTCCTCCAAGTACACATCCGATTAAGATCCATAAAGCTCCGGGAAGATAACCGAACTGAGCGGCCAGAACGGGACCTACCAAAGGACCTGCTGCGGCAATCGCTGCAAAATGGTGTCCAAAGAGTACATTCTTATTGGTCGCAACATAATCTTTACCATCTGCAAATTCTATGGCAGGAGTCATATTATTGTCATTAAGCCGCAATACTTTATTGGCCATGAAAATACCGTAAACACGGTAAGCGATCGCAAAAATAAGTACTGATGCGAATATTAATGTAAGAGCATTTATATTGTCCAGGAAATCCATACCTTTTGTTTTTTACTGATTAATAATTCAAATTATTGGCTTTTTTATTGTAAAAAAAATAAATAATCGCCAAGTTAATTATTTTATATGTAAAAATTGTTGATATGTATACTAATCTAGCAATATTGTATTCTAATACAAATTTTAAAATTGTAAATCATTGATTATTATAATTTTAATTTATTTGGTTTTTTGGAAAATATATAGATTGATGTTTTTCTGTGAAGCAATGAAATTCAACATCCGGTCTGTAAACTTATTCAGAGAGTACAACAGCTACTTTAGAAAACAGAGTGCTTTTTGGGGGATTTAGGTTCAATATGATTTTGAGAAAAACTTTACATTGGATAAGCTTATTACTAAAACAATAACCAGGTTTTTAAAAACCTGGTTATTGATATGTTACTTATTAAAGATGAGTAATTTTTTTGAATCGTATTATTTTACTAATTCCTCAAAAAGTTTACCAAAAGTAGTATTCAGATCCCTGGATTTTCCGGGATGAGGTCTTGAAGTCTGTACAGCGGAACTCCTTACAGCCGTTAGCCAGCGGAAACGTTCGGGAATGTCGAGCAGGGCAATCGGGCCGCCATCTTTATCCCCGTTGGCGATCTTCTGGAAACTTTCCAGGTTTTGAATGATATCCGCATAATCCAGTTTACTGTGCATCAGTTTGAATTTATCAGGACACAGATAGAATTCTACCCGGATGAATTTTTCTTTTTTGGAAAACATAATAAGTCCGATATTGAAAAATTCCTCTCTTTCAACCTTGGGTACCAAGCGTATTACCGCATATTCATATATTTTATCCTCTTGCATTTTTAGCTTCGTTTACAAAGATTTGTGAATTTTCGAACCGGGTTTTCAAAAACTGAAAATAGATCTCACGGATTTCATCCGGGGTCTCATCAGCATCATTCCAGTGGAGCCAGTCTTCGGGGATTAAATTGACAATTTCCCTGAAAAGAGTATCATTCAGTACTTTGTGGGCAAACTTATCCGCTTCATCCAGCATACTAGCTTTTGGAAGTAATACATGATCTTTCACATATTTGAACGGAGTTTTTGCAGCGGCATCAAAGTTCTGCCATGAATGGTGGAAGTAGAACGAAGCGCCGTTATCAATGATCCAAAGCTCTTTATGCCACATCAGCATATTGGTATTCTTAAAAGTACGGTCGATATTGGTAATGAACGCGTCCAGCCAAACGATCTTTGAAGCTAAAAGCGGATCGATACTTACTCCCGGATCATACGTGATGGAACCGGATAGGTAATGCAGCCCTAGATTCAGCCCTTCTGAAAACTTCAGCAGGTCCTGTATTTCCTCATCAGCTTCCGTCCTTCCGAAATCAGCATCGAGATTTACGAAAACTAGCTCCGGAATTTTCAATCCTAAAGCTTCTGTAATTTTTCCGCCTAAAAGTTCGGAAATCAGCATTTTTACCCCGTGGCCCGCACCACGGAATTTTAAAACATATTTAAAGTCATCATCAGCTTCTGCCAGTGCAGGAAGAGAACCCCCTTCTCTCAATGGCAGAATGTAACGCATTACGGTTACAGTTCTTAAATTCTGCATAAAGCAAAAATAAGGTTTTACTTTGTGTTTAATTCTATTTTTAATATTTTTAAGTGAAAAATGGATTCTGACCAATTATAAACAATAAAAAGCTCTTCACGGATTCAGTAAACAGACGCGATAAACCTCAGCAGAATCTGTATGGTCAGTGAAAAACAAAAAATATAAACTCAAAGTATGGAAGTCACAAAAAAACAAAATATCATCATCCCCAATCCTGAAACAAGAGATTTTCTCGCCGATGCCTGTTATCCTGAAACAGATAAAAAACTTCCGTTAGTAATTTTCGTTCACGGGTATAAAGGCTATAAGGATTGGGGAGCCTGGGATCTGATGGCAGAAAAGTTGGCAAAGGCAGGCTTTTTCTTTGTAAAGTTTAATTTCTCCCATAACGGAACAACGATTGAAGACCCCCATCACTTTGCAGACCTGGAAGCATTTGGAAATAATAATTATTCCAAAGAACTTTCTGATCTTGGGGTTATCATTGATCATTTCGTAAAACATCCTAATGTAGACAGTGAAAAGATCATTCTCATAGGACACAGCAGGGGAGGAGGAATTTCGATCATTAAAACTTTTGAAGATGAGAGGATCAATGGTTTGATTACATTGGCAAGTGTTGATACTTTAGAACGTTTTCCTACAGATGATGCCTTTGAGAGCTGGAAAAAAGAAGGGGTATATTATGCCTTAAATGGCCGTACAAAGCAGGAAATGCCTCATTATTACCAGTTCTATGAAGATTATGAACAAAATATACACCGTTTTGATGTAGAGAGGGCTACTGAAATGGCTAAAACTCATATGCTGATCATTCATGGTACTCAGGATGAGGCAGTAGATGCCAGCCATGCGGAGCATCTTCATATTCTTAATCCGAACTCTGAACTTTTCCTTATTGAAAACGCTAATCATACTTTCGGAGCAAAAGAGCCCTGGACGGAAAGTGAATTACCGGAAAATCTGAATACTGTCATAGAAAAATGTATTGATTTTATAAAAGAAAAATTGAAATAAAATCTCTTAAACTGCGTTATAATATATTAATTACCAACCCATATAATTATGAAAAAACTTATTGCAGGCGCATTAGCGCTATCAGTATGTACAACAATTGTTTCCTGTAAAAAAGAAACAAATTCCCAATCTTCTGTAAGTACAGACACATTGGCAACAGTAATGTCTAACGATTCTACAGTGACACCAACACCAGATTCAGTTGCAACATCATCTCCTTCGACAGTTACAGACAATGTCATTACTAAAAATGTCGGAAAATATCCGCATGAGATCAAGCTCTTTGAAGATAAAGGCATAACAGACAGGTTGAAAAAATTAGTAGGAAGCCAATATGATGAGATGGTAAAATTCTTTAATGTGGAAAGCCCTGTAGTATCAGAAAATGAAATTTATAAGCTGAATGGATGTAAGCAGCATGACTGCCCGGGATATGCTACCACCATCTACTACGATTCTAAGAATGATAACCTGAATGTGTCTATTGATAAAAACGGTAAAGTAACAGACTTTACTGAAAAAGGAAAGATTACAGTTCCGGAAACGTTGAACGCGAAATAAATAGGATACTGAAGAGAGAAGCTATTGAAACCAGAGATAGCTTTCGTCTTATTCCTGGAAAATTTTCCAACCAATATAAAATAAAAGAAGCCTGAAATCTCAGGCTTCTTTTATCTATTACTATCTAATGGAGAGCAATGTCCAGGCTTCTTCAACCCTACTTTCCAAAAGTAATTTCTGGGCGTCAAGATGAATGTTCTCATCAGCGTGGAAATCTCCGGCAGGGAGCACTTCCGTATTGGCAAGCATTCCGAGGTCATTTCCTGTAAACACTTTGCTGTATTTGATAGCATCCGGCAAAAGATCAAAGCCGATTCCTTTTGTTACCAAAGGTTTAGGCACCTCAAAAAGACTGTTTTCATTGCTTCTGGAATACCAGTTGCTTCCTAAACGGGCTACCATATCAAGTTTTTTCTGATCCGGATTTCCTGCTTCATTCAGGTATTCTTCTCTGATATGAATCTTCTGAACCTCACAGATCACCAGATTTCCGGCACCGCCCTGATCTCCCAAAGATTTTACCTCCAAAACCTTACATTCAAAGTTCACAGGACATTCTTCGATCAGTTTGGGCTGTACAAGATCAGCATCTTTCATCGTGAGACCGGATTTGATAAATTCATTCACTCCCGTTTCGTATTCTGTAGAAGCTAAAGAGATCTGCTGTACGATTGGGAAGTTTACGGTCCCGATCACAACTTCCGGTACTTCCAATACATTTTCCAATGTATGTTTAGTCGTATTGTCACGTACTCTCCTGGATGGTGAAAAGATCAATACCGGAGGAACTGTGCTGAACATATTAAAAAAGCTGAATGGAGATAAGTTGATATTACCGTCTTTATCCACTGTAGAAGCCAAAGCGATAGGGCGTGGTGAAACGGCTGTCTGCATGATTGTCTGCAGCTGTACGGAGGTTATCTCGGAAGGGATTACTGTTTTCATATTTTTATTGAACCACAAAAAAATTACATAATCATAAACCACAAAAGTTTTTTAAATGAAACTGTTTTAATTTTTGACATTTAAATAAGTATATCTTAACATTTTTGTTTTGATAAGCTTAAGTGAATTTCACTAAACCTTATAGGTTTTTAAAACCTATAAGGTTTAATAAAAGACTTAAGTGTTTAAAATAATTATTAAAGTGCTGGAATAATTTTACCGGAAACTTCACCAAAACCTACTCTTACACCATCTTTCTCAGCCCAGGCTTTCATGGTAACCGTATCGTTATCGTCAATGAATTTTCTTTCTTCACCGTTGCTTAGTGATAAAGGATTTTGTCCTCTCCATGTCAGTTCAAGCATGGAGCCGAAAGATTTTGGGTCGCTTCCTGAAATGGTACCGCTGGCATACATATCACCTACTTCCACGTTGCATCCGTTTACGGTGTGGTGAGCCAATTGCTGGGTCATATTCCAGTACATATGTTTGTAGTTGCTTTCGCAGATCAGGTTCTGTTCTCCGTTTTCAGGCTGAATATACACTTCAAGGTTGATATCGTAATTCTTGTCTCCTTCAAATTTCAGATAGTCTAAAACTTCGGGATCCTGTACCGGAGAGGCTGTTCTGAATGGTTCCAATGCTTCAAGGGTAACGACCCAGGGAGAAATGGATGAACCAAAGTTTTTCGCAAGGAATGGTCCTAGCGGAACATATTCCCAGGATTGGATATCTCTTGCGGACCAGTCATTGAAAACCACCATTCCGAAGATGGCGTCTTCTGCATCTTTCGTAGAAATACTTTCTCCCATCTCTGTATTCCTGTTGATGATGAAAGCCATTTCCAATTCAAAATCAAGCTGTTTACATGGTCCGAAAACAGGCTTGTCTGCATCGGCAGGCTTCATCTGACCCTTCGGACGGTTGATTTCCGTTCCTGAAACTACGATAGAGGATGCTCTTCCGTGGTAACCTACCGGCAGGTGCTTCCAGTTGGGTAGTAATGCGTTGGCGGGATCACGGAACATTTTACCTACGTTGGTAGCATGTTCGATGCTGCTGTAAAAGTCTGTATAATTCGGGATGTGAACAGGCATCATCATTTTTACTTTGTCAAGATCATAGAAAGCTTCTTCAATTGTTTTCTGATCTTTTGATAATGTTGATCCCTCCTGCAATAAAGCCTGGATTCTTGTACGGACAGCATTGGTAACGGGTTTACCGAGTTCGATAAATTCGTTGATGGTATAGGCTTCAAAAACATTGTCGTCCAATCCTTCAATGTCTTCAAAATAACTGAGATCATACAGTGTTGCAAGATCGATAACCTGATCTCCGATCCTTGTACAGCATCCGATATATTCTTTATTAAAAACTGCTACTCCGAAAGGAATATTATGTATAGAAAAATCCGAGTTTGAGGAATAGTCTACAAATGATTTCATAAGTTTAGATTTAATTTGGATTAAAATATCATCCTGAGAAACTGTTTCCCCGAATGTTTATTTTGCCTTTTTAGAGTAAGATTGTTCATCAATCCATCTGTCTTTGGTATTGACGTCGATAAGATACAGAATATTATCTTGTTTGGTCAATAGTAGGGTTTTTGTGACAGGCATAGGGATCTTTTTATTCTCAAGCATATCTGCCCTTAAGGAAATAATATTTTTTTTTCTGATAATGTCACCCGTAAAAACATTTGAGCTGCTTTCTCCGGTGGCCTTATCATCAAAAACCTCTACATAAGTAGCGTTCTTTCCTTTGATAATAATAAAATCTCTTTCCGTATGGTCTTCTTCGTCCTTGATGTAAACAAACTTTTTGTTGTCAATGTTTACCTGCTCAAGATTCTGATTGATACCTTTTCTTTCTTCAAGTCGTTTAAGGATCTCATTCAAAGTTCCATATTGGGCTTTAAGCCCTAAGGTTCCGAGAAGAAACATCCCGATTAAAAATTTTCTCATATACTGTGTTTTATAAAAAAGTTTTGCCAGAACACTGTATCCTGACAAAACTTAATATTTTTAACGTAAAATTAAAGATTACCTCTTCTTTCCTGCTCTCTTTCCAATGCTTCAAATAAAGCTTTGAAATTTCCGGCACCGAAACTCTGCGCACCATGTCTTTCAATGATTTCGAAGAATAGGGTAGGGCGGTCTTCTACAGGCTTGGTAAAGATCTGAAGCAAGTACCCTTCTTCATCATGATCAATAAGTATACCTAACTCCTGAAGTTTTTTTAGATCTTCATCGATATGGCCAACTCTTTCAGGAACCATGTCATAATATGCTTCCGGCGGAGCAGAAAGAAATTCTACCCCACGTTTTTTAAGCTCGCTTACGGTATGGATAATATCTTTAGTAGCAACAGCGATGTGCTGTACGCCTTCTCCTTCGTAGAAATCAAGGTATTCTTCCACCTGAGATTTCTTTTTACCTTCTGCAGGCTCATTGATAGGGAATTTTGCATATCCGTTTCCGTTGGACATTACCTTAGACATCAAAGCGGAATATTCTGTATTGATCTGTTTGTCGTCAAAAGAAAGGATGTTTACAAATCCCATTACTTTTTCATACCATTCTACGGTAGGGATCATTCTGTCCCAGCCCACGTTTCCTACACAGTGGTCTACATACAATAGACCGGCTTCTTCAGGCTTGTAGTCACTTTCCCATTTTTCATAGCCAGGCATGAAAGCTCCGTTATAATTTTTTCTTTCCACAAACATGTGAACAGTTTCTCCGTAGGTATAGATTCCGGACATTCTTACTTCACCATGCTCATCAGTTAAAGTTACGGGCTCCAAATATGGTTTTCCACCTCTTTTGGTAGTTTCTTCGAAAGCTTTATAAGCGTCATCTACCCAAAGTGCCAGAATTTTTACTCCGTCACCGTGTTTTTTTACATGCTCACTGATAGGAGAGTCAGATTTAAGTCCGGTAGTTAATACCAATCTGATCTTTCCCTGTTGAAGCACATAAGATGCACGGTCTCTTACTCCTGTTTCAGGACCCGCATAAGCTACAGACTGAAAACCGAAAGCGGTTTTATAATAATGGGCAGCCTGTTTTGCATTTCCTACATAAAACTCAATATAATCTGTACCGTTGATCGGCAAGAAATTTTCTGCTTGAGCTATTTTCTCGGCAAATGTAAGTGTTGACATATTTTCTCTTTTACTTTTATTTTATTGGTATGCAAATTACAAAAAACTTGGATATGGCGAAAATATTACCGCCGAATCCTCAAATATATTTAACATAAAGTTAAAGAAAAGTTTACTTAAGTATATTTAAGTTCCATATGTTTAAAATCAACCGCTTACATTTGTGATACAAAAGACAAGTGAAAAAAAAATATTTCGAACATGAAAGCCGCAGATCATCTCTGCGGCTTCCTTATTTCTATACGGTTTCTATTTTTCGGTTTAATCTTCCGGCATCCGGGTTATAATTGTCCCAGATCTTCCAGGTATCGCCCACTTTTTTGATAAAGTAGATCTGTGTACTCAGCTGATTGACAAAATGCTCTTCCCCTGTTTCCCCGACTTTAAACAGCAGATTCCAGAATTCCTGGGATTCCAGTATTTTTTTGTCCGGCTCGTCCGTAACGATATTGATATCAAAAACTTCGTAGTTGGAACGGTTGTTTTTGGTTACCAGATGAAAGTCTTTGTCACACAGTTCTTTACTGAATTGTGATGCTCTTTCCAGGAACGGAGAATCGTCAAATACCAGATCTTTTAAAAGTGTGGTATTGTGGCTCGGAAACAATTTGTAAAATTCAAAAGCTGCCGCGCAATAATCGTAAACCATCCTGGTCGCAAATGAATTGTCATCTGCTTCCTGATCACTCTTTGTATGCTTTAGAGAAAGAATATAATCATTAAGGTCTTTATATCCCAGAAAGATACATATTTTGTCTAAGGTCTTCAGGAACCTCAGATCATTATGGGTTTTGTCCTGATAATCGTTTTCAAAAAAACGCTGAAGGGTGACATGCGAAATGGTATTTCCAATTTCGAACTTTTTCCCTCCTTTTAGTTCCTCAGCCTCAGATAGTTCATCTTTAATGATTTCGGAAAGAATAATATAATGGCTTCTCTTCCATTCATTCACATTCCCCAAAACAGAATTCCTTACTTTCGAATGCTTTACAACTTCTTCTCGTATCGAATTATATATAGTCTTCAATTTCCTTGTTTTAGAAAGAGTTTTATCAAAAATACTGCCAAAATTTTAACGCTTTTTTACTGTTTGTTTGGCTGGATTAAAAATATGTTTTTTAATCCTAAATAAAAATAGAATACAGAAATTTTATCTGCTGATTATCAGTGTTTAAATCTTTCAAAAGCAGCTCTTTCCAACATTTCCCTGTCATCGGGGTGTGCAATGCTGATAAGCTCCTGCGCTCTCTGACGTAGATTTTTCCCATACAGATAAGCAGTACCATACTCTGTCACCACGTAATGGATATGCCCTCTTGTTGTCACTACACCAGCCCCCTGTTTAAGATAAGGAACAATTCTGGATACCCCTTTTTTCGTTCTGGAAGTGATCGCGATAATGGGCTTTCCGTCTTCTCCCAATGCCGCCCCACGCATAAAGTCCATTTGTCCTCCGATACCGCTGTACTGCATGGTTCCGATTGAGTCGGCACATACCTGCCCTGTAAGATCGATTTCGATGGCAGAGTTGATCGCTACCATTTTCTTGTTTCTCATGATATTGATAGGGAAGTTTACCTCACTTACATCTCTGAAGGCAAAAACAGTATTGTCATCCACATAATCGTACAGCTTGCGGGTCCCGAAACAGAAGCTTGTAATGGTCTTATTATCGTTGTAGCCTTTATATTTATTATTGATTACGTCATTCTGGATAAGATCGATCGCTCCGTCGCTCAGCATTTCCGTGTGGATTCCCAGATCCTTGTGGTTGTGCAGACATTTTAAAACAGCGTCAGGAATTGTTCCTATACCCATCTGAAGCGTTGATCTGTCTTCAATAAGTTCTGCTACATTTTCACCTACAAGCATTTCTTCCGGACCTACTTTTGACCCATAATCTACCGTTGGAAGCTCTTCTTCATGCCAGACCAGTTTATGGATCCTGCTGATATGGATCATACCGTCTCCGTGGGTTCTCGGCATTCTGGGATTGACGACTGCAACAATGATCTTCGCGGTATCCACAGCTGATCTCGCGATGTCCACGGAAGTTCCCAGTGTACAGAAACCATGTCTGTCAGGAGGGGAAACCGTTACCAGAGCCACATCCAATGGAAGAATGTTCTTTTTGAATAAAATTGGGATTTCACTTAAAAATACAGGGATAAAGTCACCCCTGTCCGAATTTACGGCATCACGCACCGGTGTAGATACAAATAAGGAATTGATGAAAAATTTATCTTTGTATTCGGGTTTGGCTATTTCCACATTTCCCTGCTGGGTAATCGAAACCATTTCTACATTTTCCAGCCGGTGTGACTGTCTTGCCAATTCATCGATCAGGTAGTTCGGGGTACATGCACTGCCGTGGAAAAATACACGGTTGCCGCTTTTTATTGTATATATTGCTTCTTCAGCGCTTATATAATTATGCATACTTTATTTTTTTAATAATATTCATGGTAAGTGTTGATATTATTTTTTACTTCATAAAATATCTATCTTTTCTCAAAGATAATCTTTATATTTTTACTTTTTCCAAATATTTTACGGATATGAGAAGACTTTTATCATATTAAATACAAATAGTTGAATTTAATAAGAATAATGGGCCAAATACACTGCATTCGGTCCTTTATTCTGTATTGGTGAAATTTTTAGTTGGAGATTTCGACTTCTGTGGGCTGCCGTCTTTAATAATTTTTACAGCATTTTCAGCCGTTGTTACTTTCTGGTGTAGACTTTCTAATCTGATTCTTTCTAACATGTAATATTGATTTTGGTTTAAACCACCATTACTTAGGGTGTGTTATGAAAAATAATGATGGTTAAATAGGTTAACCATACCTCACAAATTTACGAAAAAAGACGCTTTAAATAAAGGATTTAAAGCGTCTTTTGTATGTATTCAGCAATAGTTTTTACTGTCATTCAGAAGATTTCACGGTTTTATTCCAGCCATGAAGTTTTATATGAAGGATCTTCCACTTTTAAAGCTTCTTCCGTAATTTTTAAAGGACGGAAAGGGTCTACCATTACAGCGTATTCTTCAGTGAATTTTTTACCGATACTTCTTTCCATTGCCCCTGGGTGGGGTCCATGTACGATTCCTCCCGGGTGAAGGGTGAAGTCCATCAGGTCGATATGGTTACGGCTCATAAAGTCGCCTTCCGTATAGAATAAAACCTCATCAGAATCAATATTGGAGTGATTATATGGAGCAGGAATCGCTAACGGATGATAATCATACATTCTTGCACAGAATGAGCAGACTACGAAATTGTGCCCTTCAAAATTCTGGTGCACCGGTGGTGGCTGATGAATTCTTCCGGTAATCGGTTCAAAGTTTTTAATATTGAATTTATAAGGATAGAAATAGCCGTCCCAGCCTACAACATCGAACGGATGTGTAGCATAGATGAAATCTGTGATCTGGTTTTCTTTTTTTACTTTGATCAGGAATTCTCCTTTTTCATCTTTAGGCTCTTTGAAAGCAGGGGCTATAATGTCTCTTTCGCAGAACGGGGAATGTTCCAAAAGCTGTCCGAACTCATTTCTGTATCTTTTCGGAGTATAGATAGGAGAGTGGCTTTCCAATACAAAAAATACCGTATCGTCAGACTTCAGTTCCACCTGATAGATCGTACCTCTCGGAATAATAAGATAATCGCCGGTCACAAATTCAAGATCTCCTATAAATGTTTTTAAGATCCCGTTTCCCTGATGAACATACAAAAGCTCATCACATTCAGCATTTTTATAGAAATAATCCATCGATTTTCTTGGCTTTGCCAATCCCATTTTCAGGTCATTGTTCATCAACAGGATCTTTCTGCTGTCCATAAAATCATCTTCAGGAGTAACGTTCATTCCTTTGAACATTCTTGGGGCAACATTTTTTTCTACTGCAATTTTAGGGGTTACATCCTTGGGCTCACCGATCGATTTGATCTGTGTAGGGCGGTGAATATGGTATAACAGGGAAGAAATACCATGAAAGCCCTCTGTTCCGAAAAGCTGCTCATAGTAAAATTTATCTTCCTGAGACTTAAAGATAGTGTGTCTTTTTTGTGGGATATTTCCCGCTAGATGATATCTCATTTTACTTTCTTATGTAGTTTCTCAAATTTAGTCATTTTTTACGAATCGGCTTTATCAATATTGATCTTGATGTTTTGTATTTAAAAAATAATTGTTAGATTTGTCTAACAATTTTAATTTCATGAAGCGAATATTATTTTCTATTACTTTTTTATCATCATACTGTTTTGCCCAGGAAACAGACAGCTTAAGCTTATATCAAAATAAAAACACAGACTCTGCACGGGTTTCCAAAAAAGAGATCAGGACGAGCAATATTGAGGATGTAGTGGTGACCGGAACCATAAAACCGATCAGCAGATCAAAAAGTCCTGTGGCAGTAGAGATCTACAGTCAGAAATTTTTCCAGAAAAATCCAACTCCAAGTATTTTTGAAGCGATAGCCATGGTGAATGGGATAAAACCGCAGCTGAACTGTTCGGTTTGTAATACAGGCGATATCCATATTAATGGTCTTGAAGGCCCTTATACAATGATCCTGATCGATGGGATGCCTATTGTAAGCTCACTTTCCACGGTATATGGGTTGAGCGGAATTCCAAATAGTCTGGTAGAAAGAATTGAAGTGGTGAAGGGCCCGGCTTCTTCTATCTATGGTTCTGAAGCGATGGGAGGAGTAATTAACATCATCACCAAAAATGCATTAACGGCTCCTAAACTGAGCGTAGATCTTATGACCAGCACATGGAGCGAGAACAATCTTGACCTCTCCACAAAATTTAATGTCGGGAAGAATGCCGCTTCATTATTAAGTTTAAATTATTTCAGTTTTAAGGAAAGAATAGACCAGAACAAAGATAATTTCACGGATACTACTTTACAGAGCAGGATTTCTGTTTTCAACAAATGGAATTTTAAAAGAAAGGAAAACAGACAGGCAAGTTTTGCCATGAGATATCTGTATGAAGACCGTTTTGGGGGAGAAATGCAATGGAATAAATCATTCAGGGGAAGTGATGAGGTATACGGAGAAAGTATTTATACCAACAGGGCGGAAGTCTTCGGATTGTATGAATGGCCGATGAAAGAGCATATCGTAACCCAGTTTTCTTATAATTACCACGATCAGAATTCTTTTTACGGAACCAATCCGTTCAATGCCCTTCAGAAAGTGGCTTTCGTACAAACGTATTGGGACAGAAGCTTCGGAAAGCATGATATCACAGCAGGACTTACTTTTAAAAGGACTTTTTACGATGACAATACTCCGGGAACCTTAGCATCGGACGGAGTGACCAATGCGCCGATGAAATCTCCGATCTGGGGAGCATTCATCCAGGACCAGTGGGATATTAACGAGAAAAATACGTTATTGCTGGGCTATCGGTATGATTATGATAAAGTGCATCATTCTGTACATTCGCCCAGACTGGCCTGGAAGTTTTCCCCCAACCCTTATCATACCCTGAGGTTCAATTTCGGAACGGGTTTCAGGGTAGTTAACTTATTCACAGAGGATCATGCTGCTTTAACAGGTTCCCGTGAAGTGGTGGTAAAATCTGATCTGGAACCTGAAAGATCGGTCAACGGGAACCTGAACTATATCTGGAAAATTCCTGTAGGAAACCGAATGCTGAACCTTGATGCTTCCGCATTTTATACCTATTTCAGTAATAAGATTGTGGGGGATTTTGATTCGGATCCTGATAAGATTATTTATGACAACCTTCACGGATATGGAATTTCAAGAGGAGCTTCATTGAATGTGGATTTTACCTTTCAGTTTCCTCTAAGCGTCAATCTGGGAGTGACCTATCTTGACGTATTCCAGAAATATGATGATGAAAATCAGAAAACCCAGCAGCTGCATGCGCCGAAATGGAGTGGAACCTATAATCTGACCTATAAATTCCCAAGTAATCTGACGATAGATTTTACCGGTCAGTTTTATGGTCCGATGAGGCTTCCTGTTTTACCGAATGACTACCGTCCGGAATATTCACCTTTTTATTCTCTGGCGAATATTCAGGTTTCCAAGAGTTTCAAATCCGGATTTGAAGTGTACTGCGGGGTAAAAAACTTATTCAACTTTACGCCTAAAGACCCTCTGATGAGGCCGTTTGATCCGTTTGATAAATATGCAGATGATCCTATAAGCAATCCCAACCACTATACTTTCGATACCGCTTATGGCTATGCTCCTATGCAGCGTATCAGAGGATTCCTGGGAGTAAAATATACTTTAAAATGAAAACTTTTGCTTTATTTTTAATGTTAGTGCCCTGTTTTTATCTGTCTCAGATGAAGACAGGCACTTTTTCAGAATTGGAAACTCAGCAGAAAGATAATCCTAAACCTGTAGTAATCCATCTCTACACAGACTGGTGTGCAGTCTGTAAGATCGAGTCTTTTAACCTTAATAAAGATAAAGACCTGGTTGATATTATGAATGAACATTTTTATTTTATCAATTTTGAGGCTGAGAAGATGAAGGAAAAGATTCGCTTTCAGAATCAGGAGTTCAGTTATCTATCCAATGGAAGCTCGGGAATTCATGAGCTGGCACTGGCTCTTTCAAAAAATAAAAGTCAGCCTGTTTATCCATTATGGATTATCCTGGATAAGAATCAAAACCTGGTTTATTATCATGAAGGGCAGTTTACTGCTGAAAAAATGAAACAGAAACTGCTGGAAGTTTCTGCTTTGTGAATTGTGTGATTTTGTTGGGAAATGCAAAGACGCAGGTTTTCTTTGTAAACTGTTTTTTGTTTATATTATTTCCCGCGGATTTCACAGATACCGCGGATGTTTGCAGAAAAATCTGCTCAATCTTCAAGATCTGCGAGAGAATTATAATCGTCACGAATTTCTCTTTTATTTGTGCATTCGTGGCGAATAAATGATAAAGTTTATCTGGATATATTTTCTTTTCTTGTATGTTTAAAAATACTCTGTTACTGAATTTTTTGCGTTTTCCAACCTATCAAAAGAATGATCTCCCGCGGATTTCACAGATACCGCGGATGTTTGCAGAAAAATCTGCTCAATCTGTAAGATCTGCGAGGGGATTATAATCGTCACGAATTTCTCTTTTATTTGTGTATTCTAAGACATGTGCAAATTATATCTTATTAAATTTACAAAAGGTTCCTCTCTTTTTACCACTGCAAA
>NZ_JBSICB010000015.1:0-112229 GCF_058245615.1 Chryseobacterium sp. UF-290
TCTGGTTCTTCAGAATTTAATTATTATCTAATTTAATACTAAATCCTTTTGCAAATCTAAAGGCATTCGTGGCAAAACAAAAAAATTAATCTATAGCAAGGTAATAAGCTTTTCGTGCCATAAAAATTCTATTTTTGAGTATGAATAACAGAAACCGTGGAAAAAATACAGGAGATGACACTTTATTTGCGTCCGAAAAGCAGCTTGCTAAGCTGAAGCTGGCCGTTCAGGATATGCAGTATCTGTTGACAAGAGAATATCCGGAGAAAGCAGCATCTGAGCTTGTAGGAAACCGATATCGCTTAAAAACCCGACAGATACAGGCTTTAAGGGGTGCTTCTGCTTCAGAGGAACAGATCCATAGCAGGAAATTAAAACAGTTAGAAGCTTCAGATCTAAAAGAAAAGACCGTTTACCTTGACGGGTTCAATGTGTTGATTCTGTTAGAAAGTTTGCTTTCCGGAGCCTATATTTTTGAAGGAGCAGATGGCTGTTTCCGTGACCTTTCCGGCGTTCACGGTACATATAAAAGAGTGAACCAGACGTTGAGGGCAGTAGAGGCCGTTGCCACATTTTTTAATAAGAACCATATACGGAAATTGGTTTGGATCTTTGACCAGCCGGTTTCCAACAGTGGAAGGATAAAGCAGATTATTCTGGAATTTGCAGCAGAACACAAACTCAACTGGGAAGCGGAACTACAATACAACCCCGATAAGTTTCTGGCAGAAAGCTCAGCAATCATCATTTCGTCCGATGCCTGGATTCTGGATCATTGTAAAGAATGGTTTAATCTCATTGGATATCTGATCAGAGAAGAAAATCTTTCCGCTAACCTGATAAAAATGAGAGAAGAATGAATGGGATTGAACAATATATTCCTCTGATTTCAGATGCATGGAAAGAAAAATATCAGGCGATCTTAGTAGATGAACATATAAGGAATATAGAAAATAACATCCGGAAATTTCAGGAAAATACCCTGGATTGGGATCTTCCGTACTTTAATGAAGAAGTAAAAATAAACAGGCCGGAAAGTTTTGAAAAGTTCATTGCTGTACTGGAAAACCATGATCCTGATGAGGTGAAAGCCGGAATGCTGGAAACTATCCCTTTTGAACATTGGCTGAATATTTTAGGACAAAGACTTACTTCGGCAAGTATTCGTGATGAAAATGCTGTTCCCCCTCTGAAAAGCGTATTGATCAAAGCCTGTGAGGAGCCTTTTAATAATGAAATCAGCATTGCCCAGAGAGCCTGGGAAAAGCACATCGGGAGGATGGATGACCGTTTCTGGGGTGAGATCAAAGGAAACAACCGGCAGAAGCAGGAAAAAGTAATGGCTAAGATCCATAATATCCTGGACCATACAACCTGGTGGAATGTTTTCTTTCATTATAAACATGAGCTGGTCTTTGAAGTGAGGGAAAAAGAGGGACATGGCATCCGCTGGAGCCACGGTGGAACAAAGCTGATCGGATTTCTGGAAAAATTCATCAATGAATAAGCCACTATGAATTTTGGCCAGCTTGTTCTTTATAAAAAGAAAACCTCTTCAGAAGGAATTTTCAGCTATGAAAACAAAACGGTGTTCCATCCGCATACGAACATGACCAAGGCGGCACTCAATATGATGACGCTTACCTCAGCAGGAGAATTTGAAAACGATCAGATCTATATGAGTGCAGTAGACGTAGGATGGATTTCCACAGGAGCCACAGAAAGCCTCAGAAAAAAACAATTTGAGCAGGGATACATCCCGCCGCTGGATTCGGTGGACGGAGCTGCACGAATTCTGCATCCGATTATAGAAGGAATAAAAGGCAATTATTTCAGTGGAGTTTTATTGAAAAATTATAAAGTTCATACCTGGTAAATCCAAACGGAGATAATAGTAATAAATTGGAAAAACGCATTATGCTAAAATGAGTTGCAGGTTCGAATCCTGCTTATCTCCCAAAAATAGAAACGGTAGTTCAATGAAGAACACTGGCCGCCAGGTCGGAAGTTGCGGGTTCAAGTCCTGCACGTTTCACAGGAGTACATAGTTCAAAAGTGAAGAATACGGCCCTGTCACGGCCGAGGTTGCAGGTTCGAGTCCTGCTGTACTCCCTTTTTAAAACAAAAACCATGGAAAATCTAAAATCAATTTTAAATACGGTAATCAAAGAGAAACAAGGATATACCATCTTCCTTTCTATAAAAAGCCGGTTTATTTTTTTAATTTTAAAAGAGTAAATTGATCAACCGTTTCACAAGCTAATCACATTATATGAAATATCTTCTACTTTCTGCATTGTTTCTGTTTTCATGTAAAGAAAAAGGGAACAAAAATATTTCTGAAAAGAAAGATTCTATAGCCACTACAAAAGCTCCGGAAGCTGTTCCGCAGAACAAGCTTGATATTCTTAAAATATTACTGGAGGAAGAAGCAAAAACCGAAAAGCAAGGTACAATAGATGACAAAAATCACAGCGTTTCTTTTTCTAATGATGGCGATTCTTATCAGGTCAGCTTTCAGAAAATAGCATCTGACGATTTCAATAATGATGGAATTCCGGACTATATTGTGGAACGTAACTCAGAAGGGATGCTGGGAGGGAATGCCAACACCAATTCTGAAATCTTATATATAATCATGGGGAAGAACAGTACGATCAGCGAAAAGCATGAAATCTTGATGTATGCTCCTTTCTCCTACAATATTCTGGATGGAATAACCTATGAAGGTGGAAAGCTGAAAGCAGTAGCCGTACAAAACTACCGTACCTATAGTGTACCGGAAGACAGTTTGAAGTCTGCGGGACTGTCTTTTGTCTACAAAGACGGAAATGTATATGAAGAATCTTATCTTACGGGGTGTCTCCTTGCAAAATGGAAAGATAAAAAGATCTTCAATACCGGCTCAGAGCGGAAAAGAAGTATTGATAAGCACAATTATACGGAAACAGTAAAGGAAAAATACAGCTCTGACGGGTTTGAAGCTTCCGCAGAACTTTCAGGATGCGACAATATGAATGTCATTTTTGAAGGAACATATAAAACAGCGGATGTGAGTGTGAAATCTATCGGTGAAAAAAGAAAGCAGTTTTTGGACTTTCTGGTGAAAAATACGAGCCTTCAGAAAGACATGGCAGCCATACAGTCTTATTATCTGGCCCATCAGCCTTCTGATAGATATACCGGTATAGGCAATCTCTCCTTCAATATCTTTACTGATAAAAAGAAAGGGCAGATAGGCTTCAGGCTGGTCATGACCAAAGAAAATAATCCAAAACAAAATGAGAACTGGGATATCGTTACCAGAATAAAATAATAAGGAAAAACAACAAATAGAAAAATGAATACATACATTGATATTGGCATTAATCTGACCAATAAACAGTTCTATAATGGACATGATGAAATAATCAACCGGGCTCTGGACAATGGTGTAGAGCATATGATCCTCACAGGAACAAGCGTGCGGGGAAGTAAAGAATCTGCTGAAATCGCAGAAGGCTATCCCGAAATTTTATTTTCAACAGCAGGAATTCATCCCCATGACGCTAAATCCTTTAATGAGGAAAGTATCGGTGAACTCAGAAAATTATTGAAGCAGGACCACGTCATATCGGTAGGGGAATGCGGACTGGATTTCGATCGTGATTTCTCACCCAGACCTGTTCAGGAAAAATGTTATAAAGCCCAGTTGGAACTGGCAGTGGAGGCCAATAAACCACTGTTTCTTCATGAAAGATCAGCTTTTAAAAAGTTTAATGAGATCACAGATGAATACCTTTCAAAACTGCCTGAAGCTGTAGTACACTGTTTTACCGGGACGCTGCAGGAAGCAAAGACTTATCTGGACAAAGGATTTTATTTGGGATTCACCGGTGCTGTCAGTGATGAAAAAAGGTTTAAACATCTGGAAGATGTGATAAGATATGTTCCGCTCGACAGGATGATGATCGAGACTGATGCCCCTTTCATGCTTCCGAGGAATATGTCCGGAATTCAGAACAGGCGAAATGAACCCTCGTTTTTACCCTATGTCGCCCAAACGATTGCCCATCTGAAGAAGATAAGCATTTCCGAGGTCGCGGACGGGACTACAGAAACTGCCCGAAATTTTTTCAGACTATAAAAAAGAGCTCTACAGATAAAGTAAAGCTCTTTTTTTATAGCAAAACAGTAAAATCGTAAATCAGCTTTCTTAGAAACTTCGCCTTTTCACCCTTTTGCCTTTTCGCCTTATAAACTCTTAATTGCCGACTCCAAAGCCAGTTCCATCATCGGATTCAGGGCTTTTTCTCTTTCATCAGCAGAAATTTTCTCGTGAGTTGGGATAATATCGGTTACTGTAAGAATAGTAGCTGCATTTTTTCCTAAGTGTTGTGCATTCGCAAACAATCCGAATGCTTCCATTTCTACTGCAGGACAGTTGTATTTTATAGCAATAGCAGGTGTTTCAGGATCTTTTCTGTAGAAAATATCGCTGCTGTGGATATTGATGGGCTTAGCATCTAATGATAGCTCTTTAGAAGTTTCATTGATGGTATTGAAGATATTGCCCTGGTGAGAAAGAATTTCATCTTCAATTCCCCAGGCATATTTAGCATAAGTACTTTCGCTGGCTGCCTTTTCAATATTTAAAATATCAAAAAGCTTAAGATCTGTATTATATGCACCACAGGTACCGATTCTGATGATCGTATCTACTTCATATTCTGTAAACAGTTCAAAAGAATAGATCCCGATGCTCGGAAATCCCATTCCACTCGCTCCTACAGTGATTTCTTTACCTTTATAAAGACCTGTATAATAAAAAATTCCTCTGGTTTTGCTTACCAGTCTGGCATTTTCTAAATAATTTTCAGCAATATACTGTGCGCGAAGCGGATCCCCCGGCTGCAATACTACTTTGGCAATTTCACCTTTTTTTGCACTGATGTGAATACTCATAATGTTTTTTTGAATGGGGCAAAGATAATAACTTTTAGATTGTTTTTATCATGATGCGGAGTGAAACGATGATCTGATCCTGGCCTGATATGATATACAAAATGTTATCAATACATGTTTTAAATGGGATGGTATATCAGGTTTTTTTGAAAATTTCATATTCTGCCATCAAAAAAATGGACAGAGTAAATAGAGAACAATAAAAGAGTAATAATGAGCAGGTGTTGTGAAGTCATGTCCATTAATTTTGCAGTATTCAAACCGTTAAAAATAAAAAATGAAAATAGAGCATATTGCCATCTGGGTAAAAGACCTTGAAAGAGCTAAAAGCTTTTATCAAAAATATTTTGGAGCCATTTCCAATCATAAATACCATAATCCTGTCAAAAATTTTGAATCTTATTTTTTAAGTTTTGATAATGGATGCCGGATCGAGATAATGACCAGACCGGATATCAGAGAAAGCGAAAATTCCTACAGTTCTCAACAGTTTGGGATCATTCATCTGGCATTTTCAGCAGGCAGTAAAGAGAAAGTGGATGAGCTTACAGAAACTTTAAGAAAAGGCGGATATACCATTGCCGGAGAGCCACGGATCACAGGAGACGGCTATTATGAAAGCATTATCCTTGATCCGGAAAACAACATTATTGAGATCGTTGCCTGACGTCATTGCGGGGAGTCTGAGGAGACGAGGCAATCTCTCATGACGGGAACCTTTTTTGTTGGAAAAATGTAAAGGCGGAAGAAAATAAAACGCTTACAGATCACACAGACTCCAATTGGTGAAGCTTGCTGAATCTGTGGGAGTTTTACCACTTCAATTTATCGGATATAATAACAAATAAAAAGGATATAAATTCGTTCATTACAGACTCATACAGAAATCTGCGGGATCTGTGGGAAAAAAATATGAGTTTTTTTATCCATTAAACTAACATTAATTAACTTTTACTTTTACAAAAAGATTCAGCATTTATCATCAATCCCTGACTTAAAAATTTTATTCTCAATGAAATAGTTTTATTTTTGTTAGATGATGGAAACCCAATCACCGTTTTTGGACACGATCTTTCTGCTCAGAAAGAATGAATGTATAACCCTTTTCTCAAATTTACAGGAAATTTCCTCAAAAGAAGAATTGGAGGCAGGAGATTATTTTGAGACAGAATTTGAAAAAGAAAGACTTGAATTTTTGTCTGACCAGCTTGTTTGCAATAGAGAAACAGCAGTCTGGGCAGCAAAAGTCCTGTACTATAGTGCCCAACTATATCTGATCCGGGAAAACACAGAAAAAAATATGGATAAGCTGATCCCGGGATTTAAAGGGACCCGTGACGTTTCGTCCGTCTTATCCGTAGATTTATCACTGAGATTTTTACCTCAGATCATTATCGCCCTGAATACGGTGGATCCGGAAGATTCTTTGATTACAATGCTTGAAGAGATTCTGACGGAATTTCATTACTCGGGAATCGGATATGATCTGGACCTGAAAAAAGTAAATTGGGAGGAAGAGCTTAAAGACCCCACGTACCGCAAATTATATCTGGAAAGGATTGTTGAAAAAAAAGACTATAAGCTGGCGGAAATTCCGTTTATCAATAAGCTGCTGATGGCGGAATTTGGGATACATAAAGAAGCATTCTGGAGAGAATTAAAAACAATAACCGAATAACATGGGAACATACGAGAAAGTATTTGAATTTTTAGCTGACCCTACGAGGGAAACCTTCCTGAAATGTAGGGAATTGGTGATCAATGACCCGGAATACGACCCGTATTCAGAAGACACTGGAAATATGCAGGATCTATTGAATAAAGGGAAATTTGAAGAGGTTGCAAAATACGTAAATATCAATGTTTTACTGAGCCCAAGCGCTCATATTTATAAATATTACGCTTATAAGGAGCTGGGTAATGAAAAAGCAAGGAATATTGAAATGATGATCGTTCAGACGATCTTTGAATGTCTTGAAAAAACAGGGGACGGAACCAAAGATTCACCTTATATTGTTACACGAATTTCTGATGAAAGAGATTTGATCAGGCATCATTTTAATAAACAGGATGTATCGCAAAGACTGATTAAGGATGAGGAACAGGTCATGGATGTCATCAGGCTCGATGACGGAACAGAATTATATTTTGATATCAAAACGCTTTATCAGAGATTGGCTTTCTCCTTCAATAAAAGAAATAAGGAAACCGGAAATGGAGAAGAGGAAAGACCCAAAAAGAAAAAATGGTGGAATTTTTAATTTTTTAAATCAATGACTCAGAATATCAATAAGCTCAATACAGTCCTTACTTATGTAAAAGATACTTTTGTAGGTAAAAATGATGTGGTGGATCTACTCGGAATCTGCCTTCTGGCAAGAGAAAATGCCTTTTTATACGGTCCTCCGGGGACTGCCAAATCAGCTATTGTAAGAACCTTGGCAAAAACGGTGAAAGACGGGAAAAACTTTGAATACCTGTTAACCCGTTTTACAGAACCGAATGAGATTTTCGGTCCCTTTGACATCCGGAAATTAAAAGAAGGCGAACTTCTTACCAATACGGAAGGAATGATGCCCGAAGCTTCCATGGTGTTTCTGGATGAGATTTTCAATGCCAATTCTGCCATTCTGAACTCGCTTCTGATGGCGCTCAATGAAAAAATATTCAAAAGAGGAAAAGAAACAAAACACCTTCCTGCCCTGATGTTTGTAGGAGCAAGTAACGTCCTTCCGGAAGATGAAGCACTGAATGCTTTATTTGACCGTTTTCTGGTAAGGATCAATGTAGACTACGTCAATCCTGAATTATTACATCAGGTACTTCTGGCTGGAAGGAAACTGGAAAATGAAGAAGAAACGGAAGTGCCGGAAATTCATGCTGATGAGATCAGGGAACTCCAGAACCTGTGCAGAACGGTAGACCTTAAGCCGATCTATGATGTATATCTGAATACCATTATGAGCTTACGGAATACGGGAATTGCAATTTCCGACCGTAGGGCGGTGAAGCTTCAGAATCTGATCGCTGCCAGCGCTTTGATCTGTGGAAGAAATGAAGCGGTACTTTCTGATCTCTGGGTACTGAAACATATCTGGGATACGGAAGAGCAGATTGAAATTCTGGAAGGCATTATCAACAGAACGATAGAGAAAGATGATCATCCGAAATCACATCCGCAGGCCATGCAGAATAAAACGCCCAATCCGGAAGATATCATGAAAGATGTGAAGATCCTTGTGGATAAATGGAACGGGGGGATGCTGAGCTTTGAAGAACAGAATGTAATTAAAGATAAACTGAGATACCTGCAGACCCGTTGTGACTGGATCAGAAATCCTGAACAAAAGCAGTATATCCAGCAAGAAATTGAAAGCTTATGGCAGAAAATCCTTCAAAGCATATAAAAGAATTCTGGGCGGAGCTTCCCCATGCTGATGAGGACTTTCTGGGCTCTATCAGAGACTGGAAAAATGTTCTGATTGCAGTGGATGATGAAACCCTATGGCTGAAAGGCTTTACTGATGAGCAGGCTGTATCTTCGGAAATACATCAGCTTCCTGATTTTGTGCTATATGAGCTGCGTGATGGGCTTTTATTCAGAAAAGATGCTTTGGTTCCAAGCAAAAAGATGAGAACAGCATTGCTCTGGACACCGATCCATAAGGCTTTGAGACTGACGTTACCGGGGGCTAACAACAATTATTTCGGGATCAGTGAGAAAGTTCGGGTAAAGCTCAAAGAAAGTGATAATGAGCAGCCGGTAATGGCTTTACTGTGTAAAATATCGGATGTCAGAGAAAGTATGGCTGCAATACCGAAATTTAAACTTGAAAAAATACAATGGACGGTGATAGGAGATAAGGCTTTGTTCTTAGGAACCCCATTATTGAGCCTGCCAGGGAAAACATACTGGACTAAAGACGGACATTTACTGCCTGCCGGATCGGATTTTGAGTTTAAAAACCTGAGTGAACTCTTACAGCATAAATATAATAAAGAATCAGACGGATGGCTTTTATGGGATGAAAACGGGAATTATCTTTCAATAAAAAGTTCAGATTTCCGGCAGCTTTCCATAAGCTCATTCCGTCTTACTGAAAAATCAAAAGAATGGAATTAAAGGCTTATTTCCAGTCCTATGAAAACTATTTCTGGGAATGGAAAACCGATGAAGATGTTCCCGGTGATGCCGGATATAATGACCATAATCTCCTCTCAGTACCCGGAGTGGGAGCGATTGCCTATAGACCTTATGTGATGGAGATCCTTAAAGAGCTTCAGCCACAGGGATGGCCCGTTTTTGGGGCTTTGCTCATGGTTTTGTATGCTATGCAGGATGATTATATAGATTTTGCGGGGCCTTTAAGACAAACTGCTGATTTTTACAGGGAAGAAAATATTGATTTTGATACAGATGGAGCCATTGAGTTCCTTGAAAAAATAAAGCAGCTTCCTAAAGCTTATAAATATGGACAAAATAGAATCATACTTTTACAGACAATTTTCAGTAATAATTCAAGAGTCGTTCCGGCTCATGCAGAAGCGGCTTTAAACAGATACTATAAAAGACCTTATGAAATAGCCGTAAGTGCAGAAAAAAAACAGGCTACTGCATCTGTCTTATACCGGGATTTAAAGATCCTGAATAAGAATGATAAATTTCCTACAGTACAGTCTATCATTGATGCTATGAAAGGTTTTGTTAAAGAGCCGGAATTGGATGATGAAGTGATAGAGGAAGAAATAACGGCAGATACGGATAGCGATTTTATCCGGGAACTGATCGAGGATCCCAAAACATTTCAGGTAGGAAGCCTCATTAAAAGGATCTGGAGCGGACTTAGGATTCCGATGCGTCATCTCTCTCCCGGGGAACAGCCTATCGGAGGAATTTCGGATATGACCAACAAAGGTGACTTTAACAGATTGCTTCTTTCGGAGTTTGCCAATGAAGATGAGGTGTTTATAAACCGTGTAGCCAATAATGAAGCCCTTTACATTCAAAGGGAAATACCGCCGGAAGAAAACATTTTTGAAAGAATTATCCTGATCGATACTTCCCTTAGAAACTGGGGAACACCGAAAGTATTGGCCTTTGCATCTGCTATTGCTGTTATCAAGCACCCGAAAGCTCATTCGGAATGTAAAGTTTTTGCCTTAGGACAGACCGCTGTTCCCGTCTCTCTCAATAAAGTGGAAGAAGTTGTTGAAAACCTTAACCAGGTAAGTCCGGTTCTGGACGTTTCAAAGGCTCTGGAAAAGTTTTTTGATGAAGAACATACAGAAAAAGATATTGAAGTTTTTTTCATTACTCATGAGGAAAATATGGCTGATGAAAAAGTTCAGAAGGTTGTCCATCAGAACAGAGACAGGCTTAAATTTTTGGTAACCACTACTTCAGATGGGAAAATTAATTTTTATAAACATCATAAAGGAACAAGAAAACATATTCAGAGAATAAAACTGCCGCTTCAGGAATTATGGGCCAATCCGCCAAGGCAAAAACAAACGGTCAACAATTTCAGCGGAAAGAAAACAGACCTTCCACAGAACTATCCGATCTTATTTCCGGCACCCGTTAACAAAATCGCCCAGTTTTTGTATGAAGGAGAATTTTTTATCCTGAGCTCAAAAAAAGAATTGCTGAGAACATACCTTTCCGATAATTATTATGACAGGCATTCCTATGACTATTATAAAACCTATCACGGTTGTGAGGTTTTATTTGATAACATTTCCATAAAGCCCAAAGGCCAGTTTGCTCTGGCAAAAAATAAGCAGCAGCATTTTATACTGTGCCAGTATCAGCCGGATAAAAAACTCATATCCAAGCTTAACCTCAATACAAAAGAATATTCTGAGCAGAATCTTACAGGAATGGATATTCCTTATTCCTATGAGCTGGTCTATTTTGGTAAAAGCTTTTATCTGTATCAGCCTGAAAACCCCACCCGCTACAAAATAAATATTGATGGAAATATTTTTCTGGAGCCTATTACCGGAAATGATAAGGAGATTGAAAGAAATAATGCGAAAGTAGCGGCAGAAGTCGCCAAACTGAATGGGAATGGACTCAGAATTATCAATAACTTCAACCGGGTTGGAATCAATAAGTATGAGAATCTTGTCATTTCCGGAAATGAGTTGTACAGTGCTGCTGAGAATATATTAGATTTCTCTAAAAATAAATTTGAAATTAAAATTTTTGCCGAGCAGCATAAAAATAAATTTACCTTTCCGGACGGAAGCGAAATGATTGCAGATTCCCGGGGAATGCTGACTTTCAGAAGCAGTAATAAAAGCATTGAGGAATTCTTCATCCCTTCTACAGCTAATGGATTTTTGTCTCTGGCCACTTATACCGAATTTGGCGGATCAGAATACTATCTTCCGGAACATGCCCTGCTGAAGGTAAAAACAATGGATGATATGTGTGATCGGTTTTTAAAAGCGTTTATAGAACAGATCTTGAATTATGGAGCTTAGAATTAAACCTTTTCCGAAAAATAATTATCCCAGAAGAGGACTTTTGATTAAAGGTTCCTCCCCCTTGGTATGGCTTCAGGAAATGGAAACTCTTGGAATACATTTAAGCGAAGTCAGGTCTTACGCTATCCCGGCAGACACTCCGAATATGCTGTATGGGTGCTTCCTTGTTTTTAACGATCATGCTCCGCAGGAAATTGGCAGAAACGCTTACTTCCAGTGTGTAGATGCTAAACTTTTTATTCCTGAAAATACAACGTTTTATCCCAGGGTCAATCCGGAAGACTGGCAACAGCTTGATTCCCGTTTTCTGATCATGCACCCTGAATTTGGACTGGTAAAATTGTCTGAAGAAATAGACTGGATCTCATTAATTCAGGATCCGGGAATGATAGATGAAAATATCAGAAAACCGCTGAATGGCGTTAGCATTCCTAAGAAAATAGAGAGCTACACCGTTGAGATGGATGATGAAAAGATTCTTCAGACATTACAGCCACCTCAGACTGAAGAAGAATGGATGAACAGTCTGCCGTTTGACCTGAAGAAGGTGATGGCAGGAAACAAAAAAGAAATTGAGAAATACCTGAAATATATTGAGAAATACCCTGACAGAGCAATAGAATTGGGAGTTCCTTTAGATATTATGGGAACATCCAGGGGTGATGGTTTCGGGAAATTTACCTGGCTTGAAGGATTATTCGGGAGAAACTCTGGAAATAAGTCTGAATCCGCAGGCAGCAGGAATACCCGAAGACTGTTCTGGGCGGTTATTGTTATCGCTATTATCTTAAGAATTATATTACCATCGGAAAAAGGAGAGTCTGAGCAGAAAGAAACCGGTCCGTCTTCAGGAAATATTGTGACGGATGCTGTAAAAGCACCATCGGATATGATCGCTTTTCAGTCCGGTATCTCTGAAATTGATCAGAAGATCGATTCTATGTATCAAAAGGAAAGAAAAGGACTTTCCAATGAGCTTCTCAATGCAGGAATGATGGAAGGCAGGACGGAAAAGGCAAAAGATGAATATAAAAAGAAAGGAGGCCGGGAAGTAAGAGAAATAGGACAGGATATTCAGAAGCTTAATAAAAAGGAGCATCAGAGCAGGGATTCTCTCAAAATAATTTACAGTAAAAAGATCAGAAAACATATTGAGGAAAGAACAGAAAAGCTGAAGCGCAAACTTTCGGATTCTCTGAAACAATATACCAAAGGGGGGCCTGTAAACGGAGATGTTGTAAAATATCTGTTGAAGAAAAGGCAGGCCTTAATAGCAGATTCTCTGGGAAGACTTTACGGAACTATTGATACTGTAGATCCTTCTTCGGCATCAATGAAAAAATCCAGAGTACAGGGTATAGATTCCGGAGCTGCCCAGATGAAAAAAGATACTCCCGTTTCCGAAACTTTATATATGGTTATCTTTATGATGGCTATGGTTGGGCTTTATTCCTTTTTCTTTAAAAATAAATCTGTTAACCTCGGAGGCGATAATGTTCCGGGATGGGTAAAACTGCTTTTGATCACCATCCTTGTAGCCATGCTCATCTATCTTTTTTATCCGTTGATAAAGATGTTCGGGTACAACTGGTTTGTATGGGGGCTTGTTATCTGTGTGATGTTGCTTCTGTACCGCCTGTTCAGAGAAGATAAAACCATTTTAAATTCCGAAGATGATGAATAAACAGAAATTTATAGATAAGTTCATGGCCGCATTTGTACTGTTGGCTATGTTTAAGATCGTCGGGATCGTCGCTCAGCTGTTCCATGAAAGTTTCTGGAGTGTCATCGGAACCCTGGTTATTTTTTTAATTGTAGCCTTTATTATCCTTCTTGTCATTACTTCTTTAAAAGATAAAGAACGAAACGAGAGAAGTCAGGGTAAAAGAGGTGCCGGTAGCAGCAGTTTCTATCTGGAAAACTCCCTTTTCGACAGGATCCGTAGCAAATACGAAGAGCTCGCCGAGAGATATATTGCAGAAAAAGACTATAAAAAAGCAGCCAGGGTTTATATGAATCTTCTTCAGGATCATTACCGGGGTGCAAAGACATTGGAAAATGGAGGATTTTATAATGAGGCGGCTGTAGTATATCTTAAAAAATTGAAAAACAAATCTGATGCGGCAGCCTGTTATGAAAAAGCCAAACAATACAAAAAAGCAATTGACCTTTATAAGGATATGGAGCAGAAAGAAAAAGTAGGAGATCTTTATAAAGAGATCAATGACCTTAAAAATGCTCATCATTATTATCAGATGGTAGCGGATGACTATGTAACCAATAATCAGATGGTAAAAGCCTCTTTAGTGTATCGCAAAAAAATGGAAAAAACGGAAGAAGCCCAGAAAATATTATTGAAAGGATGGGAGGAAAATAAAGATGCATTCAACTGTCTGAATAATTATTTTACCAATATTTCTGATGTTAAAACACGGCAAACAGAAATACAGGAGCTGTATGGAAAAACACCGGATCATAAAAAGATCATCTATCTGGAGGCCATGAAATATGAATTTAAAAAAGATCAGAAACTGCAAGGCACCATCCGAAATATTGCTTATGAAATCATCGCTGAAAAGGTCGGCACCCGTTCAGAGATCGTGAACGAGCTGAAACATTTTAATCCTGATGATGAGGTGATCCTGAAAGATATCTCCAGGTTTAAGACAAGCAGGAACAAGATGTTCAGGAGTTGAAATAATCAAAATTTAAAATTCATTAAAATGGCAGAGTATACAGCAGATACAATCAGTACTTTATCAATGGATGAAATGTTGAATATGAGACTTTTCTCAAAATTTAAAATTGCTGATATTTACGTAATCATAGGTTATTTACAGGAATATTTTGGTGGTTATGATTTAGATGAAAAATGTGTTGATGGATTTTTTGTCAATGAATTGGAAAAAGCCAGGGTTTTTGAGAAAATTTGTAGAAAATATTTGCATGAAAACAGATTGAATGATGATGTAGAACTCTTTATATCTGAAACAGGACATTCAGCGGTAATTTCCCGTACAATATGCAGTTGTCTTTCAAAACATTATACTGAAGAAAAAAAAGAATTTTTAAATCATAGAAGGTTTTTACTGAGCCCTGAAGATGATTTATTCAAATCACCGGAAGAGCTGGCAGAAAATAATTTATGGAATTTAAATCAATTAAGCTTTTTAATCGGTTTTTATATTAGGAATCTGATTTTTAAAGAAAAGGAAGAATTTCTAAATGTAGCTAATGCAGGTCACAAAGTAAGCATGGCAATAGATTTTTTTAAAAACTTTTGTGATTCGGGTGATTCTATCAAAGTAGAATATCATTTTAATGTACCTTGTGTTTCAAATATTTATTTTACAAAAGGTCCTTTCTTTAGAGGATTTGAAAAAGAGATTAAAAATTATTTAAAATCCTTGGATTAAAAATATTATGAATTATACGAATTTGTGAACCTATTTAAAGTAAATGGCAACTAAGAAAATATAAGGCAAATGTACTTAATTCTATGATCAGTCTGCATAACTCAGCATAAAAATTCTAACTTAACATCTAAACCTAACAGGTTTTTAAAACCTGTTAGGTTTACTACCTGAAATATCCGGAAGAAATTCCGCAGATTTACAGCAAAACATCTGCTTGATCAGCAAAATCAGCGGGATATAAAAATAAAAAAGTTAACCAGAAATTTTTCAAAAAGTACAGAGCTTCATGTTACTTACTTAAAGTACACCCTATAAAAGATAAAGCTTTTTAGGGTGAAAATACAGTCAGTTCAGCAATAAAAAGGGCTTTGAAACAATCCGATTGATTACCCCGCATTGTGAAAATTATAAAATAATCCCAAAAAAGAATTATCTTTGCGCCAGAAAATTATGACAATACAAAGAGCACATATCAATGCGGAACTATTCGGAAGTCCTTCTACAAAAGGATTATTCGGATATGATGAGGTGATATGGAATGAGGCGAAATGTGCTGACTTTGGAAATTATTTACTGTAAACCTGTAAAAATTTAATCAAAATACTGCAGAAACGCCTCGATTTTTCGAGGCGTTTTTTGTTTTTTAGGTCAGAAATTATTTAGAATGAAAAAAAATAACCATAAACATGAAAATTTTTTAATAAACAATGAAACTTTAATACGATAAAATAGAGTGATAAGCAACCCGGTGAGAGACAGTCATTTAGGTAATTGAGATATCCGCAAAATATTGCGGACAGAAATTCTTTACTTTTAATTTTAGGTTTAACTAATTGATTTTCAATGATTTAATTTGAAAATTTATTTGCAAGTTTCAAAAATTCATATTTACTTTGCAACCGAAAATTGAAAGCAACAGGTTTTCAGGATTTCAAAAAATAATTTAAAAACAAACAAAAAATAAAATGAAACAATTACATAACATATTCAATCAATATTCAGGACTATTCGGACAGGAGCCGGCAGGAAGTCTGTGTATTCTTGATCGTGAAATTGTGGATAAAAGGTGCTTATATACGTGGGTCAGTTAATGATCTCTTACGTCAGAAATATATGAAGCGCCTCCCAAAAAGAGGCGTTTTTTTTATGGTTTCTCTAGCTTATTTGGTAAAGCGTCAGTCTGTGGAACTGAAGAACAGGGTTCGATCCCCGGAGATACCCAACATATAAAATCTCATAGCTCAAGTGGTTAGAGCACCGGTCTTTTAAACCGGGGGTTGAAAGTTCAAATCTTTCTGGGATTACTACGGCTCCGTAGCTCAATGGGATAGAGCATGGGTTTTCTAAACCCAGGGTTAAAGGTTCGAGCCCTTTCGGAGTTACAAAAAAGGTCTATTGAGGTAATGGTAACCTGCCCGACTGTCTCTTGGGCACTGCGAGTTCGATTCTCGCATAGACCGCAAAGATTTACGGAAAAGCTCCGCTCCGGCTGTCTCCCGGAAAAGAGTTTCGAAATGAATCTGCAAAACTGGAAAGATAACGGTGGTTGTTTACCCGTCTTGGACGCGGGAGGTCGCAAGTTCGAATCTTGCTTTCCAGACAAAAGAGTGAATAAGTCAATGGTAAATGTTGCTATGTAAGTGAATTTAAAAATTGACAGCAAAGCGGATTGACCATTCACTATTCATAAGTTAAAATGATTTCGTAGCTCAAATGGTTAGAGTATCGGTCTGATACACCGAAGGTTGAAGGTTCGAGTCCTTCCGGAATTACAATGATTTTGTAGCTCAATGGCAGAGCACCGGTCTGTTAAACCGGAAGTTGAAAGTTCGGGTCTTTCCAAAATCGCAGATAACTAAATGTTAATTGTTTCAGGAGAAAAAATGAAAGTTTGTCGAGAGCAGAAGATCTTTACGCCAAACACGAAAAATAAAGACAAGCTTTTGTTTCTCCAGTAATTAAAAATTAAAAATTGAGTGTGGAAAAAAAATCACTCGTAAAGATATCCTTTATTAGAAAAGAAAAGTCTGTCAAGCGCAGATGGTCTTTAATCAAAATACAGACAGACCTTTCTTTTTAAAAAGAGTAACAAGAAATAGTGATGATCGCTGAATGAGTATTAATCATTATTGATTATCTGATGGTTCGCCGAAGTGGAAGAGTCGGGGCGGTCTGCAAAACCGTTGCATAAGCTGAGTGGGTTTGAATCCCATAACCATCTCAAATAACTAAAATGAGATTAGTTCAGGAGAAAAAATAAAAGCTTGTCGGGCACAGACGTTCTTATATCAAACAAAAAAATTAAGACAAGCTTTATTGACTCCAAAGGAAAATTAAAACTACTAATTACTCATTAAATCAGGAAGTATGCCGAAGTTGGAGAGTCGGGGCAGACTGACATGAGGAACGAATTGAACGATTCCTTTAAAAAATGAAAAAACACAGAGTTAAAATCTGTTGCTTCATCGCTGAGTAGGTTCGAATCCTGCTACTTCCACTATACCACTGATAATGTAATGGCAGCATGCAGGAAATGTACTCTTGTTGTCTGGGTTCGATTCCTGGTCAGTTGGTTTTTGCTCTATTCGTCTAACGGTCAGGACGCCTGCCTTTCGAGCAGAAAACAAGGGTTCGATTCCCTTATAGAGTACTTGGGTGTGAATGAACTGGTCAATTCTGAATGACAATAATACCATGAAAGTTCAAATTTGAAGAATAAATTGGCCAGTCATCATTCACCTGAAAAAGTAAAATGATCAATGATCATTGATTATTTATAAAAATGAATTAGGAAGAGAGAAAGGTTTGTCAGGCGCAGAAGATCTTTACAAACATTACAGGCATAGTTTATTAATAGACAGAGCTTTCTCAAACCTAAAAAATAATGAGCAATCAGCATTATAAAAATTATTGATAAAAAATCTGCGGGAATGGTGGAATGGCAGACACTCTTGATTTAGGATCAAGCTTTTGGGGGTTCGAATCCCTCTTCCCGTACAAAATGCCTCTCTATTCCAATGGGCAGAGAAAACGGCTTTAAACCCCGTAAAGTCCCGGTTCGAATCCGGGGAGAGGTACAAAATAGAAATGGTAAGTGAGATTAATGATCAGTTATTATTTAACAATTATTCGGAAGAGTGGTGTAGCAGGTCTGCACGTTAGTCTGAAAAACTAAAGGTACAGGTTCGATTCCTGTCTGTTCCGCAAAATATAAATGATTCATAGTGTAATGGGCAGCACACAAGACTTTGACTCTTGTAGTTTAGGTTCGAGTCCTGATGAATCAACAGCATTTACTCTGATATTGTAATGGCAGCATCTCAGTTTCCAAAACTGATCGTATTGGTTCGAGTCCGGTTCAGAGTGCAAAAAATGAATAGTTAATGGTCAATCTGCTTAGCAGTCAATTGTAAAGTTCACTTGCATAGCAAAATTCGCTATTGGCGGTTCAAAAAATAACAATCAATTATCAACAATCATTTATGAATTAAAAACAGGTAGAAAAAATGGAAACGCAACAACAAACATGGCAGAATATGAATGGAAAAATTTTCCAGAACTCTATCACACAGCTGGTAGAAGAAGCCATCATCCGCGAACAGGCCAACGGACATCGTCTGAAAGTATGTGTGGGATCAGATTCTCACGTATATGGAGATGCCATCAATTATGCTACGGCAGTAGTATTTATTCGTGAGGGAAAAGGAGCGTTTACCTTTATCAGAAAAGAAAGAGAAATACAGAGTATCAGTATCAAGGAGCGAATGCTGAATGAGGTGAACAAATCCGTGGAAATTGCATACGCTATCTGCTCTGTGTTGGATACTTATGGTGTGGAAATGGAGGTACATGCGGACATTAATACCGATCCGGATTTCAAATCCAACGTTGCCCTGAAAGACGCAATGGGATACATTCTGGGAATGGGATATGTGTTTAAGGCAAAACCTTTTGCTTTCGCAAGTTCCAATTGTGCTGATATGATGGTGTGATAAAAGCTGGAAGCGGATGAAGGGAGCAGGAAGTTTAAAAACGATCCGATGACTTCATCCTTAAGCTTCCAACTACCATCCAAAAAAATAAAAAATGAAAACAGTTTTAATCATCAACGGAGAAAAGTACTGGACGGATTATTTTTCAGGATATGAAGTGGTTCGGAAGAAAGTTCAGACTTCAGAATTTATTGTAAAAGATTCTTCATTGTACGTGATCGATGCGGACGGAGTTTGTAAACCGGATGTGATCTTTTGGAGATTGGGTGCCGTAAATCCTGAAGCCAGGCATAGAAATATTCTGGAACTGATTGAGTATTCAGGAGTTCCATGTGTGAACTCAGCCTCGACATTATTGATGGGATATGACAGATTATCGATGTTAAATACATTGAAAAAGCTTGGATTACCTGTTATTGATTTTAATACGGCAACCAATACCACCCAACTGAAAAATCTGAAAATGGAATTTCCTTTTGTGGTTAAAGTGGGCAATCATCACGGCGGCTATGGTAAAAGCTTAGTTTCCACCGAAGAACAATGGGAAGAGCTTAAAGATTTACTTTTTATTCATCAGGATTATGTGACGGCTGAAAAGTTTATCAACTATCAATATGATATCCGTTATCTGGCTGTACATGATAAAGTCTGGGCAATGAAAAGAAAAGGAAAATACTGGAAAGCCAATTCTTTAACCCAGGAATATCAAATGACCGAGCCTGAAAAAGAATGGATAGAAAAAGTAAAGCGGTTACAGCATCACATCAAAGCAGATATTGTTGCCATTGATGTACTGGGAGCAGAAAACGGAGAAAGAATAATTTTGGAATACAATGATATTCCCGGTCTTTCAGGATTTCCTGAGGATACCAGACTGGAATTATCCGATATTGTAAAAAATAAATAAGAGAACCTTTAAAAATTAGCAACCATGTTTTTTTTAATTCAGGCTAATGTGTACTTAGATCCCGACCACTACAGAATTTTTGAGGCCCTGGAAGAGTTAAATATTGATTATGATGTCATTAATATTCCACCAGCAGCAGAGAAGATAAACTTTGAAACAGATCGGAAAGATGTTTTTGTATATGGTTCGGTGACGATTGCAAGATTGGCCAGACAAAATTCAGACTGGTTTCCCGGTTCTTTTTATGGGGGTAATCACCTGTATGAAGTATATTCCGGGTATTATGGTGAAAACCTCCTAAACCATGAAGTTTCTGTTCATAGAATCTCCGAAAACCTGAGCTGGAAAAAGGATGAGATGAAATTCATCAAGCCTTATCATGAAGCGAAGATTTTTACAGGAAAAGTATTTACGGAAATAGAATGGAAAGACTTTGTTTTTGAAGCATTGGAAAACCGGTCCAACAGAATTACGGAAGAATCTTTGATTCAGGTTTCAGAAGCAAAACGGACCATAAAAGAAGCAAGGCTTTGGATCGTTGGAGGGCAGATCATCGATGGAGGTTATTATAAATTTAATGATAATGCACCTTTCGAAGAAAAAGTTTCAGAAGACGGATTGAGGTTTGCCAATGATATGATTCAGCTTTTCAATCTTGAAGAAGCTTTTGTAATGGATATTTGTTTAACCGATGAAGGCTGGAAGATTGTTGAGATCAACTGTATCAACAGTTCCGGATTCTATCCCAATACGAATGTGAAAAGTGTGATCAAAGCATTGAATATCTACTTTTCAAAATAAGAAAACGAACAGTATAACATATTACGTATCATAAGATCTGAAGATGTAATTACATTTCTGAAGGCTGTGGTAGATGGGTATTCATAAAAAATTAAACAATGGAAATGACAAAAAGATTACTGTTTCTGGATGATATAAGATATCCCATTGAGGCGTATCATTATACCAAACAGGATATCTTCCTCAGAAGTGACTGGCACATCGTTCGGAATTATGAGCAGTTTATCAGCAGAATTTTGGAAAAAGGACTTCCGGAAATGATCTCTTTTGACCATGACCTTGCCGATGAACATTATCTGAAACCGGATGCTCAGGAATTTGTTGAAAAAAACGGTTACGATTGTGCCAAATGGCTTACGGAATATTGTCTGGATAATTATTTGGACTTACCAAAATTTTACTGCCATTCAATGAACCCTGTAGGAAAGAAAAATATTATTAGTCTTTTAGAAAACTTTAAAAAATTAAAGAAATGATCTTCAAAACATATAACGCTATAGAAAATGCTTACCAGACCCGTGTAATCGAGCAGATCAGATTACAAGGGTTCGGGGATGAGGTTTTCATTGTACAGGAAAAAGTTCACGGGGCTAATTTCTCTTTCTTTACCGACGGAAAGGAAATTAAAATCGGAAAAAGAACTGCCTTCATCGAAAAGGATGAAAAATTTTTCAATGCACATCAGATTTTGGAACGTTACAGAAAAAATGTAATAGCGGTGTTTCAGAAATTGAAAACGATGTATCCGGATGTTGAAACAGTAGTGATCTACGGCGAATTGTTCGGTGGTGGTTACAGGCATAAAGAAGTAGAACCGGTAAAAGATGCTGTGAAGGTGCAAAAAGGTATTGAATATGCACCTCATAACGAATTTTACGCCTTCGACATTAAGCTGAACGGGGTGACCTATCTGGATACGGAGATTATCAACTCAATTTTTGAGGAAACCGGATTTTTCTATGCGAAGACCTTATTTCAAGGGACTTTGGAGGAAGCTTTGAAGTTTCCCAATGTTTTCAATTCCAAAATTCCGGCCTGGCTGGGGTTACCTGAGCTGAATAATATGTGTGAAGGAACCATTATCAAAACTTTGAAAACCCAATATTTTGGGAACGGAACAAGAGTCATTCTTAAAAATAAGAATGAAAAATGGATAGAAAAGTCTAAAATGGTTAAAAAGAAGGAGAAAATGGTCCGTAAACAGGTTTATTTCAGCGAAATTGCCCAAAATATCTGGGAGGAGATCCAAAGATATGTGACTGTCAACCGGCTGAATAATGTTATGAGCAAAATTGGCGAATTCGAACCTAGAATGATAGGGAAAGTGACAGGCCTTTTTGCACAGGATATTTTGGAAGATTTTGAAAAAGATTTTCCGGAAGCTTTCACAGCCATTGAAAAAGAAGAGCAGAAAAGGATCAACAAAAAGTTGAATTCTTTAGTCATTGATTTTATAAAAGAAGAGCTAATGACTCTTAAAGTATAGTTTCGGTAATCTCTTTACCGGAACTTTTTTATGGGTAAACTTAACCGCAAAAGTCCAAAGGATATTTAATACTTAGGTTTTGAGTACTCCTGTTGCCATTCGATGGGTGATATTTGGCGGGTGATGATTAATAAAAAAAGAAAAAATGTTACAGGCAGAAATAAAAAGTCTATTAAAAGAAGACATCAGCATATTGATAAAAGTTTTAAACGAAGCAAAGCACTATTTATGTGACTGCGGAGAAGCAAGTTTATTGACGGTAAAAGAAATACAGTCAGTTTCAGCGCTATTCATCAGTCATACCCATATAGATCATTTTTCAAACTTTGACGGGATCTTCAGACATCAGATCGGAAGTGGAGAAAAGATAATCATCTGTGGCCCGAAGAATATTCATCAGCAAATTGAAGCGAGATTAAAATCCTATACCTGGAACTTAATAGATGAAAATGCGATTGAATATGAGATCCGGGAGATCACTTCAAAAGAAGAGATCAATGTGTATACAATTCGTCCTCCTCACTGGAATCTTGAATTTGTAGAAACCCGGAACTTTCTTTTTGAGGATGAATATGTACATGTTGATTTTGCTATTCTGGATCATAAAACAGATTCGATTTCTTATCTGTTCATGGAAAAAGACTCGTTCACTTTTAATGAAAATGCTTCCGGGTTCAGGAAAGGAAAATGGATCAGTGAACTGAAAGCTGCTTTTGAAAATAATGATCCGGAGAAAGAAATCGGGATAGAAGGAACGGTTTATAAAGCAGCAGATCTGTTTCACTTGTTAACCCGTAATCCTGGTTATAAATTGGGAGTGATTATGGATCATGTGGCAGTTGAGGCGAATCATGAAAAAATAAGAGCCGTTTTTGAAGGTGCAGACCTGGTGTACATCGAAACGTTCTATAAAGATAGCGATCAGGAGCTTGCTAAGCTCAATTATCACAGTTTTGCTTCTGCTTCAGGAAAGATGATGAATGACTGCAACGTAAAAGAAGCTGTCCCGGTCCACTTTTCAAGAAGATATACGGAAAGCGATCAACAGGAAATTGAAACTGCTTTTTATAAAGCGTTTCGCAAGAATTAATTAAATATTTATTACACTAAAACTGCAAAAGGTATCGAAGCTTCGATGTAGGGATAGACTGTCACAATTTCCGCCCGGTTTCCTACCAAGAGGTCAGGGAAATCATGAAGCAGAAAAAATGGACACCACCGTTTGGACCGGGAGCGTAATGAGTTGATTTTGAGAGAAAGAATAGCGATAGAGTTTGAGAGATTATCACTTAAAGTATCTCTCTTCTGACTTCTGATTTCTAACCTCTAACTTCTAAAATTAAAAAAAAGTGAAAACAACAGAGAATATATTAATAGTAGACCTTGAAGCAACATGCTGGGACAGCCGGCCGCCGAGAGGTCAGGAAAGTGAGATCATTGAGATCGGTGTATGCATCATGAATGCAAAAACCGGAAAGATCTCTAAAAATGAGGGGATCTTAGTGAAACCTCAATATTCAAAAGTAAGTCCGTTTTGTACAGAGCTTACTACGTTAACCCAAAATATGCTGGATAGTGAAGGCGTAATGCTGGAAGATGCATTTGATATACTCAGGGCAGAATACGATTCAGAGGATTTGACATGGGCAAGCTACGGAAACTACGATCTGAATATGCTTCAGAACCAGGCGAGAAGATTCTATGCCGATTATCCTATGAGTGACGACCATATCAATGTGAAAACATTGTTTGGGGAGCTTCATCCTACGATAAGAAAAAGTGTGGGAATGAGCAGGGCTTTGGGCGAACTGGGATTCACTCTGGAAGGTACCCACCACAGAGGTGTGGATGATGCAAAGAATATTGCCAGGATTCTGCATTGGTGCCTGAAGAATTATTAAAATGAAGCTATGTATCCAATGGTATAATGAATAAGGACTCTCTTGAAAAAGGGAGTCTTTTTTATATTACCACCTTTGCCGAACTACTTTTCGCTTTTTTTGACATAACGAAAGACCTTTATTTTTTTTAGGAATGAAAAAAAAAATTGTCAGCTTTTATTCCGGACTGCTGATAGAGCTTCTGTTAAAAGCATAAAGTTTTGTTAAAAAATTCACTTTTTGGGGATAATTTAATACCTGTAGATCATTTTTTGTTATTTTAGCTGACAAGATTGAATTTATGCTAATTGAGGAAGAGTTTAAGGCAATATATTTAAACTATAGAATCAGGGAAATTGTTCCTTTTCTTAAGAAGCTTACACTAAAAGATAAAAAAGAAGTTGTTGCTCTTTTAAAAAAACATATTAATAAAGAATGGGGGCACAACAATATCTCTGTGTTGGCCGCATTGGCCTGCTGTAAAACCAAAAATGAATACGAAAAATTAAGTCCCGGTTATTACTCAATGCCGGTTGACCTTATTGATGAATTGTTTGAATCCTATATTCCGGACTGGATCGGGGAGAGTCATTCATTCCTAAGAGAATTCAATTATCTGAAAGTATTGGAATGGGAGCATAAAGGTTATCTCAGGCCGGATAATGAGATCATCGCATCATTACTTTCATCTTCCGGGATTTCCGGCAGCTCTTCAGAAGAAATTTTATTTACCTATCCTGCTACATTAGACTCACATATCTGGTTCTTATTTGAATATGAATCTGATGTTACTTCCTGTTACAATGAGCGGGACTGGAAAGAAATATTTAAAAAGCTGGCTAAGGATCATAAAATTGACAGATCCGGACTGCTTAGGTCCTGCCTTAAAGCAGTTAATTTTAATCTTTCAAAAGAACATAATACCTGGTTCCTGGAGCTTTTTGCTTACCTTGAACCAACGAGTAAAGAGATTCTGGAATGGCAGGATGAGCTGTTTATGATCTTTCACTCTACACAACATTCACTATTCCCGGGGACATTGAAGATTGTAAATCAGGTTACCACAGATAAAGCGTTTAAAACAGAAGACTTTTTACACGCTGCGTCATCTCTGATAACACTTCCCATCAAAAATATAGTCAATGCATTGATTCTGACCCTGGAAAAAATAGCCAAAGATAATAACGCATACCATGAAGAGATATGCCTTCTTCTGGTACCCGTTTTTCTGAATAAAGATAAAACACTCCAGACAAAAGGGGCAAAGATCATTGCCAGATACTGGAACCCGGAATCAGAAAAGATACAGGAAGAGCTAAAGCTTTATACAGGATCGCTTCTTTCCGATGCCAGTGCACTGCTGGAGAAATTTATTGCTGAAAAAGGTGAAGCGGAAAGTAAAGAGAAAAAGAACTATGAACCAGCTTTATGGCATTTATCAGAGCCTGTTTTACCTATTGAGACCATTGATGATTTCATATTTTTTGCCCCACAGGTTTTTCATACAGGCAAAACATATTATTTTGAAAGGTTTCTGGAGGCTTTGTTAAAATTTAACAATGAGTTTAAAGAAGAGCACTTTAATCAGCTGGAACCAGCTTTCAAAGCCGCACTTAAAGTAAAAGGAACAGGAGGGCTTCATCACTTACTGGCTACTTTTTTTATCAGTTACGGCTTATTAAAACAGAAAAATAAATCGCGGGTATTGCTGGAAGCACGTACGGAATTTCCCAATTTTGAAAACTGGTGCGAAAAAAGAACGCCTTTAGTTTTTAAAGCTTATCATCAGCTTCTTTCAGGAATCTTTGAGCTCTTAAAACAGAATAAAGCACTTCCGCTTCTCTCTGCTCCGGATCACACTCCTTGTTGGATTACCGCCCGTCATCTTGTAGATAAGCTGAAAATCTATCAACAGCAGAATGAGTTGCCGGTTCCTTTTGACCTGCAGATCGCAGTACTTCGTGTAAAAAAAGAAAATCTGCATGCAGCAGAACAATATGCAAAAGAGCAGCTGGACGGAAAATATGCTGAAATGCTGAAACCGGTCTTTAATCCGGATTACTTCAGGAACAGATATGACCCTATATATCTGGAGGGTAATTTTGATTGGACATTCAGCTACAGAAAAATTTATAAATGGAATAATACAGAAGAAATTCCCCAGGTGCTCATTACTATTGAAAACCGTAAAGAACTTCCTGAGGATGCCTCTTTTTTAGACCATTTATTCAACTCTTATCATGGAATTTATCATGATGATCTTATCAGCATTTTATATACAGCACCTTATTTTTCAGGTTCTGTTGTTGCCAAAAAATATAATGAGAATTTGTCAAATGCTGTTTATCAGTATGATATCAGAGGAAATGTAGACTTTCTTGAGGCGTGGTTGAAGCTGGATCTGCCTTTTCAGCCGGTACATTATGTATTGCTGTCCGCAGGGCTTTTTAATAAAGATAAAACACTCTGTGGTATGGCTTTTGAAGCCTTAATAAACAAGATTGTTTCCGATGATTTTAAGGTAAAAGAACTGGGAACGCTGATTGGTAAAAAGATCAGTTTCGGATGGGCTCCTGTCAAAAGGCTCACAGATGGGTTGTCCGGTCTTATCAATTTAAGTTACAGTCACAACCTTGCCTTGGAAAAATTGCTGATCTCCATTCTTTCAGCTATTGAAAAGCCGGTTTTTAATCTTAAAAAACTACTGGAGCTTTACTATGAACTGTTAAATCAGAACCAGTCTATACCGGACGAAATCGTTTCGGGGCTGCTTAAAGAATGGGAAAAAGAAAATAACCTGAAAAAAATTATACATCAAATTAAAAACAAATGAAAGAAAGACTTTATGAGATCCTTAATGAGGAAAAAATACATGAGATTATCCCTTTTCTAAAGCAGCTCACAGCAGAAGAAAGAAAGACATTAGTCCCATCCATCAAAAAGATGGATCGCGAGATCAATAAGATCGTAATGACCAAAAATTCCTACCATACCGTAGGCTCTGTAAATCAGCATTCAATTATTGATATCGCTTCATTTGTCTGTATGGATAAAAAGAACTTCGGTAAGAATTACTGGAGCTTTTTCAGAAATGCAGAACAGGCGGAGCAGATATTGGAATGGGGCTGCCCGGATTGGTTTTCTGATTTTATCAATGAATCTATAGACGCTGAATTTACGGCTTTTAACTACAAGGACATACTAGGATGGACAAAAAAAGGCTATGTACAGCCCAGACCTGAATTATTGGGACATCATCTGAGCAATTATCCTTCCGATCTGGACCAGTACCCTGAAACCCTTCAAACGCATTTTTGGTATTTGTGCGAATATCCGTCCAAATCACTACCGTTCCGTAAAGAATGGTTTCCAATAGTCCAAAAACTGGTGGCAGAGCAGAAAATTGAAAGAAAAAGGTTTCTGAGAGAATGTCTGCTGGCCTCCAACCGCAACTTTAATAAAAACGTGACAGGTTGGTTTATGGATGCGTTTACCGCACTGAAGCCTACAGAAGAAGAACTGATCGGGCTTCAGGATGAATTGCTGGCAGGGTTAGCCTCTGCACAGTCAAAAGCGGTCAATACCATATTGACACACCTGAAAAAAATAGCCGGAGCAGGCATTAAAACAGAAGAACTTTCACATTACCTTCCCAATTTGCTAAGCTCAGAAGTTAAGACTGTGGTTGTTTCCGGTTTGTCCTTAATAGAAAAGATCTTTCAGAGAAAAAGACTTGACCCGGAGATGTTGGGTATGGCTTTAAGCACAGCATTTGTAAGTAAAGATGATGGAATACAGACCAAGGCAGCAAAGATCATTCTGAAATATATTCCGCCTTCCGAAAATATAAAAGAGGCGTTGTCCCATTATTCTGATAATATACTGACGAATGTACGGTCTCTTCTGGAAAAATATATAGAAGAGAAGCACCATGAGCTGGAAGTGATAACCTCTGAAAAATTATGGCTGACGACAGATGAAAACAAAGTCAGAGTGCTTGAAAGCTTTGAGGATTTAATGTTCTTCCTTCCTTTGGCAATAGATGATCCATATAGCCACCATTGCGATATTGCTTTGGATGGGTTTATCCGTTTTGCCAATGATGTTGATTCAGATTCTGTGAAGTTAATAGAGCCGGTATTTTTAAAAGCCTGTAAAATCATTTCAAAATGGGAAGTTCCCTATCTGAATATTTTATTGTGCAACCTGATTATCAATTACGGGTTGGATCTACTGGAAAAATACCCGATTCAGCTTAAAAATCTGAAAAAAATATATCAGAAAACGAGCGAAGACGAAGCTGCCAGAGAAACTTATTTAAATTATCAGAAAAAATTAGGCCCCATAGAGAAAGTGGGAGCAGAATCTCCTGCTATGAAGGCATTCCGGGAACTAGCCATATATACGCACGAAAAGATTAAAGCCGGAGATCATGTCCCTTTGTTGTTTACAATAACCCATTCACCCTGCTGGATTTCTCCTATAAGCCTGGTAGAAAAATTTGAGGTTTATCAAAATAAAAATGTAGAGCCTCACCATCTGGATGTTCAGCTAGCTTTACAGCGTTGTGCTCTTGACAATACCGAAGAAGCATTACAGCTGGTGGAGAAAAAGCTGAAAGGTGAGTTTAAAGATCTGTTGCTTTTCTTCTTTGGAAAAAATACAGAACCTAAAGGGAAGTTTGAACATCCTTCATGGTGGATGACCGCCGGAATTACACGTTCCCCGAAAACTGTTTTTAAAGAATTCGGCAGTTTCGGGTATGATAATATTCCTGTAGAATTCCTTTCAGGGAATTATAGCTGGAAAACAATCGATAACAAGAAGAATTCATATTATCCCGTTGAGCTGAATATTGTGATCCCGCCGTATCATCTTGAAAAAAGAAAAGAACCATTGTTCGTGGAGTATTTTGTTTCCGGTCAGAAAGACCTTTCCGAAACCCCTGCGCTGATGTGGTGCTTCCCGAATACCCCTGCGAACGCTTTGGCAAAAGTGATCAAATATTGCCTTTTCTATTCCGGGATTGCTGAGGTATATGAAAGAAACCTGGTTCTGAATACGGCACAGGCTCTTTATCAGATCAAAAGACCGTTGGATGAAATTGGAAATCTGTTTTTAGGAACTATTTTTCTGGACGGTGATAAAACGATCCGGGGGACAGCAGCAGAGATCTGGTTGGAGCATGTTTCTTATCAGATGATGGATAATGCACAACTGGGAAGGGTGATTGGCCTCCATGAAAAGCTGGAATGGGCACCGGTTAAAAGATTAACGGACCTTATGCAAAATCATATGGTGAATGTCAGTAAGACCCACAATGAAGCATTAGAAGAACTGATCTCCAATATATTATTTCAAATGGAAAAACCGGTCACCAATCTGAAAAAACTATTGGAAGTCTATCATGAAGTATTGGCCTTAAACCAGTCTGAAGCCAATATTCATATCATTGAAAAACTCAATGGCTGGAAAGAAAACTCGAGTCTGAAAAAAATCTGCAATCTTCTTCTAAAAAAATAAATTATGGAAGATACGCTTATTTACAACTATTCCAGAGCATCCTCTTTGGTAAAAAAAGATGCTATGGAAGAACTGTTTCTCGCTAAATACAGTGAGATACACAAAAATACCGATGCACCCTGTTTTTTCTGGGGAAATGTAGGCCAGCCGTTTATTCTGGCCCGGTGTCTTATCACCCTCTCCAATATTGTAAAATCCAGCTTTAGCCTGTCACCGTTTCAGATGGCCCTGCTTAAAGATCCGATTGTGACTGCGGGAAATGAAAGACTGCGTTTTGAAGGGTTCTCTCATTGTGCAGGAGTCTACGCAAGAGTAGATGTACTGCCTGATGGTCTGGATGGAGAGTTTTTGGAAAACGGAACTACTAATGTCGACTTTAATCAACCGATGATAACCGCCTTGGGAAGCATACGTCCCAATGAAAAGATCATGCTTTCTGTCGGTGAAAAGGAAGTGGGTATTTACAAAGATGAAAAGAAGGTTGTGGAAAAAAAAGTTCCGCTGCCTGTAAAATGGATCAAGGGCCTGGGAACAGTACAGGTCTATTTATCTGAATCGGAAAAGCTGCATACCTTCAATAAGATCCAGACACAGCAGCTGTTTCGTGGAATGCCTAAAGGAGTGATGAAATCAGACTATTATCTTATTGTAAGAGGAAACAAACCGATGTTTTCTCCCGTAAGATCAGCAGATGCCGTGTGCATCGGCGGCCTTCACAGGCTTCGCCTGCTGGAGCCTTTACTTCCTTATATAGACTGTATGCAGGTTTTTTCACATCCTAACATGCAATCTACAACCTGGCAGCTTTATATGGGAAATATAAGATTCAGTTTTTCCCTGTCAAGAGAAAGCTGGAGAGGATTTTCCGGTGAAGGAGCGGTTCTTGAAAGCCTTATATCCGAGGTTCCCGATGAGTGGATCGATGCTTTAGACAAATATGCCTATGCCAACCAATCATTCAATGCAACGAAGCTGGCTCTGGAAGGACATATAAGTTTTACAAAGACCGGCAACCTTACAGGAAGGCTAGCCGCTATGGGGTTGCTGGGGTATGATCTTGATGATAATGAATTTTTCTACCGCAGATTACCTTTTAAGCTTAGTCGCATTCTGGAAATGAATCCCCGAATGAAAAATGCTGAAAAGCTTATAGCAGAAGGAAAAGTAGAGATCCTGAATAACAGTAAAGAAAGAACAGAAGCCAGAGTAGAAGGTACCGGAGTACATCATACAGTCATCATTGAAGAAGAAAAAGAGCGATGCACCTGCGAGTGGTTCAGTAAATATCAGGGAGAAAGAGGTCCCTGCAAACACATGCTGGCTGTGAAAAAGATGGTAAATAATTAACAAGATTGTTGGAAAACGCAAAGGCGCAGGTTATTTTGAACATCACATGTTTTAAGGTACAAAGATTTACCTTGGGTAAAATTAGATGTCATATATAGTTGCCATGAATAACGAGTAAAATACTCCTTGTATTCATGGCAAATTAATAAAGTGTAATTTTTGGAATCTTTAATTCCCTTGTGTCCTTTAAGTTTTCCCAACCTTTTTACAGATTGTTTCTATTCATCCATTCTTCATAGGTAAGCACTCCCAGCTCAGGTTTTCCTTCACCCTCCAGAATAGAAATGAATTCAAGCTGGTTACCATCCGGATCATTGAAATAGATGGCCAAAGCGGGCATCCATGCAAATACCATAGGCTGAACAGTGCCGTCTTTCAAAAAATTATAAGGCTTCAAATCTTTATTTTCTAAAAATTCCACAGCATAGTTTAAAATATCTTCCTTACTGCTGGAAAAGGCAAAATGTCTGGGCTGAAGATTCTCCTTCTGCTCCCATAATCCCAGCATAAATTCTTTTCCTTCCCCAATCCATAAAAAAGCAATAGGCCGGTTTTCATCTCTGTGGGCAAGCTTTAACCCTAATACCTCTGTATAAAACTGTACAGCATTTTCCAAATCACTTACCTGCACATGGGTTTCATATAATCCTTTAATCATAGTTCTGGTTTTAGTATCGGCAAAGCTAGAAAACGTCTGCCTGAAAATCTGGAATTATTGATTCCTTTATGTGAAATGAGTGATAGAAGGATTTTATAATTAAGAGATTAAGGGATTAAGAAATTATTAAAAGATTTTACTGCTAAAAATCTGTGCTTAATAGGAGTGGCGTGAAGTCACTTTTCAGATATGTCCATAACGCATATGACTTTAACTGGAGCTTAGATATAACAGTTAATTCAAAATCTGCACAATCTGCGAAATCAGCGAGAAATATTTACGATATATTAAGAAAACTTTTATCACAAATCAGAATATTTGTTCATTACAGAATAATATAGCCCTTTTTATAACAGGCTTTTTCTGAATGTTTGAAATAAAATGCCAAAATAATTTTGTAAAAAAAAATACTACGCAAAAAGACTGCGTAATACTGTTTTTATTTTGTATCAGGAATCAGAGAGGAAATAAAATCTCATCAAGTATTTAACAAAAAAACACAATTTACATAGGAAGAGTAGCTCAGCTGGTTAGAGCACGACAATACTTTTCGGTTATTGCCTTGGTTTTATAAAGCCGGAGGCAGAAAGTGGGGAGCTGGAAGATCTCTTTGTATCATAATTTTCTATAAAGTCAGATTTTCTTCAGACTTTAACTTCTTCCTTCTTCCCACTTTCTGCTTCTTTATACTCTTATAAGGTGTCGTTAGGAAAAAATCCATCGTTACGCAATTACGGGAGGAATAGCGAAGCCGGTAATTCCGGCAAGGCTATCCGGTTCGACTCCGGCAAACGTACAGCCCGCTTTTTCCTTACCATTGCCTTTATAAAAAATGCCGGTTATTATTGACCGGCATTTTTCATGGTATCTTCAAGCTCTCCTTCAAACATCAGTTTCCATTTTGAAAGGGTGGTTCTGCTTATTTTATATTTTCTGGACATATAGCTGGTAGAATGACCGTGTTTTTTCTGATACTGAAGGAGTTTCAGCATGGTCTTCTTATCATACGTTTTAAGCTTTTGATTTTCTCTGGACTGCTTGAAAAGTTTATCATTGAAGTTAAGCACATCTTCACTTGTATGAAGCTTTTCAAGGAGCTCTTTGATCTTAGGATCTTTCAGCTTTTCCGGATGTTCCAGCTTCAGCATATCCTGATAAATCTTTTTGTAATTGGGACGCATATCGTTTTTGTTTATCCGTTAATCGTATCGCTCTTTTGAAGCCATCTGTGAAGAGTACTCTTAGGGATGGAATATTCTTTAATGACATCGCTTTGTGTCATCTCTCCCGAAAGAATTCTTTTCATAATGAATTCCTTGATCTCCTGAGTATAGATATTTTTCCTGAAATAGGGGATCTTGTCAGATTTTTGTTGGTTTTTGTTGACGGCGGCCGGAGGCGCATATAGAATCAGATGAGCGCTGTAAAGCCTGAAAAAATCATATTCCAATAACTTGCTCCACCTCAGAAGGAGATCTGCATCTATAGATCTGCTGCTGTACATCCTTTCCACAGACTCTTCATCCCTGCCTAAAAATTTGCAGATCCTCTCCATGGTTATTTCATTTTCATCGACCCTCTCCTTAATAAACTTTCCAATATGGATTTCTTTATATAACATTTTTATTGAATATTGTCTTTAATTAAAACTTATGCATCAAAAAACGTAAATAGACGAAATATATTATTGTGTATTGCAGAATATAATTCACTTACATTTGAAATTGAAAAAAAGCGAAAGCCAAAATTCAAGAATCTTGAATATATTTAGTGAGGGTAAAATCTTTAAAATCAGTTTAGGAGGAATGCGGTATATTAAAAGGATGTATTTTTTATCATTTTATATATCCTGCAGGTATATTCCTTATTTTCAATGGGGCTATCACTCTTCTTCTTTTTCAAACTTCTTTTTCCTGCCATTTGTGTAAATAATATATAACCTATTAAAGTTTTCTCATGCCATTCTATTTATTCTAAGCTATGTCTTGATAAACAGCTGTTTACATGTTGAATGTTTTGATTAGTACCAAAATAATTGCTTATTTGCTTTCAAATTTAAACAAAAATTGAAAGAAAAAATAGGAGGATGTGTAAAAAAGCCTATTTATGTTATAATTTTAATTAAAATTAACATATTATGTGAACAAATGTGTGAATTATTGAATGCGTGTTGTAAGCCTGTGGAAACAGAAAAGAAAAAATGGTGTACATCAGACAAGTACATACCTTTGCCCGGTAATGAAAAATACCATACGCTTATTTGACTTTTCAAAGAAAATAAATAATAAAAATGAATTGTTGGCAGGCTTTACCGTTGCCATGATCATGATCCCGGAATCACTTTCATTTGCGATCCTGGCGGAATTCTCTCCGCTTATCGGCTTTTATGATGGGTTGATCGCTACCTTAGAAAATTGACGAACGCATTGGATTGACGATTTTCATTCATCATATGAATAAACATCCATAACCACACAAGGACTGTAAAATTAATTACAGTCCTTGCTTTTTTAGGTGATCAATGTATTCGCGATAAAATCAGGCACTAACGCATAGTGGGATAGCTTCATGCTGACGGAAGCCCTTCCGCTGGCCAGTGTCCTGAGATCTGAAATATACCCGAACGTTGATGCTAACGGAATTTCCGCTGCAAATATCTTTCTCCCTGATCTTTCATCAATAGAAGTAATGATACCTCTTCGTCTGTTGATATCAGCTGTTATAGCACCGGTATACTCTTCAATACTCTGAATTTCGACCTGCATAACAGGTTCCAGAAGTTTAGGGCTGCATTTTCCGGCAGCAGCCTTGAAGCCTTCTCTTGCCGCAATTTCAAAATCAAAGGCAGCAGAATCCTGAAGATGGAAAGCCCCATCCAAAAGGGTAATCTTCATGCTTTCCAAAGGATAGCCTTTCAAAGCCCCATGCTGCATGGCCTCTCTGAATCCTTTTTCAACAGAAGGAATAAATTCACTAGGAATAACACCTCCTTTGATCCTATTAACGAATTCCAGTCCATGCTCATTATCATTTCTTGGTCCGATTTCAAAACTGATATCAGCAAATTGTCCGTTTCCTCCATTTTGTTTTGAAAGCTTTTCTCTGTGAGTTCTTGTTTCCGTTAAAATTTCACGATAGGATACCTTAGGTTTTCCCTGATTGATCTCAATACCGTGATTCAGGCGGATCTTTTCCAAAGTGACCTCAAGATGAAGCTCTCCCAGTCCGCTCAGTAAAGTTTCTCCGGTCTGCCTGTCTCTTTCAACTACTAAGGAAGGATCTTCTTCCTGGATCTTTGCTAATACCAAACCAAAAGATTTTTCATCACTATTGGTTTTTGGCTCTATCGAAACCCTGATAACAGGCGCAGGGATTGTAATCGCTTCCAGTAATACAGGGTGCTCTAAAGAAGATAAGGAATCTCCTGTTTTGGCATCTTTTATTCCTGTTAAAGCAACAATATCTCCTGCCTTACCTTCCTCTATGGATAACGTTTTATCAGACTGCATCTGTAAAATTCTGGAAATTCTGAAGCTTTCTCCGGTTCTTACATTCAGTAAAGTCTCTCCGGATCTTATTTTCCCTGAATAGATGCGGAGCATGGCAAGCCTTCCCATATGCTTGTCAATAACCACCTTGAAAACAAGTCCGGAAAAAGATTCCGATTCATTTCTTGCGAGCTCTATGGCTTCTTCTGTCTGAGGATCTTTTCCTTGGAGGTCAGCAAGCTGGTCCGGAGACGGAAGATAGGTGACCACAGCATCAAGAAGAGGCTGTATTCCTTTATTCTTAAATGCGGACCCGCATAGAACAGGAACTGCTGCACGCGACCTGCAAACTCTCTGTACAGCTTCTGTGATCATTTCAGCAGTGATCACATGTTCAGTATCCATAAAGATTTCAAAGAAGGTCTCATCGTATTCGGCTAAAGTTTCCATCAGTTTCATTCTGTATTCATCAGCTTCTGTCTCATAAGCATCAGGAATTTTCCTTTCAGCGATAGTTTCTCCGTTTTCATCTGTCCAGTATAAAGCCTTTTGCTGTATCAGGTCGATTACTCCTTCAAAATTGCTTTCCGCTCCGATAGGAATCTGAAGAGCAAGGGGAACAGCATTCAGCTTGGTTTCAATTTCCTTCAGAACTCCAAAAAAGTTAGCCCCGATCCTGTCCATTTTATTGATGAAACAGATCTTTGAAGTTCCATGTTTTTCAGCCTGGAACCATACATTTTCAGTCTGTGGCTGAACTCCGGAAGAAGCACAGAAAACGGCAACCACACTGTCCAGAACTCTTAATGAACGCTCAACTTCCACTGCGAAATCAATATGTCCCGGAGTATCAATAATATTAATGTTATAGACCCTGTCATCCTTTTTCCATTGGGTTGAAACCGCTGCTGATGAAATGGTAATCCCCCGGTTTCTCTCCTGAATATCCTTGTCCATGGTGGTATTGCCATCATCTACATTACCTATTTTATGAATAAGCCCTGTGTAATAAAGAAGCCTTTCTGATAATGTTGTTTTTCCTGCATCTACATGTGCTATAATCCCTATATTTCTTGTATTGTTTTTCATTTTGTTTGATTTAAATTGTTGATTTTTAATACGCTGTTCCGGAAAGATTCTGAAAAAAATGAACGCAAAGGATATTCCGGCCTGAACGATGGATCAAACCGGCAAAACGTATTGTATTTTTGCATTGATTTATAGTATTTTCAGAACGGATCTCAATAAAGAACAGAAGTTTTTTGAGTTGTTAAAGTCTGAAAATTAGGGCAGCAAAAAAGACCTGTCTGAATAGACAGGTCTTTAATATATTTTTAGTAATAAAAGATCTATGGAACTATTCAGATAAATATTTAGTGCTGCCAAAGAACACAGCTCTGACAGGATTACTTAAAGTTATATTATTTATCATTTTTGTTGACATTGTTGATTGTTAACCGGTTGCGAAAATATAATTTTTTTTTCATTTCCAAAGAATTTTTGAAATTTTTTTTGATTCATACTTGCTTGAACGGTTTTTCAAAAGGCTCAAGAGTTGTTAGAGAATTCACGGAATTTCATAAAAATATCTTAAAACACTGAAGTAGGGTAATGCGTTTATGATAAAAATTTTATCTTTGGAAAGAATAGCAAATTAACGCTTGTTGATGATTAAAAAAATTAAATCTTTTTCAAGAAAGCTAAATAAAACTTTTAACTTAAAACATATTGAAAACAGATATCGACATTCACAACCACTGTCATTTTTCCTTTGATTTGTGGCTTACTCTAATCAAATCTCATCCTGAATTTAAAGCAAAAAGAGTTGAGCTGTTCTCCTCGTTTTTTAATGTAGACAAGCCGATCGATGAAGTTGCAAGAATCGTAAAATATTACGACGATCTTTGCAATACGATCAATGAGGTGACAGGGGGGAATATAGATACTTTTGAAATCTATCTGATGATATTGGGAGCGCTGAACGTAGATATAAAGCTTTTAAATAAAGAAAAGCTGAATGATTTTTATGTGAAGAGTGAAAAACTTTTCTTAGAATACAGACCGGTTATCATTTTTGAAAATATCCATGATTTTTTTGAGGAAATAAAAAATCAGGGCAAGACGATCAATATTCTGAGCAATACAGGATTTATCAAAGGAACGACCATGAGAAAATTTCTGATCCATGAAAACCTGGATCAGTATATAGATTTCCATATCTATTCTGATGAGATCAACTGTTCCAAACCGAACCCGCTTATTTTTCAGGAGGTGAAGAATAATATCAAAAATAAGGACCTTCCATTGCAGCAGATCCTACATATCGGAGATAATCCGGTGGCTGATTATCAGGGCGCAAAAGAATTCGGTTTCAGTGCACATTTACTTAAACACTAAATAAACATGAACAAAAGATACAGCTTACACCACATTCATTCGGCGGATGAGTTTACTTTCTCACCTGCGGAATACAGCTATTTTAAATATGGCGATAAGTCGTATGCTGAAAAATTTGCAAAAGAATTATTCAACGGTTTTATTGCTGAAAATGAAGAGCTTTTACAGGCGGATAAAGAGGTCGTGATACTTCCAAGCCCCTATATGGCGATTCCTACGGCTTCTAATTTTTTATGCTTTTACTTTAAAAAGCTCCTGGATTTTCATCTTTTTCAGAAAGGACAAAAATCAAGTATCCTATCCAAGATCAACAGAAACCATACCTATATCACAGATTATGGGAATCTTAATTTTGAAGACCGTAAAAATCTGATTGCTAATGATACTTATTACATCGATAAAGATTTTTTAAGAGGAAAACTTTGTATTTTTATTGACGATATAAAAATTACGGGCAGTCATGAGTATACCGTAAACAGGATTTTGGATGAATATAAGGTGGAGGCGGACTTTATGTTCCTGTATTATGCAGAACTGATGAACTTTGACCTTGATCCCAAGATTGAAAATTTCTTCAATTACTATGCTGTGAAAAATGTAAAACATGTCATAGAAGTAATGAATAAACCAAGTTTTCAGTTCAATACAAGAATTGTGAAATATATTTTAGGCCTGGATTCAAGTAATTTTGACTATCTTACGTCTAAAGTAAAAAAAGAACAGATGGAGCTGCTTTTGGAGTTGGCCATCAGTAACAATTATCATTTAATAAAAGAATACGAAAATAACATCAATACTTTAACACAAACGGAATTATATTATGGCTATTAACTTACAAAAAGGACAAAGAGAAAATATTAACGCACCTAAATTTACTGTAGGTTTAGGATGGGATATCAATAATACTTCTACAGGAACAGCTTTCGACCTTGACGCTTCTTTATTTTTGTTAGGAGATGACAAAAAACTGGTTTCAGATAATCACTTCATTTTTTATAATAACCTTGAGTCTCCGGACAAAGCAGTGATCCACACAGGAGATAACCTTACAGGAGAGGGTGATGGTGATGATGAGCAGATCAGGATCGATCTTACAAAAATTGATAATGCCGTAAAGGAAATTACAGTAGTGGTAACGATCCATGAAGCGGATTCCAGAAAACAAAACTTTGGACAGGTAAGAAATTCTTTCATCAGAATTTTCAATACAGATACGAATGAGGAGATCTTAAAATATGAATTAGACGAAGATTTCTCAATCGAAACTGCAGTAGAGTTCGGAAGAATCTACAACAGAAACGGAGAATGGAAATTTGAGGCTGTAGGAGCAGGACAGCGAGAAGGCCTTGAGAAATTTGTATCAATTTATCAGAAATAATCATGGATAATCAGGAAAATCAACCGATAGATCCGCTTGGATCAATAGAACCTCTTAAAACATTTGAGCCTACTCCGATGGTTCCACCGGGCCAGCCTATTCAGAATGCAGCGCCGGCGGTTCTTGTAGACAGGGAAGGAAATGTAAGCCTTTCTCAGCTAAAGCCTGAGGAACGCCAGAAATATGAAGCGATTGCAAACTCTATTGATGAAGCCAACCCTGGCGCTATTGTCAACTTCGGAGCAGAGCTTCAGAAAACGCTATCAAACCAGAGTGACAGCTTCCTGGGAAATGTAAGAAGATCAAACTCCGGAGAAGTAGGAGTATTAATCAATGACTTATTGGTAGAGCTTAATTATGTAGACGTAGAAGAGCTTAATGGAAATAAAGTAAAGAGCTTCCTAAGCAAATTACCGTTCATGAAGAAGATCATGACCCAGGTAGAAAATCTGTTTACAAAATACGATAAGATCATCAACAATATTGAGCAGATCTCTTATAAGGTAAATGCGGGAATCATTACTTCTACCAAAGATAATGCGGTTCTTCAGACTATTTTCGAAAGCAATGTGAATTCCATCAAGCAGATCGAAGATCTTGTGATCGCAGGAAATGTCAGAATGGAGAGAGCTGCCGGAGAACTTGCTTTGATGGAGGCTAATCCTCAGAACTATCAGGATTATCAGATTGCGGATAAAAGAGATTTCATTGCAAGATTAGACAGAAGAATGGCTGACCTTAAAGTGGTGCGTGTCATTATGATGCAGTCACTTCCACAGATCAGACTGGTACAGAATAACAACGTTTCGATTGCTGAAAAAGCACAGACAATTCTTACGACGACGCTTCCTGTATGGAAAAACCAGCTTTCACTGGCTGTTGCGATGTACAGACAGCAGCAGAGTATTGAAATTCAACAGAAAGTGTCTTCCACTACACAAGAAATCTTAAGAAAGAATGCTGAACGCCTTGGCCAGAACTCGGTCAATGTTGCCAGAGCTAACGAACAAACTATCGTATCTGTAGAAACATTGAGAGAAACAACGTCAATGCTTATCAATACGTTGAATGAAGTGAAACAGATCCAGAAACAGGGAGCTGAAAACAGAAGAAAACTGGATCAGGATCTTCAGACACTGGAACATGAACTTAAAGCGAATGTCAGAGGCTAATTTATAGGATACCAAGGTGGGGGATGATGCAGCAACTATATTGTCGCAGAGCAAAAGAAGATTAACAAGGCTTAAGCTTCTTGCGAATTTTTTTGAACATATTGATATAATATCGATTTTTATCAAAACAGATATTATCCACAATCTGTTCCAGGAAAATACGGCTTTAGATTACAATAAACTGGAACTTTTCCACCTGCAGTATACCGACAGCCTCATAGAACTTCTGACCAAGATCAAAAGGCAGAAGGAAAATGATATGCTGGCTGTCATCAATGAAATTGGCATCAACAATAAATATATTTCAGGTTTTGAAGAAAGACGGGTAGACAGCTTTCATACCGACAGGAAAATGTATAGCGGTGTATTTTCCCAGCATCTGAAAACCCTGTATAAAGATCTTACAGAAGATATCTTTACAGCCAACTGGGATAATGTACTGTACTTTCATAAAAAGTATGCCCAGGAATTTTACAGAACTGAAGCAGATGAAGCATTGCTGAAGTCAGGTCCCTTTCCGGCTTATCAGTATAGGGATTATTCCATCGAAAGAAAGCTGTTGGGGCGTTTGAATATACAGGGATTTAAAGTACGCTTTGTTTGTGGTTATCTTATCGGTACTCATGAATATGAGCTTTTCAGGATCTTTCAGTCTGATGACTATTTTATTTTCAGTGTAGATGAAAAAAAGCTATATCTTTTTGACAAAGAATCGGATAAGCTGGATATTTCTGAAAACCAATCGAATCAGAGTACTATTATCGATCAGCTGAAAAGAAAAAATGAGCAGCTGGAAAACAGTATGAATGAAAGAAAACGTACATTGCCCCCGGAAGTGGAAGGCGTCTTGAGAGACTATATCAAAAACCTGGAAAACATAGACATTATGAGCAAAATATTTGATTTTGACGAAGAAACCAATATTCTGCGTGCAATGCTTAATTTGAATTTGAATAATCAATGAGAATGTAAAATTGCAAAACTGCAAAATCGCAAATTTGCCTTTTCGCCCTTTTGCAGCTGAGCCTTTTCACCAGAAAGTAAATAACAACTAAACATAAAAAAATGGCTATCAACTTACAAAAAGGTCAGAGAATCAACCTTAAAAAAGAAAACGGAGCTGAGCTTTCCCAGGCTTGTGTAGGAATCAACTGGGGGGCTATTGAAAAGAAAGGCTTTTTCGGAACCAAAAAAGAAGCAGTAGACTTAGACGGCAGCTGTATTTTATATGATTCAAATAAAAATGTAACGGAAGTCATCTACTTCGGAAACCTTAAATCCAGAAACGGTTCTGTAAGACACAGCGGGGACGACCTTACAGGTGACATAAACGGAGATGATGGATTGGATAACGAAGTGATTACTGTAGATTTCAACCAGCTGGACCCTAATGTGGAACATGTTGCGATGGTGCTGAACAGCTACAGAGGTCAGGATTTCGGGACGATCCCTTTTGCATCCATCCGTATTTATGAAGGATCACCTACAAATGTGAGAGAGGTCTTTGCAAAATATGATATTGCGAATGATGCTTCTTTCAGAGGACATGTTTCTATGGTAATGGGAGTATTCTACAAAAGAAACGGGGAATGGAAGTTCAACGCTATCGGAGATCCTACAGCAGACAGAAAGCTGGAGCAGACGATTCAGACGGTACAGATGAATTATTTATAATCAGTTATCAATCAGAAAAATAAATAAAACGGCAATATTTGTACTTTGTACATCTATTGCTTTTATCATATAATAACACATTATTCAAGTGGAACATCAAAGTATTTTAGATCTGCACCCTGGCTTGGTGTGGGGATTCGCGATAACAGTGGTTATCATGCTGCTCCTGGACTTAGGAGTTTTCAACAAAAAAAGTCATGAAGTTTCTTCCAAAGAGGCGACGATATGGACTGTCGTATGGATCTCACTCTCTATGATATTCTCCGGAGTCGTGTACTGGGTTTTCAATACCGACGGAACTCCCGAAAGTCATGCGCTGGCTGTGGAGAAATTTACACAGTATCAGGCTGCCTACTGGATTGAGAAGGCCCTTTCGGTGGACAACCTATTCGTATTCATCCTTGTTTTCGGATTCTTCAAAGTTCCGAAGTTCCTTCACCATAAGGTACTCTTTTGGGGGATCATCGGTGCATTGATCTTCAGGGCGATATTTATCTTTGCAGGAGTAGGGCTTATTAATCTGACTTACCTTCCTGAAATGAATATTTTTGGAGAAGCTGTAAAGATCAACGTTGTAATGACCCTGTTCGGATTATTCCTTGTCTATGCGGGAGTTAAATCATGGGGTGACGGAGACGATGATGATGACGAAGATTACAGCAATACGGCTGGGGCAAAATTTATTAAAAGTTTCTGGAAAGTTTCTGATAACTATGACGGAGATAAATTCTTCACGGTGCAGAACGGGATCAAAATGGCAACACCACTTTTAGTTGTGGTAGGAGTTATCGAATTTACTGACGTTCTTTTTGCAGTAGATTCCATTCCGGCGATCTTTGCGATTTCAAATGACCCGTTCATTCTGTATACATCGAATATCTTTGCGATTTTAGGATTAAGATCATTATACTTCCTTTTGGCAAACTTTATTCACATGTTCAGCAAGCTTCCATATGGTCTGGCCATTATCCTTTCCTTCATTGGAATAAAAATGCTTATTGCGCCATGGATCCACATTTCGTCTCCGGTTTCATTGGGAATTGTAGGAGGAGTGCTGGTGATCTCAGTTCTTTTATCTATCATGTTCCCTGAAAAAGAAGAAGAGGAAAAAGAAAAACTGGAAGAAAAATAATCATATCGAGAAATATGCAAAAGCCTCTGGATTAAGTTCCGGAGGCTTTTTTTTGTGAATAAATACCGGGAGTAATAAGACAATCATGTATAACAAATTTGTTTAAAGATTAAGATATTGCAGGTATTAAACCTAACAGGTTTTTAAAACCTGTTAGGTTTAGATGTTGTTGAGACATCGTTTTAATAGAATTAATTGACCTTAAAATAGACAGACAGGTTTGTCTATTTTGTTTTTTTATTTTACATTTGTCATATGAAACAGAAATAATTATGAAATCTCCCAGAGAAAGAATTGTAGAAACAACGTTCGGATTGTTTGCAAAGCAGGGATATAATTCCACAGGGATTAACCAGATCATTGCAGATGCAGGAGTAGCGAAAGCCAGTTTTTATCAGCATTTTAAATCTAAAGAAGACCTGTGTGTTGAGTTTCTCAATGTGAGGCATCGGTATTGGTTCAGTGAGCTGCACAGTTTTTCATCACAGGCAAAGGATCTTCATGCTAAAATCATCAGCGCTTTCGATTTCCTGGTATATATGAATGAGAAGGAGAATTTCAGAGGGTGCAGCTTCCTGAATATACTGTCAGAAATCCCAATGGATAATATTAAAATTCTGAATGTAATCCAGTCCCATAAAGCGGACCTGAGAAGGTATTTTTCAGAGCTCCTGAAAGATGATATGCTTTCTGACCATATCTATATGCTTTTTGAGAGCAGTATCATTGAAAGCCAGCTTTTCAAATCGAATGAACTGATTGAGAAAATGAAAAAAACAGTCACCTATCTAATACAATAAATAATGGAACAGAAACATCCGCTTCCGCCTTTCACTCCTGAAACGGCAAAGGAAAAAATTCAAATGGCAGAAGATGCCTGGAACAGCCAGGATCCTGAAAGGGTTTCAAAAGCGTATACCATAGACAGTGAATGGCGGAACAGGGATACATTTGTCAATGGAAGAGATGAAATCGTAACCTTTCTTCAAAAGAAATGGGAAAAAGAACTGAACTATAAGCTTAAAAAGGAATACTGGGCACATACAGACAACCGGATCGCTGTTCGTTTTGAATATGAATACCAAACAAAGGACGGTGTCTGGTTCAGAGCTTATGGAAATGAAAACTGGGAGTTTGATGAAAACGGGCTGATGGCTAAGAGGTATGCCAGCATCAATGATGTAGCCATAAAAGAAGAAGACCGGAAATACAGATAGAAAGTAAAGATTATTGTAATAATGTTTTCACCTTTATTATACAGTGATAATAGCGGAAATTCAAAGCTTCTCAATAATTATTTTTTGCCACGTATACGAATCCTTTTTGAAAATCTAAAGGTATTCGTATATATGGCAATTATATTTTTTCGAAAACATCTGAGGAATCTGAGAAATCAGTGGGAAATAAAGATTTTATCGCAGATAAAATCTTTGTGCTTTTGCACTTTTCCAACGATGCATTTATAGATCCGTTCTCTTTCCATGTAAAAGCTTATTGATTTTTCTTCTGGTCTGTACAGATACCCTGTAGGCGTCATCACGTAATTTCTGTATTCTTCCCACAGGCTGAAAGATACTTTTACTTTCGAACGGATTGAATGAAAGCAGTTCATTGTTGCAGTCACGAGGGTCTAATAAAGCGCCTTTGTCTATTTTCACTTCACCGATCTTTATGAATGGTGAATTTTTCCATTCTACGTTCAGCTTATTGATCGGTTGGTCTTTGAGATCATAACAAAGCTGAATCAAAACGTCAGCAGTGAAATCGTGGGCCTGAAGATAATTTTTTAATGAGTCTTTAATCTTTTGCTTCCTGCCTGTATGTTTATGCACAGATTTCGGGCATAGCTTTATTTTGATGATGTAATCCCCCAGGCGATAGGCCCCTACGGAATAATAATCAAATGACAGAATAAAATCATTTCTTTTACCCGCCAGCTTTACAATGTTACGGATAAAATCACCTGTACAAACGGAAGGTGTCATTTTGATCATCTGAATAATCATGGGGAATAGATGCCTCCATTGTTTCATATAAAGCCGATTAATTGCTGTAAACAGTTTTAAAAAGACAGAAACAGAATTAATAGGGAATAGAGGAAAGTTGACAAGGGGATAATTACAAAGAATCGCTCCTTTCTCATCCCTGATCTGTACCGAAAACCCATAAGCAGGAATATCTTTTTTTGAATTTTTAATTTTCAAATGTGCATTGGATAATCTTATGATGAGATCAAACGTTTCTTTATCAAAAAATGGCCGCAGCGGTTCAGGTATATTCGGATCGACCCGGAATATTCCTTTTGCGACCACATATGTTTTTGCATGAGCATTTCTGGTAGCATAATTGACATCACTTATGGAAAAGGACTGCTCTACGAAATCAGCAATCGATTTTTTATTGATTTCCAGCAATTTTTTTTCCTCCTCATTCAGTTCGTCAAGCTTCTTATTATATTTTAGTGGATTGGGCATTTAGTTTTTAAATCCAATTATAACTGGATTGTTTTGTTTTTAATGTTTGATATTCAGTTATTTATAATTTTTATATTTTATATGTGTCATTAAATGTGTCAATTACTTAAAAAACTTAAAATTTACTTATTCAAATCTAATATAAAAGAACTTATAGAATATGAACAGTATTTAAATTTTATCTCCACATACTATAATATAAAAAATGCAATAGAAGAAGCTAAAGTATTTTATGAAATCATTACTAATGATATTTATAAAACTTTTCGGTAGTTCAACCCTCTTTAATATATAACAAAAATCCCTCTTGAAATTAATCAAGAGGGAAAATTCAAAAAAACAGCTGAGGAGTGTACAGTCTCACCCGACAAATTGTTTTCTAAAACTATTGTTAAATATTGTTATTTTTCTGATGTCATTTATATCACAATTTCTTTAAATAAGTTCCCAATAAATCTTCTACATTTTCATCTTCTATATCATAATATATATCATCCAAGTGTCCTAATGATTTATACAAACCATCCCCATCAAAAAGTCTTTTGAGAGTTTTATTTAATAATTCTTCACGAAACTGTTCGTCACTAATGTTTTCATCTTTGACAAGATTAAAAGCTTTTTCCAATAGGTTTGATTTTTTAAATGCTCCTATTTCAATTAAGGCGTCTATGGTTTCTTTTGCAAATTGCCCATATCCATTTGCAAAGTATTGATCAAATCCACCATTAAAAACTTGGCTTTCTAATAATACAGTTAAATATGTAGTTTGTAAATGTTGAGGAAGATTTACAATATAACTATACCAATGTGGAATTTCACTTACAAACCATTCCTCTTTAATACCTTTAGTTGATTCCAAATAGAACTTTTCTATTAATTCTTGATTATTCATTACTGATTACTGATTATATTATTTTTTAAAAGCATCGGGATACATTGTCTTATTCATCTGAACTAATTCTTGTAAAGCACTATTAGGAATACCCTGATTTCCATAAACACGTCTTAATTCAAAAATATCTCTTGCAAGAACTTGTCTAGCACTTGTAAAACCTCCGTCCCCTCTTGTTATTGCCATCCTTCCTATTTCTGGAAGTTTTGTTCTATGACCAGCTTTTGGTACAAGAATCGAAGGTGCATTTTCATGTTCATAATTTGCTATTAATCTTTTCATTAATGCGCTTTGTCCAACATGATGTGCATCTAATCCTTTCTCTAAGCCTCTCATTTTTTTGTATGCTCCGACTCTCCAGAGGTTACTTGATGTTGGTGACGCTGGAGCACTACTTTTTGCAATAGTTCCTGTAGCCATCAGTGCTGTATTCGCTAGCATCATTAAAAATGAAGCATCTCTTTCTCCTACACTTTCTGCAAGTTTTTTATGCGCTAACATCCCTACTATATCCATAGGCCCCATCCATGAAACACCATGATCATTACAATATCCACAGTCCCACTTTAAAGGTACAGGTTGTATCTGGGGTTTTGGAATATTAAGATTACCTAACATACCATTACCATTTCCAACATAACAATATGAACAGTTGTTAGGTGTAGAGGACGCCATTGCCCTGATCGGTGGATTAAGTACGATTTCCTGAATCTGATACGGATTGTCTGAACCTCCCAACTCATTTGCTTTCAACTCATCACCCGGGCCACCCGGACCATTACCACCATTAATAGGATCGCTTCTTAATCCCGTTGCATCCATAAAAAACAACGGATTACCATAAGCATAGCCATAAGGCTCTAAAGTGGATGAACTGAGAGGATCATGAGTCATAAACCTTCCCACATCAGGCATGTAGAAACGGGCATTCATATCATAGAATCCTGTTTCCTGTAACTCCTGACCTAAAAATTTATATGACTTGTAGTTCCCTGTTCCGAAGAAAGCATACCCTGTCTTTAAATGATTCATACCATAAGGGTAATAATCATTACTGTCTAAAATTTCAAGAACACCTTCGCTGTTTTTGGCAAAACTTATCCTTACGTTTCCGTAAAGGTCTTTGTATTGGTAAATATATTGATTTTTCAGATAATCATAAAATCCTTCAGAGGTCGGGAAAAATTGCAAATAGGGTGTTTTTTCCTGTAAAAGTTCTACAGACTCAAAGCTTCCAATGGGAGTAAATGCTTGGGGTTCCAACGCCCTTGCTATTGATGTCAGAAAATCAGGTCCTGTGTCAGGAGTACCACCACCACTTCCTCCTGAAGTAGTACTCTCTTTTTTGTAATAATGAAACCCATCCAGATAATCAGTAACCTCTGTAGTAGTATCAGTTCCCGCAAAGCCAACTGAGGTTTTTACGTTTGTTTTTCTTAATTTTACTCCATCGGCGCGATAGTCTGTTTTTATTTGGATTGTAACAGGATCAAAACCTATATTGAAAATAGTGGGGAGATTCAGATAATTATAGGTAATACCTGTAATCTGTTTGTCCATCATATTTTTCAAATTCCCATTGGCATCGTATTCCATCGGAAAACCTGCTACACCTTCATATCCTGTACTGTTTAAACTGTTATCTTTAATAGTAACAGCTCGGTTTCCATTATAGGAATATACTAGGTCATCAATTTTGGTGGCGATGGTGCTTCCATTTTCCATCACAGAGGTTCTGTACAATCCGGTTATATTCCCGTTGAGGTCATAATCCATAGATTCTGTGTTTTCCTTTGAATATGGATTGCTAGGATTTTGGTAAAACCCTGCTGTAAGTCTATCTAAAGAATCATAAGCGTAACCGTATCTTTTAGGGGTTAAAGAGGGAATTATTCCTGGTGCTTCTACTGATCGCCAGTCTATTTCTGCTATATTTCCATTATATTTGGCAACAACATTCTTTCCTGCAAACAAAACAGGATCAGGATTGGTAATTCCATCTTTATGGGTGTATTTTACCTTATACGAAAATAGCTTACCACCCAAATCAGTAATATCCAATTGCTCTCTATTGATACCTGTAAGCCATCCTCTTATATTGTAATCATAATCTATACTTTGAATATTATTTCCTACTTTTTTATTAATAAGCTGTGATATTTCATTGTAAGTATTATCAGAAAGTAGTTCTTCTGAATTATCATCTACCTGGTGATAATGCTTTTTAAGCCTATTCTTATCATCATATAAGAATCTTTCTTTAATAACAACACCTGTCTCATCAGATTTCCTTTTATGGAGAGTGTAAGATTTCAAAGGAACCCCTGTAAAATCCAGCTCCGTTTCTGTTTTGGTATATCCTCCTAAATAATTAACAGATATTGTCGAGATTTCTCTTTCTTTTGTATCATAGAAAGTATAATTCTTAGTCCAGCTGTCATTATCAATATTTTTGGTAAAGAAGGCTAGAATTAGTCCTTGAGTACTTAATGATGTATTATTTCCCGGTCCAGGCTGCTGTAATACGTTTTGTCCGAAAATCTGCGTTTGAGGAGAAGGTGTATTGGGGGGATAAGTATCATAATAATTTACCGATAACAAAGTTATCCATTTAGAAGCATGAGGATAGGTAGTGGCCGGATCATAAAGAACATCCATTCCCTGCCTGTTAAAGACAACAAAATCAGTACGTTTTACATTGTTGTTCGAAATTCCATCTATCAAGCCTTGTTCTGTATTTCTATCTCCTCCCATAGATAATCCGGTAAGAGCAACTCTTCCAAACTGGTCATATTTGGTATACAACCACTGTCCTTTCTCTTTTAAGTTAGCATCCTGTGTAGCTACTAATCTATCCTGATTATCATACACCATATATTCCCAACCTTTTCCGGGAAGTTTCTTTTCTACAAGCCTGCCTCTTCCATCGTATTTGTTCTGATAAAGGAGTTCATTTTGTTTATCCAGATTACTAATTATGTCAGGAGTTGCAGAAGCTAAAGGCGGAAGGATGAAAACGAGATGGTCGAACTTATTATAGAGATAATAAACATCTGCATAATCACCATTTCCTTTCACTTTACGCTCCAAAATGGTTTGTCCTTTCGTATTTATAAATATAACAGATTCATTTCCATCCTCATCTTTTGCACTATTTTTGTAGAGCTTGGAATCCTCTACTATACCTGCATCTGTAATAATATTTTTGGTAGTCCCATTTTCCCAGGTTGTAACTACTTTAAAGTTCCTGATTTTATCACCTGAAACGTTAAGTGCATAGTCATAAAAAACTGGTTTATTACTCCATTCAGTACCTGTTTGTATTTTCTGTTTTAGCCTGTTAAGAGGTGAGCTTTCAAAGGTTTTCTCTGAAAAAATTTTTTCTCCTGAATAGAAATTAACTGCATCACTGACGGGGAAAGCTGTAAGAGAATTGGATTGCTGATATAATGCCCCACCAGTAGATCCTGTCTGCGGAATGGGAAGATAATCCCTTGTTTTCTTACCCGCATCATCATAAAGCGTAGGAAGTACTAAATCATTACCTCCTGGAGTTTCTTTAATGCCAACGATCTGTCTAATCTTTCCAAGACCGTCATAATAGTTTATTACTTCGGATTTTTTAAGACACGAAGGATCAAGGCAATTTTTTGTATAAACATAGTTTTCAGTATTCGATAATCCTGTCTGTCCAAAGACTTCTATTGAAGTCAGTATGTATAGGAATATAAAAATATATTTTCTCATTTTATGTATTTTTAATCAATTGGAATGTAAAAATCTAAATCAATAGTAATATTAGGAGAAGGTGGAGCAGTTGCCGGAAGCAGTTTTACTATAATATCACCATTGGGATTTATAGTTACTCCCCAAACACCTTTTCCAAATGGAGCAGATGTGGCGGTTCTTACATTAGAGGACAGACAATTACCTGTAACTTTTCCTATAAGAACTCCATTTGACCAAGTGGTAAGATTACTCTCATATTTAAAACCCATTTGTATTCTAAACTGAGATGGATTGCTACTATTCTGATTAATTGATCCATAATAAAAAATACCAGAGGGTAAACTACCTGCTTTTACTACACTGCACGACACGGATAGACATGTTCCATTATTATCTGCGAAAGCCTGCCCATTAGTGATCAAATCATTTTCCGCTTTAGAATCAGCCTCTTGCTGACTGTTTGTTGAAGAATACATGTTTTCAGGAACAGTATAGACCACAGAGCTTCCTAAACCTGAACTACCACAATTCTTTTTAAAAACTTTACTTTTTTCCGTGTTGAAATAACGGGGTACAGAATAGTTGTATTTATACTCTGAGATCAACTTTGAATCTCCATCCAATACTTTTTCTAATCTGTTACTGTTATCATACACATAATTTGTTCGTAATCCTGACTCCTCAATTCGTGATTTTACTCCGATAAGTGGATCATAAGCATACGTGGTTACTAGAAAATTTTTAAACTCAAGTTTATTTTTAAAATTAATAAGTTCTGATACGAACTGATTTTCACTATCTGCATCTATATCTAAATCGGATTTTTTTACTATACTTAATCCAAGATACGAGGTATTACTATTAGGGTCGAGTCCCATTGACTGCATTATTTCCTTATATGTAGCCCCTTCAATTCTTGCAATCGGTCTTGTCTGTTTATACCCCCAAAGAATTACGCTTGGTTTATTATTCTCGGTAATCTGGAGCATGTTTCCTTTATTATCATACAGATTGTATGATATTTCCTCCTTCCAACTATTGGTTTCGAAGTTGAATTTAAGATCTGAAGATGGGACCATCATTCCGTTGACAGATGTAAAAATCTTTTTTACTTTTTCCACCTCCTCATTATCCTCCTTTTTATGAGTTTCCAAAAGAAGCTGCTCATATTCCGGAGTACCGCTTAATGATGGAATATTCGCTTCAAATGCATAATTATTGATAATGGATTCATTGTTCATTGGAGCGAGAGTTCTAATACTTTTAGCTACATTAAAACGATCAGTATATGTAAAGCTGGTTTCTGTATTAATTATATTCCCTGAAAAATACTCTGTGTCTTTTCTATTCGTTAGGTTATTCCTTTTTATAATAGAGGAAGTATATTGTGGGGTTGGCATTGGATAATTAGAATTATAATCAGTTCCAACGGGATAGTAGAAAAACCTTGCTTTATTCTGAGTTTTTGGCTCAGTAAGGGCAGGGAAATTATATTCATTTGTAGTGTATTCATAATTGGATATTTTTAAAATATTACCGGTTTTATCATTAAGCTTTTTACTTATAATATTCCCTCTTAAATAATCAAGATTAAAGCTTTTGGGCCCAATACTGTTTTTAGAAAACAGATATTTATCCATATTTATATCTACATAATTACCATACAATTCCCATTTATATTTTATAAAGTCAGGGTATTCGGTATAGCTACTATATTTAAAATCAATAAATCCTCCATCTGAATTAATCTGACGGGATTCAGGGTAAACAACTATACTTCCTTTTGATCTGTTTACCAGCGTAGTAAAACTTTGTGGAATACTTGTTTTAGTACCACCAGCACCCATTGCAATATCCTGTTCTGCTGTTACCATTGGTAAAGAAGAAACCTGGCCGTCAGCATATGTATAACGGGTTGATAATGTTTTGTTTGTCACTGGGTCCATCATTTTCACCTCTTTTATTCTGAGTCCCCCACCTTGTATTTTAGTTCCTTTCCATACGAATTCATGAGGTTCATAAATAAATGATTGCACTCCTTGCGTAGGATAGGTTATGCTTTTCAGGCTCCATGCTCTGATATTTTCAAGGCCTGAAATTCCTTGGTCATAATTTCCTGAAGAAATGCCTGGATTCAGAGCAGACACTTTAAGAGGAGAGAAGTATGAAAAATTGAGATTTTCCCTTACTTCATCATATTTATAAAGATAAGGCCTCATCGGAAAACCGTAGGAATCCTTTATCATTGATTCTGAATGAATATTTTTAAAGCCAAACACATCTTTATTAAATGAGGATATTTTAGGCAAGTCCTGGTCTTCATAATAGGAAAATCTATGTATTTCTTTGTTCAAGTTATTTTCTCCATATCCTTTTTCAATAGCTACCAGTTTCAATCTCTTGCAGACATCGGCATCAGAACATCCCGAATTAAAATAATCGTAAATAAAATTGTATTGAAAGACTATCTTACCAATATTATTTTTAATCACCATTGATTTAAGTAAAGGTTCCTTTGTGAATGGATTAATCTGCTCTTCTCCCCAGCCCGGCCCCGTATATTCAACTACTGGTGCCAAAGGGATTTCACTCAGAACCATGTTTCTTGTTATCTTGTCCTCTCTGGCATTTTCATAATTGAAAAGAACTTCTACATCATCCGTTTTTATTCTGGAAATTAGCTTCCTGATATAAGATTCTTTCGTCATTACATCAAATTCTTTTATTTTTCTAAAATAACTTGTAACGAAGCCTGCATCAACTCTATGAATCAGTTTATCCCAGGTTTTATCTAACTTTTCTGTTTCATTGTATCGTGCCAAAGGCACATAACTGACCTGAAGAGTATTTTTTGTAGTATTATCTATGATTTCAGTTAATTTTAATCCCGTATGATAATCCATTTCTGTGTGGGTAATACCTTCTGGAGGGAAGGTCTGAGAGTCTCTGAAGATAACGTCTCTTGTTTTGGTTTTTACCCTTATATGCTCAAATTCAGAAAAATTGTAGGTAAACTTATCCTTTATAATTTTGATTTGTTGGGTGTCTAAATAATCATTAGGGTTTCCAGGTCCCTGGCAAGAGGTGATATAACTATAAAGAAAATATGACACAAAAAGTCCATGTGGTTTAGGCCCACAAGGAGTTCCGGTAGATTTCCGGTTGGATACAAATCCATATTTTAAAATTTCGCTTTCTGCTGTTTTTGATCTTATAAAATTAATATTTGCCGTATGAATCCCCTCTAACTCCCTTACATTAAAATCTTTATCAATAAAAAATTTAGCTGATAGAGTTGGTGCATTAATAGTATAATAATCAGGAAAATCAGTTAGCTCTAATTGAGGAAAACTTCTTAAGTACGACTTAAAATTATCCCGTCCCTCATTATCTTCATAGGCACCATTCACTTCTTTCACTATCTCACCTATGGATGATAATGACCATCCCAACCCAACTTCATTAGCATATTGATCAACCTGAATTCCTTCTGAATTATACATCAGATTAATGGGAAAATCTATTCCGCCAAAATTGATGTTATATAATGGGAGTGATATATCTGCTCGACCAGTAAATGTATTAACTGAATTTGGGTATAATGTACTAAAATTAAATGGATTACTTTCAGGCTGTGCATTGTAGACGGCATCTTTGGGGTCAACCGTTTTATTACTGTTTGACAAGCTATCTTTTTCTATTGTTTGAGCAATCAAACTTTTACCCATAAAAAAAAGTATGATTATAATTATCTTTTTCATAATCTATTGTTTTATGATTTTGGCACTAGCCATTTTATTTGAATCAGTTTTAATGGTAACCACATATGCACCTTGTACAAGAGCCTGAGTATTAATCTTGGTCACTTTATTCTTCGTTTTCAGACTCTGGAGCTGCCTTCCACTTATATCATACAGAAAAATTTCAGCCTCCTTGAAAGTATAACCTATTTCTACATAGGTATAATCAGAGACAGGATTTGGATAGATCCTGATGTTGTAATTCTCAATCAGCTGATCTATTTGTTTGTCGCCAAGCTTTACAATTTTCCAGTTTTCCTTACCAAGCTCAAGGGCGCTAGTCCCGGCCAAAACAATGGAACCATCCTTGTCCAGCTTCAAATCTGAAAGTTTTTCCTCTCTTTGCCTTGATTCCCCTGCTATATATTTCCTCCATTTTTCAATCCCTTGCTGATCAATATTAACTAACCAAAAGGTTTCATCTTCTTTCTTTATTCTTCCTTCAGCATAAGTATAACCACCTAAAAGGATACTTTTTATTGATGTATCAGCCGCATGGATTACGCTCATCCCCATTAAAATATCACGATTTCCTAAATTGTAGGATTTCTGCCACTGTTCTTCTCCTCTTTCATTCAAAGCAATCACCCAAAGGTCTGTGCCTTCTTCTATACCCACGGTTTTATTGCCGGATCTTTCAGATCTGGATTCTCCTCCAATAACATATCCGTTTGAAGTCAAAGCAAGAGTTCTAATATGATCATCTCCTTTTCCTCCATAACTCTTTTCCCATTCTACTTTTCCGTTCTTATCCAGTTTTACGATCCAATAGTCGCCTTCACCGAAATTCTCTGTTTTCTTTGCTCCTCCGACACCGCTTCTCGAGTATATTCCGATGAGTGCTCCTCCATCTTTTGTGGGTATCATTTTTTCCACCTCATCCAGACCTTTTCCACCCAGAATAAGTTGTGATAATTCTTTTCCATCTTTATCAAGCCTGATGATCCAGGCATCTTTAGAACCATAGCCTTTGGATGAGTTCTGTACATTGCCGGCAACAAAGAAGCCCAGATCTGTGGTTTGAATCACTGCTCTGGCCTCTTCATCTGAAGGAGTCCCCAAGGTTTTCTGCCATAATTCATCTCCGAATTCATTAAGACGAATCAGCCAAATATCTGATCCTCCTCTGGAATTATCTTTTTTATCCAACCCTTTATTAGAATGCGAGGTACCAGATACTAAAAATCCACCGTCCTGTGTGGTAACCGTTCCAGACAGATAATCATGATTCTGACCTGAAAAGTATTTCTCCCAGGATTCGTTCCCTTGCTGGTCAAGTTTGATCAAATGAAAATCATACCCATTATTTTGCTTACTGTCTGAAGCCTGAAGCTTATTGCTTTGAATAGAACTTCCTGAAATGAGGTATTGCCCGTCAATGGTTGTGGTCACCTGGCTTAAAAAGTCCTGAGTATTCGATTGAATATCCTTTTGCCAGACAACTTGCTGGGCAGATAAGCCCAATGTAGTGCATAGAAATACTGCACCTAAGTAGTTGTGTCTCATTGTTTTTTGAAATTTAGTGTGAATGTATAAATTATTGGTAATCTAAGACATGGGATTTTCCCCATATTGTTATCCGTATTTTTACGGTAAATTATTTTAACCCGATAAATAATCTGTTATCATAGTCTTTTACATTTAAATGTGTTTATTCTATTTTATTACTAAACAAAGCTAACCCAGCATAGCGACAAAGCCTGTCGTATTATATCACAATTCTGAAAATTTATATTTTTTTAAAAGAAAGGCACGAAGCTGAAGTCAATCTGCTACAGAGGTACCGCGAAGAACCCAACAGCCCAGATATGACTTACAGCCCTCGTGCCCATATTAGGTACAAGGGCGTAAGCCTATCATTTTTAGGGCTGTTTTAGAAAATTCGCGGTTTTCTGTGCTCCAAATGATAGCTTACGCTTGTTTCGTTAAAATTATTGATGCTAATATATAATATTTTTTTCAACTCCCCCATGAGGGAAACCATAATATCAACACTCTATCAAAACAGTTATAACTTCTTACCAGGAAGAGAAAAAGAAACTCTGTAAAAGCATTTGATAAGTGAAAAACAAAATGCTCTGAATTGATCGGAATATTAAGCATTGGATGATAAGTATACCCTATTGGTTCTTTACGCATGTATTAGATAGGGGAATATGGATTTAAGATATTTTATTTATGCATGAAGAGACTAATAAAAACTCGGCTGAGGTCTTTATTTCAATTTGGAATAACCTAAAATATTAAGGAACTTTTGGGTAAAAGATTACCGTAGAATTGATGTCTACGGTAATAGAGTAAAATAATTATAGTTTGTTAGGAAAATAAGTTCACTTCAAAGATAAGAAATTGTAATTTTCTGTCATTATAGATATTTTTATGGTCATTAAAATACCTGTTCCGACAGTTTTTAAACCTTAAAATGGTATTTAAATGGTAGTAAATGGTAATTTTCAAGTAATTCTATAAAGAGTTTTTTTATTCCTTTTCTTTTATCAGTGGGCATTTAAACAGCTTTTTAGTTGTGAATATCAATCAATACCCCTTATGTGGAATTTAGATACATTTACTCTGAATTGATAAACTGCTTTTCTGCCCTCAGCCTGGCAAAATTATATTCTCAGTCATGTATTATTGGGTAAGAAAAACCGTTATAGTTTGTTAATATTCTTGAATCTGGGTAAATGAGTTTCATTGCTATCTACTTTATTAATCTCCCAAAATCTTGCATTAAACTCATTTAAAGCAATTTCTTAAAAAAAAGCTTCCTGTATATGCAGAAAGCTTATAAACAAAATGTTATGAAGAAAAACTCTTCTATGACTAAGATAACTTTTTTTTCAGATGATGGGAAAAATAAATTTTCATAAAATTTAATCCTGATTTTTTTCTCATAGGTTTGACCGTGAAAAAATCATTTTGTCAACATAAAGATCAAATATTCAGATCAGGATCTTTCAACTGAGTGGTCCTTAAAATCTCTTCAATGGTATGTAACTGTTCCGGTTTGAGCTGCTTTATAGTTTCCTGACTGAAGACCATTCCGTTAATCTGTATAACATTGTTTTGATTCTGTATCAGGGTGTTGTTACTGGTATTGTTTTGATGAGCTGATGATGAGGTATTTTTTAAAGCTCCAATACCTTCAAGATAGAGCTTAGCAGCTTTCATATCTCCGTTAACAGCATACTGAAAAATCGTAGTCATTACCTTGGACTGCATTATGGAAAACTGCTGTTGAAATTCTGCATAATAGGAACTGCTTTTATAGTCCTTCAGGTGCTTATGTACAGTCTGTCTGCTGAGTTCTGTTTTGCTTGAAATTTCCGTTTTAGTCGGCATTCTGCTATTTTCCCTGATAAATGAAGAAATAGCCCACATGATATTAATATGGTTATGCTCCCAGATTTCATTTTTAGTTTGAGGGTCCGTGATTTCTTCTATCTGTTGGTAAAGTCTTTCTTTTTCTTCTCCTTTTAAGGTATTGAGCTTATGGGTCAGAATCCGGGACAGCTCATCTCTTTCTTCATTAGTCAGGAGTTTAGTATCTTCAGGAGTAATCTTTTTTAAAGACAGCAAGCAGGAGAGTTTATTTTCTGATTCTGTCAACTTTTGTAAACCCTTTTTATTCTGTGAATCTTGTTTTTTATTGGTATTCATTTTCTTTAAAATTTTAATAATCTGAATTTTAAATAGGTATACATAGTGAATGTAGCTGGTGAAAGTATGAAGGTGAAAAAAATCCTTTTTTTGCGCTTCATTCCTGTCTGTATATTCCATGTTTTGTGAAATTTTTTTGTTTTATGCTGCAACCATAAAAATTACGAATAAAATATAAATATTTGTTTTTCAATTGATTAACTAAAACCCATGTCGCAAATGTCGGATATGTCGCAGGAAAAAAACTTTTTTTTGCAGTGATGAAATTTATAACTGCTCCTAATTCATTACTTTATGTTCTCATATTAATTCTCTGATGTTATTTTCTTTTTTAGTTGTTGTAACCTTTCAAGGTAGGGAAGGAATGCCGTTTTACCCGCATTCGCTTTTATGGTGGAAAGATGATTTTTAATAAAAAGAGCAGTATCCGAAATATGGCTATACGAGTTTAGATATATGGACTTGTGATCAAAATTTGCTTTTTCAGAAAAGAACTCTTCAAGGGCTCCAATTTCCTTCTCCCATGCTCCGGTCTTTTTCCTTTCCTTGATCCCGCTTCTGCTCATAGAAACCTCATCAGATATACTGGATAAAGCGGAGGTTTTAGTTGTTGCTTTTTCCGTTGCCGGATCTATATTTTCTATTTCTACATGAGTAATAGTTCCCAGCGTTTCGCTTTCATTTTGAGCGATGGCACAGATATTTTCATCCGGGGAGGTCATTGGTGATGGAAGTATTTCCCTTGCAGAAACATTCTTTTTTCTAAATAACCTCCAATCCTGCTGTATTAAATAATCTGCAAGATCATATCCTTTCGCTTTATCTCCTTCAGGTGCCATATTTTCCAGCAGATCAGAAAAAATAAAAGAGGTACCGGGTAATTTACGTTCAATGTCCCGGGCTTTGGTTTCCCATTCTTTATAGGTATTCCCACCTTTGGAAAGATCAGGAAAGATAATAACATCCCTGCCTTGTAATATGGAGAGCTTATCAGGAGAAAAACTGCTTTTGTTATAAACAGCCAGCCAGATAAGATTTTCAGGACTTTCTTCAGGCCGCCCAAAATATAATGTACCGTAAACAGCTGTTTTTGGAGCTTCTACTAAGGCGACAGGATTAAAAGGATATTTCTTTAAAAGGTGCTCTCCAAACAGGCAGGAAACTTTTTTTATATTCTGATCATATGTGGTAAGCCACTCCGGCAGTGGTTTATTATTTTTCCCGTAATGCTTCTTTAGTATTGAATGTAAAAAATCTGTTCCCGTGGTATGGTTTTCCTTATCAAATTGCTTGACCTGCACCGCCCTGATGTTCCCGGTTATATCAATAAATGGAAACGTAACGGCACCAGCCCTGTATCCCTGCGTAATGGTTCCCAATCGGTACAGTTCTATGATTCTGGTTACCTCATCTGTTCCAAAAGGAAAAGGAATGGTATACAGAAGGTTTTGGATGAAGGTATTATGATCATAATGATGAGGTTCTAAAGTCTTTTTAAAGGTTTGAAAATCGAAACAGACTTGTTCTTCTACAGTCTTATGATCATACCGATGTATGAGTTGAGAACCATTACGAAAATATTTTCGTTTTATGGAAGTACCAAAAGTATCTCCGGTTGTTTTCTGCATCTGCTCAGCCATCATTCCAGTATAACCATCACGGTAGGGATTAAGGTGATAGGCACATTTGCTCTCCCGGTCACAACGACCATACTCAAAAGGCAGGTAGTCGCCTGTCAAATTTTCTACATACCGGACAAAGCTTTTTTTGCCGCAATGAGGACAAGGGTGTTTTTTACTTCCTTTCTCCAATATGTACAAATACAAGGTTTTCATTCTGGTAAAAAATATTTTTGTTTTTTCTGCGACATATCCGACATTTGCGACATTGATCAAATCCTGGATTAATTTCAATATATTGATTTTCTGTTGTTTAAATAAATTCCATGTCGGATGTGTCGGATATGTCGCTTTAAAAAAAACTTTTTTTTATTGTTTTTCAGCATTGACAATTCTACCATTAGTTTTCCGGATAATAACATAATTTAGATTCCTCAACCGATCAGAAAACGTTTTATTGGAGCAGGTTTTAAATCCATTCTCTTCACAGAAATATTTATACTCTTTATACATCTCCTGTAAAGGAATCTCCCTTTTGACAGAGCTTGTATAGCTATACTCATGTAAATACATCTGTACGCTGTCACTCTCCATTTTGTAGCTTTCAACAGCCTTTTGTGCTGCTTCACAGGCTGAGAACCGCTTTTGCTCCAATAGCCTGTTGAGTCCTTCCAATACCCAGTTAAAAACCCCTGAGAGTTCATTTTCAATAATTTTGGTATGCAGATTTTTATCCTGCTCTTCATAAGGAACTGTGACATCAAAAGGAATAATTAAAAACCTTCTAAAATACGCATTGGTATGTTCTACATCTTTGGGAAGCTCATTGCAGTTAAAGATCAGCCGTGCATATTGCTTCAGGGTAAAAGGTTGCCCATAGGGCAGACGTGCTTCTACAGGTTCCCCGGAAACCAGCTGTTTAAATATGGAAGCTTCCAGGCTGCCATTAATTTCACTGGCGTAGTTCACCAGCTTGTTAGCAATTTTAGCCCTGAAATACCCGTTATCATTGGTAAGGCTTTGTAACGAATAGCTGCTTACATTCTGCTCTCCCAATAAAGCATTAACAATCTCAAAAAATACACTTTTCCCATTGGCCCCTGTTCCGTAAAGGATCAGTGCTTTTTCTTCTTTTAAGACACTGCTGCCATTTTTAATGAATACAAAACCCAGGTACTCCGCTAAAACATGTTGCCTTTCTTTATCAGGAAGTACTTTGTTTAAGTAAGCTTCAAAGAGTGGGGCTTCTGCTTCAGGATCATAGGCAAAGGGAAGCTGATAGGTCATAAAGTCCGATCGGTCAAAGGCTCTTAGATGTATATCCTGTGGGGTCACCTCAAAGGTTCCGTTTAAAAGGTTGACCAGCACCTTATCCTGACTTACCTCAGGAGTGGGGAGATAAGCTGTGGAAAGAAACTGTTTGAAAAGCTGCTCCCGGAACAGGTAAAACCTTGCTGAAAATTTAGGGACTCCCATTTTTTCGGAGGATTCACCTAAAAACTTCTGGAAATGTTCTTTATCAAGCTCGTTCCAAAATGTACCATTATAGAGGTAAATAAAATCATGGTTTTTACACAGTCCCCAACGGTTATTTTCAGCAAGTCTTATAATATGTTCTACAGACAGGATTAAAAAATGCTTTTGGTTAAGCTTTAGCTGCCCCAGCTCTTTACGGATCTGGTTGGCCCTTTCACTTTCACGGGGTAGGTTTTCAAGTTCTTCCCGGAGCTTTTCTGCCTGTGGGAATACCAGAAGCTGAAAATCCAGCTCCTGAACCTCATCTTTAAGGGTTTCCAAAATAAGAGCATGGGGAGTGATCTCCCTTATTTTCTTTATAAGTCCCTGAACATGCCCGGTAATCGTTGCAGGATCATACAGATCATTAAATACAGGATTAAGTTTCATAATAGCTGTATTTAAGTTTTACTTCAGCCTGTTTTGATCAATAAGACGGTCTATCTCCGTTCTCTTGAAATAGATGCGGTTTCCAAGGCCATAGGCAATAAGCACTCCATCTTTTCTCCATCGGTGTAAGGTACTCAAATCAATGTCAAGCATTTCACAAACTTCATTCCGGGTAAGGTATTCCGTAGGTTCTTTGGGTTGGAATTCTTTAGAAAGCTGATCTTTAAGCTCGGGAATTAAAGATATTTTTAGCTCTTCAATAAGTTCTTTCGGAGTTGTACCGATAAATTGTACCTGTGACATAATTTAAAATTTTACTTCATTATTATGACACAAAATTATTGGGATTAGAAACTAAGGGAGTGCAAAATTACTCCCATTTCACTCCCGTTCAATATTGCAATAAGCTTTAATCAGTATCAGAAATAAGCTTTTTCATTTCGTCTAAATATTGATAAGAGGTATATTTGTCGGTTTGGTAATGGGGCGATTTTGATTTTAAATTAAGCCTGTTTTTATAAACAAACTCTTTTGGGTCTGCCTCAAGTAACAAGCCTGTAAGTTCATTTATTTTTGTTTCAGTAAGAGTCGCAAATACCGGAAGATCAAAAAAACCTAATACGTGAAGTAAAGCTAATTTTTGAGGGTTCGTATATTTAAATTTGAATGTATTTACATTTTTTGTGAAACTTTTTAAATTCTCAGCTCTTTTTAATAAGAACTTCGCTATTTTATGATTTTCGATATATTCATTCTCAATAAATCCAATAAAATCAAACTTAACAGAGTTCCTTTCTATATAGGAGTAATTTTGAAGAAACACACGTGATAAATCAATTAGTAATAATTCTGTGTTAACGTTCAACATACGTTTTAGAAGTATTCTCAATAACTCAGTTGTTAAATTTTTATAATGAATCTCGGCTTTATTTCCTTGGTATGTAACAACTTCATCCCATTGTATTGAGAGTAAAAAAGATTTTCTTTTATAACATCTCAAAATATAATTTTCTACTGCTTGTGTTAATACGCTTATTAAGCTCTGTATATCAAACTCAACGTCAATAAAAGTCCCGTATTTTCTTTCAGATAAAGTAAACTTATAATCTAAAGGGTTTGCCTTATACTTATTATATTTATAGATTAAGTTTTCACCTATAAAGCTATGTTCAGTTTCAGTAGGATTATACTTTAAATATTCTTTTAAATTTATTGTATAGTCTTTTTTAAAACTCTCAAAATTATCATACAAAGGAATATGATATGTATTTGAATTATCTATGCCTAATAAATTATCTAGTTTAGCTTGTGTGTGTTTTTTAGTAAATGTTTTTCTCATGATTAAATTTATTTTTTTTATTAATCGGTTTGAAATCTCAGGCTAAACTAAAAAGTAAATGCGACAAAACATGTCGCATTATTTTTTTATTAGGAATTAAATTTTAGAATCCGAAAAAGAAATAGAATTTAGAGGGTTACTTTTTTACCTGCCAATAAGATAGATAGACTAAAAAAAATTGTTTCTACAAACGTAACATTTTTGATGAAAATATTTTTGTTTTTCTGCGTTACATCCGTCACACAAAAAATACTTAAATATAAAAATATTCTGATTATCAGTATTTTAAATATCAAAGGTTAAGAATCTAAAACGGATAATCATTTTATCACTTACTACTGTTCCTTCATTATCCAGGATTCAGTTGCTCATACTTTTTTTAAGGAGATATTCTTCAAAAGATTCACCCGACCATTCTTTGGTGTCTAATGAAAATCTTACATAACACGGAAGCTCATATTTTTCATTTGGAAACTGCCTGACTAAAAAAGATAAAATCTTATCCAAAGATTCCTCAAAAAGCTTTCCATCAGGTATTTCACTTAGATCAAAGTTATAGCTCGTGTTAGTATCCAAAATAATATGAATACCGAATTTAATAGGTTTGTGAGTTAACGCACCCTCAATTTCTTTTATATATTCTTTACCTGAGAGTATGGTTTTGCTATAGGCAATAATAGCTTTTACTGAACTCCAAACTTCTTTCCCTCTCTCGTGATTAATCATTCCCATTAAAAAGGAAGGGGAAAAGGCGTAGAACGTTTGAAGTGAGAAGTCTTCAAAATAATTGATGTTACGGTGATCGGGAGTAATTACTTTCAAATCAATATCTAAAATACTTAATTGGGCTTCTATGACCCGTAAATCATTTTCTTCCAGCCCACCCAGATTACTGAGCATAATCGTATTTTCTGTATTCTTTTGCATTTTATCTTTTTTCAACACCTAAAAATACACAATAATTATATTCCTGACTTAATTAATTATAGGGGAATTGAATCAGGAGATTTTCTCCTGCTGGTCTTTTATTTCTTTAAAGGTTTTGGCAGTATTTAATGCGTGGTCTGATGAGGTTTTTCCAATGTAAGATAAAAAAACAGCTTCTGTACCATGTGCGGTAATAGCCATTATTTGAGGTGTAGTAAACCTCTTGTCCCCATAAAAATTGGTAGCAAAACTACGTCTGCAAATATGACTGCTTACCAAGTTGTATTTTTCTGTCTCTTTAATTTCATTTCTTTTTAATTCATCATTAAAAACTCTCCCTTTGACTATTGTATTAATTCCAGCAAGCTCACAGACTTTTTTTATATAGTAATTAAATAATGTTGAATTGCTATTGGATGAAGTTTGACTGAAAATAGGAGGAAAATTTCCACTATATTTTTGTAAGATTTGCTCAACCTCATCATGTATAGGTATAGTAACATGCTTTCCTGTTTTTTCTTGTATTAATTCTATAAATCTAAAACTTTCTCCATTAGAATCTGTTTTAGTAAATATTTTACTTGTAGTCATTCCGAGCAAGTCGTTTATACGTTGTCCTGTGTAACATCCGATAATCAGCCAATTTCTTGCATTTTCCAAATCATTTCCAATAATAGGAGTGTTTTTAATTTGCTCAATTTCCTGAAAGCTCAAAAACACCTTTACAGAGGGCTTGTTTTCAAATCTGAATCCGTTAATTTGATGATGTATAATTTTTCCATTGTCTCTAGCGTCCAAAAGTACGGTTTTGAGATTCCTTAAGGTTCTTTGCGTTGTAGATTCCATAAGCTTATCTTTTTCAATAAGCCAGTTTTTGAATTCCAGCATTGTTTTTCTGTCTATTTCTGAGATTAAATAAATTTTTTTTTGAAACTTCTGAAAACGGGATATTTTATCTTTTAGTGTGAAATAATGCTGAATTGTTTTTTCTTTTGCCCTGTTTAGTTTTCTGAATTCATAGTAATTTGTTACATAATTGATCAAAATATTGTCATCATTAATTATGTCTATCTTTCCGAAAAAAGTATTTATTTTTTCTTTCAGCCAAGCTCCATTGAATAAAACCCCATTTACAAGCTCATTGTTATATTCTCTTATGACATAAGTTTTTAAATCTGAAAGTTGAGAAGAAAGATTTTTATTTTGTGGATTATTTTGTTTAGGTAAAGAGGTTTTATTACTCCAATCAGAATAATTTATAACCAGACCTGTAGAAGTTCTCATTTTTAAGGCCTTGGATACTGATAGTTGCATCTGAATAATGGTGTTATTTGTTTTCGATCTTAGGTAGTATTTAACGGTTGCCATTTTTCACTTTTTTTATTATAACAAATATAAATCAATTTTCTATATAGTGTCAATTTATGTGTCAATATATTTGAAGTTTAATAAACTTAAATGAAATATAATGCAACATGCAAAATATATTAATTTTGCCTATATTAGCTTTAAATCAACTAATTTATTTGTTTTTTAGAGTGTTTTGAATAATTGTTACATTGCAAATTTGTAGTTCAATTATAACGCCAAGTTTCGGAATCTGTGTTAAATAAGTATTACAATTATTTGAATTTTGAGTAGGCTGGAAGCCGGAAGTTGGAGAAGGAAGTGGCCGGAAGCATTGCGTTTTAATAGATGAGTTATTTAATTTGTTGATTATTAGCATCTAATTGTTTTTAATAGAAATCGTTTAGGGCTGAGCTGGCCAATCTTTAAGTGGTTAATTTTAAACCTCTGCCTTGATACTTCCGTCTTCCAACCTCAAAAAAGCCTTATCTTTGTAAAAAAATAGAATATGGGAGTAGCAGACATGTTATTTAAACGTAAAAAAGAACTGGCGGAAAAGAACCTGAAAGACGGTAAGGAATATATGGAGGAGTATGGCAAGAGAGAAAGTGTTGTAGAATTACCAAGCGGCCTGCAGTATGAGATCATTACAGAAGGAGACGGACCAAAGCCGGGGCCTAAATCTACTGTGAAGTGCCATTATCACGGAACTACCATTGCCGGTAAAGTTTTCGACAGTTCTGTAAAAAGAGGTACCCCTGCATCTTTTCCTTTGAACAGGGTTATTGCAGGATGGACAGAAGCGCTTCAGCTGATGCCCGTAGGAAGCAAGTGGAGACTGATCATTCCGCCGCATTTAGCGTATGGAGATCAGCAGATCAGCAAGGAGATCGGGCCAAACAGTACGCTGGTTTTCGAAGTTGAATTGCTGGATATTAAATAATCCGGCTTAAAAATAGCTTAAAAATTTACCTGAAACCAGGTAAATTTTTTTATTTGTATTATATTCGTATTGATGAATTGTATTGAAACTGATTGATGATTTCTGACAAATGATTCAGCTATTGTATAAAAATTGGTTTGAATGAAAAAGTTCTTTTATCTTTTTATAATTTTCGGACTGCTTGCTTCTTGTGTTTCAAAGAAGAACCAGGTCATTCAGCAAAATATCCTTACGCTTAAAGATAGCTATTGCAAGGCACCTTTCAAGTACAATTATACGAATAAGCTTCCGTCTTACAACTCAGATTCTATTCTGGCTGCCAATAAGGAGCTGAAAGAAATATTTTCCGATCAGAGTATTCTAATTCTGAATGCGTTGGATAATCTGGATGAGGTGCACAGCATTATTGAGCTTAAAAAAGATTCTTCTTTAGCCTCTCAGATTAAAGTATTACAGCTGAAGACAAAAATCAACAGTAAAATTACGATCGCCCTTACCGAGCTGGATGCTGTTGCGGCGGAATTCGACTGTGAAGGGGAAAGGGTAGCCCAGATAGGAAACTATGTGGATAATCTGAATGCGTCCAGAAATAATAAACTGATTTTATATTCGATCGTTGCAGGAGCAGCCGCTTCTATAGCAGGAGGTATCGTAAAAGATGAAGGGTGGAGCAATGCGATCGATATCGGAGGAGGGGTCTTAGGGGCGGGCTTTGGTCTGGCAACGCTCAATCCGAAAGGAAAAAAGGTTGAATTTATCCACCAGCGGAATCTATTGAGAGATATCTGGAAAGAAAAACTGGAATCTCCCAATTTTCCACCCTTCATCTGGTATATGTATACGGAAAAAAAGTTTTCCAACAGGGAAGAGCGTTCTATTATCGGAAATATGAAAGAGAGATGGCTGCATTATCAGTTTGATGATGACAGATCAGCAGCGGATCAGTCCGTTATTTTCAGTGACGGAGGATATTACAGGGCAGATGATCTTCACAACAGGGCTGCCATGCTCAATCAGATGCAGTCTGCAACAAGAACCATCAATCAGAATATTAATTATTTATTGCTGGATCTGGACAAATTAATCCTTTAAGAAAAATTAATTGTAATAAAATTTGTTACATTTAAAAAAATGTTTATCTTTGCAATGTAATTACAATGAACAATACAAGATTTGCTACGGCAGTACATATAATGACATTATTGGCAAAAAGTCCTCAGGAGTGGCTCACTTCTGAATGGGTTGCCGGTAGTATCAATGTAAACCCGGTGATTGTCCGTAAGGAGATCAGCGTGTTGAGAGAAGCAGGTCTTATCACCAGCAGACAGGGGAAGGAAGGAGGAAGCCAGCTTGCCAGAAATGCTGAGACGATCACGATTTCGGAGATTTATAAAGCCGTAAAGAATACTGAAGTATTAGGAAAGAAAAACCAGAATCCTAATCCGGACTGTAGTGTAGGAAAAGAAATCAATGTTCATTTAAATACATTATTTGAAGAAACAGATCAATTGGTAGTTAACTTTTTAGGAGATAGGTCATTGCAGGAATTCGCTGACCAGTTCGAGTAAATTTTTTTTAACTATAAATGTAACAAATTTTATTACAATTTAAATTTTAAAAATAAAACATTATGAAAAAAGTAGCAGTAATCGGTGCAACCGGATTTGTAGGGGCACACATCGTAACGGAATTAGCAAACAGAGGATATGCGGTTGAAGCTTTAGTAAGAGACGCGTCGAAGGTAAAAACACAGGAGAATATAACCGCAAAAAGTATTGATGTAAATAACGTGAGTGAGCTAGCTGACGCTTTGAAAGGAAATGATGCGGTAATCAGCGCATTCAACGCAGGCTGGACAAATCCTAATCTTTACAACGATTTTTTGAACGGTTCTGAGAATATCGAAAAAGCGGTAGAGCAGTCAGGAGTAAAAAGACTGATTGTAGTAGGAGGAGCAGGAAGCCTTTACACTCCTGATAATGTCCAGATCGTAGACACACCGGATTTCCCGGATGCTTACAAACCGGGAGCAACCGCTGCAAGAGATTACTTAAATAAGATCAAAGAAAACAAGACTCTGGATTGGACGTTCTTCAGCCCTGCAGTAGAAATGAACCAGGCAAATGTAGGAAGCAGAACAGGAAAATACAGAACATCATTGGAAACTCCTGTATTCGACGAAAACGGAAGAAGCCGTCTTTCTGTAGAAGATGTAGCAGTGGTTCTGGTAGACGAACTGGAACAGAATAATCATATCCGTGAACGTTTTACAGCAGCTTATTAATATAAAAGAACAAAAATGTTAAAAAAGAAATTATTATCACTCGTGGCTGTTTTGGGTTTTATAAGCATATGGGCAGGAAATCTGAAGGTCAAAGTATACAACCCCGGAACCAGTGCTATTTTTCCGATCACTTCTACCATTATTTATGGAGATAAAGATGCGGTTCTTGTTGATGCCCAGTTCCAGAAACAATATGCGGAACAATTGGTTAAAGAAATAAAAGCGACAGGAAAAAATCTGAAAACGGTTTATATCTCTCACAGTGATCCGGATTTTTATTTTGGATTGGATGTGATCAGAAAAGCTTTTCCTAATGCAAAAATCATTTCAACAGCCCAAACAGCTTATCTGATCTCCGCTTCAAAAGATGATAAGATGGCTGTCTGGAAACCACAGTTAAAAGAAGATGCACCATCAGAAATCATTATTCCCGAAGCGGTAACGGCGGTTCCAGATCTCGAAGGTAATAAAATTGAGATCATACAGAATCCTGAAGATCCGGCTCACAGCTTTCTTTGGTTCCCGTCTATCAAAACCATTGCCGGAGGAATCTCTGTTTCCGTTGGCTCACATCTTTGGATGGCCGATACCCAGAATATAAAGGCTATTGAACAATGGATCGGACAGATTGATGCGATGAAAGCTCTGAAGCCTGAGCAGGTAATTCCTTCACATTTTGGAAAACAGTCTCTATCTCCTCAATCTCTTGATTTTGTGAAAAGCTATCTTGAAAACTATAAGAAAGCAGTGACCGAAAACAAAACCACTTCTTCTATTGTAGATGCTATGGTAAAAAAATATCCTGATCTTCCGGGAAAAGAAGAATTGGAAATGGGAGTCAAAGTTTTTCTTGGAGAGATGGATTGGGATTTAAAATCACCCTATCCGGCAATCGGTAACAAGGTCGAAGTAGATTTTGGAGGGGTAAAATTCCTTTTGGATTTTAAAGACCATAAAACAATGACATTCACCGGAACTGATGGAAGCTCAAAAAACAGCACAGATACAGTAGAATATACAGCGGTAGAGGTGGCAAAGAACATTTTTATGGTATATTGGCATGAGCCTCACCTGGGATTCAACGTAACTCATATTCAGGATTACAATAAAAATATAGTCTATTCCAATATTGCAGGGCCGGACGGTACATTTACCCATCCTAAAGGAACCCTTAAGATTTTAAAATAATAAAAATGGCTGTCAAAAAAGAACAGCCATTTTTTATTGTGAGATCCCATATAAAGTATCATCTTATGGACCTATTGAGATTAATTAGATATTCGCAATAAGATCTGCATAATCTGTTACCTCTGCGACAGAATTATATTTATATCATTTCTATTTCAAAGCTTACGGCAATAAAAAAGAGGATGTCTCAAAAATGTCATTCTGAATGAAATGTAATGTAATGAAGAATCTCAAACAACTGACCATCAATGAGATTATTCCTTCGTCAGAATGACAAAAGCCGAATTATTTGACTTTTGAGACAGCCTCTTTGCTTTTATAGATTCATAAACAATTTCGGATTCACCGGAGTATTGTTCTTATGTACTTCATAATGAAGATGAGGTCCTGTAGAACGTCCTGAATTTCCGGACTTAGCAATAACCTGGCCTACTTTTACCTTATCATTCACTTTGGATACAAGCTGAGATAAATGTCCGTATAGCGTCGCAAGTCCGTTTCCATGAGAAACGATCACACAATTTCCGTAACCGCCTTTCTGTCCGGAGAAAATTACTGTTCCGGCAGCAGCGGCCTTTACATCGGAGCCATAAGCAACGGCTATATCCAGTCCTTTATGGAATTGCATCTGATCTGCTTCAGCAGGCGGATTGTTTTTCTCAGCAGGTACTGCTTTCGCAGAACCGTTTACCGCAACAGTTTTGGCAGTTGCAGTTGAGGCTGGAGCTGAAGCAACAGGAGCGGCTTTTGGAGTTACCATTACCTTTACTTCTCTTTTATTTCCATAGCTGTCAGTAAGCTCAACTATTTTTTCTACAGGCTCAGCTTTCACCTCTGGTTTCGGAGCTGCAGCGGCTGGTTCAGCTTCTGCTGTTGCATTTGATTTTACAGAAGCATATACGGTTTTAAATGGAATAGGATTCTTTCTCACCCCGAAATTGGATGAAATATATCCGTCTGTAGGCATTCCTAAAGGAACCTGCATCAGTTTTTTCTGAAGATCCACCAGATACTGGCTGTATCGGTTGGCTTGCTTGGAAAGATAAATGGAATTTGAAATGCTGTCCTGGCTGAGCATCATCAGCTTTTCATTGGTAATGTCCTTAGATTTAAGGAAAGAATTCAGCTGACCTACGGTCTGATCTACTAATCTAAGATCTGTTTTCATTTTTAAAAAATCTACACTGTCTTTTTCAGTGTTTATTTTTACAAGGTTCACTTCGTAAGTTTTATCGTCTCTTTCAGAAAAGAGTTTGGCAATACAAACACCTTGTGCAAAAACTACTAATAAAAGTCCTCCCAGGAGAATATTTAAGTTCTTCTTGCTGCTTAGAAATTTTTTCATATTTCTTCTCTTAGTCAATTTTAAAACGGTTTTAGGGGCTGTAAATTTAATTAAAAATAAGCATTGCGGGTTATTCCTAATGAAAATTCAGTTTTTTCTGTATCTAACGTTGAATTAGATATTTAATTGTGTTGAGGGGCTATTTTTTTCAAAAAATGGTTTTTATCATGCTTTCAGATTCCCTGTTAAATCTTTGTTTAATATATTTGCAGTTCACATTCCAATTATGGCTAAAAAGAAAACAATTTCAGAATCCTCGAATCCCAAAAAGATTAAAAACGATGTTTCTGTAGGAGTAGTAGGAAGCGGAAGTTTTGCAACCGCTATTGTAAAAATGCTTGTTGAAAACTGTAAAGTAGTACACTGGTGTGTAAGAAGTGAGTTTGTAAAAGGAGCTATTGAGCTTCGGGGACATAACCCTACCTATCTTACTGCAGCCCATTTTAACCTTAAAAGTTTAAAACTGACGACAGATATCAATGAACTGGTTTCTGCCTGTGATGTAATTGTTTTAGCCACACCTTCCATTTACCTGTCCGATACTTTGGATAAAATGACGTGTGATTATTCAGATAAGATCTTTGTTTCAGCGATTAAAGGAATTATTCCTAAAGTCAATGATGTGGTAGCGCATTATCTGCGTGATGAATTTAAGATCGGTTTCAGGAACCAGGCTGTTATTGCAGGACCTTGCCATGCCGAAGAAGTTGCTATGGAAAGGCTGTCATACCTTACGATCGCTGCTGCGGAAGATGAAACGGCAGAAAAAATGGAAAGAATTTTCAGCTCAGATTTTATCAAGGTTCATACGAGTAAAGATATATTAGGAAATGAATACAGTGCTATTCTTAAAAATATCTTTGCGATCGGAGCGGGAATAGCAAGCGGGTTGGGATATGGAGACAATTTTACCGCAGTTTTTGTTTCCAATGCTATCCGTGAAATGGAAACTTTCCTGGAAGCCATCTATGAGGCGCCGAGAGATGTGAACGAAAGTGCTTACCTGGGAGACCTTTTGGTAACAGCTTATTCATTGTTCTCAAGAAACAGGAACCTTGGAAACCTTATCGGAAAAGGGTACACTGTAAAATCAGCGATCCAGTCGATGAACATGGTCGCAGAAGGATATTATGCTGCACAATCTATCTATAAGACAGCGAAACAGAAGAACCTTAAACTGCCGATTATCGATACGGTATATGCTATTCTTTATGAAGGGAAAAGTGCTGAAAAACAGTTTAAAAAGCTGACTCCAAAATTGAATTAAAAGTAATTATTACATATACAATCTTCCATATACGTTTGTATGATGGATTTATTTTAATGCAGCGTTCGCAAATATTTAGCTTTAAAAGACTTAGAGATGTTCGCAATGGCGTTTCACTCAGCAAGATGAAGAAGTAGGTGTTTCATTAGCTGAACGAAGTGCCTTTACGAACAGAAAAATAATACATAAGAAATTATACGCTTGAGCGCTCTGCGTTTAGATACTTTACCGCATCAATTCATATAATTTAAAAGATTAATCTGATGGTTTTAATAAATGAAATGAACAAAATAAATTGATACTTTCCATCATATTGTCTTGCACAATTCATATCTGTTTTTACCATAAAAAATAACATGTTAAAATCCTTAAAACACATTTCTCTTTTTAAAACTTTTCCCGAAATTTGAGCTAAAATTTTAACATTATGCCACAATCGCTTACAAGCAGAACACCGAAATCTAAATATGACGTTGTACTGATAGGAGGCGGAATCATGAGCGCCACCTTAGCAACGCTGCTTCATGAATTTGATCCCAATCTAGAAATCGCTATCTTCGAAAGACTTGGAAGATTTGCCAAAGAAAGTACAGCAGCATGGAACAACGCCGGAACAGGCCACTCCGCTTTTTGTGAGCTAAATTATACTCCTGAAAAACCAGACGGAACCATTGATATCAAAAAAGCAGAAAGCATTGCAGAGCAGTTTGAAATTTCAAAGCAGTTCTGGGCTTATCTGATTTCCAAAGGTTATATTAAGGAGCCTAAAGAATTTATCAATTCGTGCCCGCATATGAGTCTTGTATTTGGTGAAAAAGATGCCGAATACCTTAGAAAGCGACACGATAAAATGAGCGGATCGGTTCTTTTTTCCGGAATGGAATTCTCTGCAGATCACGAAAAACTGAAAGAATGGATCCCGTTGGTGATGAGTAAGAGAAATAAATCTGAAGTCATGGCAGCAACGAAGATGGATATGGGAACGGACGTGAACTTCGGAACACTCACCCGAAAGATGGGAAGACACCTCCTTGAAGATTCCAATGTAGAAGTTTTCTTATACCATGAAGTAAAAGACATCGATCCGAGAGAAGACGGAAAGTGGGAAATGAAAGTGAAAGACAGAATTCACAATCACAAACAGGAAGTTGTTGCAGATTTTGTATTTATAGGTGCAGGAGGCTATGCGCTTCCGTTATTGGACAGCTCGGACATTAAAGAAAGTGAAGGGTACGGAGGCTTCCCTGTTTCCGGGCAGTGGCTGGTAACACATAATCAGGAACTGGTGGCAAAGCACCATGCTAAAGTATATACACAGGCAACGGTAGATGCTCCGCCAATGTCTGTTCCTCACCTGGATCTTAGGATCATCGATGGTCAGAAAGCGCTTCTTTTCGGACCTTTTGCCGGTTTTTCAACAAAATTCCTGAAAGAAGGAAGCTATCTGGATCTCCCCGAAAGTGTCAATACCAAAAACTTAAAATCACTTTTCGGTGCCTGGTGGCATAATATCCCTCTGACCAAATATCTTATTCAGCAGGTTGCTATGACCAAAGCGCAGAGAATGCAGCATTTGAGAGAATTTATCAAAGATGCTAAAGAAGAGGATTGGGAGCTGAAAGTAGCCGGGCAGAGAGTACAGGTCATTAAAAAAGATGAAAAAGAAGGCGGCAAGCTTGAATTCGGAACAGAAGTGGTGGTGAATAAAGACGGTACCATTGCTTCATTATTAGGCGCTTCACCGGGAGCTTCAACAGCTGTATATGCAATGCTGGACGTTCTTGAAAAATGTTTCTCTGAAAAATTCCATGGTGAGTGGAAAGAGAAGTTGCTTGAAATGGTTCCTTCTTATGGCCAGAAACTGGCAGACAATCCTGAACTTACCAATGAAGTAAGAAATTATACAAAAGAAAAACTGGAATTAGAATATTAACATCAGTAATGGGCTATGAGTAACAAATAATAAGGGTATACTTTTATACATTACTTATAGCCCATTACTCATTATTTATAAAAACGTGGAAGAAGTAGTTGTAAAGCCAGTCATTGTAAAAGAACTCCTGGAATCTCTTCAGTCCAAAGTAGAAGAAGAGAAGCAGGTCATTGTACACTGTTGCTTTCCGGCATCCCCCTTTTTAGGAAACCTGATCAGGATCTGGCATTCCACCTATCTTTTTGATAATCAGTCTGAGCATAGGAGCAAGCTGATCCATGTAGAAAATATTTCCATTTCACCTTACTGGACGCCTGTTCCTTTTATGCAGGATTTTTGGTTTACCCTGATATTCTCGGGACTTCCCAAAGACTGTAAGAGTTTTGATCTGAAAGAGGTGATCCCTGAAGAAGGAGGATTTTTTGTAGAATCGATCAAAAGGAATTCCTCTGACATCTATCGGGTAAAAATATCAGAATCCTATTAGTATGAAGATAAGAGAAGAAAAGCTGGAGAAGATTATTCACTGGGCACAAAATAACCCGGATATCCGAGCGGTTCTTCTGACCAGTTCATTGGTAAACCCCTATGCTCCGGTAGATGATTTTAGTGATCTGGACGTAGAGCTTGTTTTTGAGAATAGGGAAGCCTATGAAGCCAATAATGAATGGATCAGTCTTTTCGGCGAGCCGATTTCCATGATTGAGGAAGATGATGCCGCTTTTGATGGAAAGCATGCCATGAAAATGGTTTTGTATAAAGATCATGTAAAGGTTGATTTTAAACTCTATCAGATTGCGGAATTTATTAAGGAAATACAGGAGGAGATCCTTCCTGAAGACTGGGATGTTGGCTATAAGGTTTTGATCGATAAAGATGATCTCACAAAAGACCTTAAATCTCCTACTTATCAGTCGATCATGATTCATAAGCCGGCGGGAGAGAAATTTAAGCAGTTGCTTAATGATTTCTGGTGGGATACCACCTATGTAGCAAAATGCCTGAAGCGTGGAGATATCTTCTATGCCAAATTCATGTCTGAAAATATACTGAGAACAGATTATCTCGTTCCTTTGATCGAATGGTATATTGCCGATACCCACCATTGGAATAATATCACGACCAATAAGCATGGCAGGCTTTTTAAAAAATACCTTTCCGAAGATATCCGTAATAAAGTGGAAGCTACTTTTTCAGGCAGTGATATCGAAGAAAACTGGATTGCGTTGTTTGCCTATGCTGATCTGGTGCATGAACTGGGAACAGCTTTGGCCGGAAAACTCAATGTTGTTTATCCGGTAAAACTTGAAAATGATATCAGAAACTATCTTATGGAAGTAAGGGCAATGCCTTAATTTCAAGAGAATTCATTCTGCCGGATCAGTTTCTGTTCATGGGCTTTGCTTCTCAAAAATTGTGTTGGAAAGGCGTAGAATTAGTTTATTTAACCTGGGTTCGGGATAAGAAACAAAGGTTTAAGTCAGGAAGCTGGAAGAGGGAAGCTGGAAGGTAATATTGAACAAATAATTTCTGGTAGTTATCATAAAACTTGATGAAGTACTTCTTAAAACATGAATGAAATTGATTTTCAGCTGTTTTCAAACCTCAAAAACTTTCTTCTTCCAGCCTCCAGCCTCCCAATCTTATTTTCAAGCAAAGTGCCTTATCTCGGACTGAGGTTATTTAAAACAGATTATACTTTTTATTTCAATTTTAACTTTTAGTACGATGGAAAATTTATAATTTTACTTATAATTTCAAATCTATGAAAAAATATATACTAATCTTTCTGCTGCTGCCATTATTGTTTTTTTCTCAGGAAACGGCTTCACAGGAGGTATTAGCTGTTAAAAAATTTCAGAAAGATCTTAATGAAGAATATCTGAATCCTAAAACAACCCCTTTACGGGGGGAGAACTTTAAAAACTTTAAAGAGCATCCGTTCTTTCCGTTGGATATGAAATATAGAGTCACGGCAACATTTGTGAGAACAAAAGACGCGCAGCCTTTCGAGCTTCCTACTTCTTCAGGAAAGACAAAATCTTATCAGGAATATGGAAAAGCAACGTTTACGCTGGACGGAAAACCCTATACTGTAACTTTATACCAAAGTCTGGCCCTGATCAAGCAGAAAAAATATAAAGATTACCTTTTCCTTCCATTCCGGGATGCTACCAATGAAAAAGAAACTTATGGCGGTGGAAAATATATGGATCTGAAGATTCCGAAAGGGAATACCATTGTGCTGGACTTTAATCAATCTTATCAGCCGTTCTGCGCTTATAATGCCTATGACTACAACTGCCCTGTCGTTCCGGAAGAAAATAAGCTTCCCGTGGAAATCCGTGCAGGGGTAATGTATGAAGATATCTACCATCACTGATTATGATCAACTTAGAATTTTTTAAACCTGAAGACCTTTCTGGGGTCAGTTATGCTTTAGATGAAAATCAGCTGCGCTTCACAGCTTCACCCGAAGAGGCTTTACAAAGGATTAAAGAAAGAGAAGAAGGCAGTGCGTTTCCGGTTACCATCCTGGATGATGATGTGCCTGTAGGCTTTTTTGTTCTCGATTTTGGAAAAGATAAATTGGAGCTGACGGATAACGAAAGTTCCGTACTGCTGCGTTCTCTATCCGTCAATCCTGAAATGCAGGGAAAAGGGATTGGCAAAAAAGCTATGCTGGCCGTTGGCGATTTTGTAAAGAAAAACTTCAAAGACTGTCAGGAGATCGTACTGGCTGTGAACCAGAAAAATAGTTTGGCTTATCATATCTATCTTCAGGCCGGGTACACTTATGACGGAAAGACGAGGATCGGGAGAAGCGGTCCTCAATATCTGATGCACAAAAAACTTTAATAAAATTTTAAAACCTTAATTTTTCTTCTGCTGATTTCTTTCCATAACTTTGAGTAACATCAATCTCAAAATATGGAAATATCACTTCATAATCAGGTAGCTATCGTTACAGGTGCTTCCAGCGGAATAGGCTCCGGAATTGCAAAATCTTTAGCTGCAGCAGGAGCTGTAGTTATTATCAATCATTCTTCAGAAAGGTCTTCAGAAGAAGCAAAAGCAGTACTGAAAGAAATTACGGATGCCGGTGGAAATGGCATAACGTATCAGTGTGATGTTTCCCGGGAAGATCAGGTCATCAAAATGTTTCAGGATGTAATTTCTGAATTTCAGACAGTGGATATTCTGATCAATAATGCAGGTATTCAAAAAGATGCCCAATTTACAGAAATGACGCTTGATCAATGGAATGCTGTAATCGGGGTGAATCTGACAGGGCAGTTTCTCTGTGCAAGGGAAGCGATCAAGGAATTTCTGCGTCGGGGAATAGATCCGTCACGCTCCGTAGCTTGTGGTAAGATTATTCATATCAGCTCTGTACATGAAATTATCCCTTGGGCAGGACATGCCAACTATGCAGCAAGTAAAGGAGCCATCAGAATGCTGATGCAAACGCTGGCTCAGGAATACGGAGCAGATAGGATCCGTGTCAATTCCATTTGTCCGGGGGCTATTCAGACTCCTATCAATAAAGATGCATGGAGCACACCGGAAGCTCTCAATTCACTTCTTACCCTCATCCCTTACAACAGGATCGGACAGCCTCAGGATATAGGAAACCTGGCAGCATTTCTTGCCAGTGACCTTGCCGACTATATTACCGGAACAAGCATTTTTGTTGACGGAGGAATGACGACGTTTGAGAGCTTTTCTACAGGAGGTTGAGGGCTCAAAGGTTCAAGGTTTAGCATTCAAGGTGTAAAGTTGGAAAATAGTAGTCATTAATCCATGAATCCATTTTACCATTGTACAATGTATTACTCATCATTCATAATCATAGCTTATGTCAGAAAAAGAAAGAGTTTCAGATATCTCATGGAAAAAATGGGGTCCTTATGTCAGTAACCGGGAGTGGGGGCTTGTACGTGAAGATTACAGTGAAAACGGGGATGCCTGGAATTATACCAGCCATGATACAGCAGAAGCTAAAACATACAGATGGGGTGAAGAAGGAATATGCGGTATCTGTGACGATCTTCAGAAGCTGGTATTTTCCGTAGGATTCTGGAATAAAAAAGATGCAATGGTAAAAGAACGGTTCTTTGGTCTTACCAACGGGCAGGGAAATCATGGAGAAGATGTGAAAGAATACTTTTATTATCTGGATTCTACTCCTACTCATTCTTATATGAAAATGCTGTACAAGTATCCTCAGAATAAATTTCCTTATGAAGACCTGATAAGAACCAATGCGGAAAGATCTAAAAACGAACCGGAATATGAATTGATCGATACGGGAATTTTTGAACATAACGAATACTTCAATATTTTTATTGAATATGCCAAAGAAGACCAGAATGATATCCTGATCAGAGTAACAGTTGTCAATAAATCTGAAACTGAGGCTCCTCTTATATTGTTGCCAACCCTATGGTTCAGAAATACATGGAACTGGGGATATGATGATTATAAACCTCAGCTGAATGCAGAAGAAGCAGACCGGATCAAGATCAGTCACCGGGATCTTGAAGTAAAAAATATATATGCAAAACAATCTGAAAAGGTTTTATTCTGTAATAATGAATCCAATAATGAACGGCTTTATCAGTCACCCAATCAATCAAGATACTGTAAAGACGGTATCAATGATTTTGTGCTGACCGGGAATTCCCAGTCTGTAAATCCCAAGAATATTGGAACAAAAGCTGCATTTTTAATTGATGAATCTTTTAAAGGAAAGGAATCTAAAATATTTGAATTCAGAATTTCAGATAAAGAATTGAAAGATCCTTTCAGTGATTTTGATAGTATTTTTGAGCTAAGACATAAAGAAGCAGATGAATTTTATGCTGAGATCCAGAAGGGAATACCATCAGAGGATGAAAAGCTGGTGCAGAGACAGGCTTTTGCAGGAATGCTGTGGAATAAAATGTTTTATCATTACAATGTTGAAAAATGGCTGAAAGGAGATCCGGCAGAAATGCCGCCACCAAAGTCCCGTGAGAAGATAAGAAACCATGACTGGAAGCATCTCAACAATGAACATATTATTTCAATGCCTGATAAGTGGGAATATCCATGGTATGCGACCTGGGATCTGGCTTTCCATACCATCAGCTTTTCATTGATCGATCCGGATTTTGCCAAACATCAGCTGAAACTTTTCCTTTTCGAATGGTATATGCATCCTAACGGGCAGCTTCCTGCTTATGAATGGGATTTTAGCGATGTCAATCCTCCTGTGCATGCATGGGCCGTTTTCAGGGTATTTAAAATTGATGAATACCTGAGAGAGAAACCGGATCTGGAGTTTCTGGAAAGTGCCTTTCAGAAATTATTGATGAACTTTACCTGGTGGGTCAATAAAAAGGATATCAACGGCAATAATATTTTTGAAGGAGGTTTTCTGGGACTTGATAATATCGGTGTTTTTGACCGGAACTCTGTGCTTCCCAATGGTGAGCAGCTCGAGCAGTCAGATGGAACAAGCTGGATGGCTATGTTTGCGCTGAATATGATGAGAATTGCTTTAGAATTGGCTCTCTACAATAATGTTTATGAAGAAATGGCCATGAAGTTTTTTGAACATTTTCTGTCCATTGCCAATTCACTGGATAATATGGGAGATGAAAACATCAGCCTTTGGGATGAGGAAGATGAATTTTTTTACGATGCCATAGCTTCCAGCGATGGTGATCATATGTATTTAAAACTACGGACTATCGTAGGATTGATTCCCATGTTTGCTGTTGAGGTCATTGACGATGAGATGATTGAGAACCTTCCCAACTTTAAAAAAAGGATGAAGTGGATACTGGATAATAAACCCGAATTAGCCTCACTGGTCTCAAGATGGGAAGTCAAAGGGCAGGATTCCAAACATCTTTTATCATTGCTTCGGGGGCATCGTCTAAAGAGACTGTTGAAAAGAATGCTGAATCCTGAAGAATTTTTAAGTGATTACGGGGTAAGGGCCCTTTCCAAAGAATATGAGAATAATCCTTATACGCTGAACCTTAATGGAACAGACTATTGTGTACAATATACTCCTGCAGAAAGTGACAGCGGCCTTTTTGGAGGAAACAGCAATTGGAGAGGGCCGGTCTGGTTTCCCATCAACTTTTTGATCATTGACAGCCTTCAGCGGTTTTTCTTTTACTATAGCCCTGATTTTTTAGTGGAATATCCTACCGGAAGCGGAAAGTATTCAAACCTGGATCAGATTGCCGACTCGTTAAATAAAAGGCTTGCCAAGATATTCCTGAAAGATGAAAACGGGAGGAGACCTGTCAATGGTCAGTATGAAAGATTTCAGACTGATCCTGATTTTAAAGATTATATTCTGTTCTACGAATACTTTCATGGAGATAACGGGCGTGGGGTAGGAGCCTCTCACCAGACGGGCTGGACCGGACTTATTGCTAAGATCCTGCAACCGAGATTCTCTAAAAAGCAAATCGCCGAATCTGAAACTGAGATGCCTGAGGATGCTGAAGAAAAGAAGGGATAGAGCTTTATATGGAGAAGAAAGCAAAGAAGGCTTAATTTTTGAGCTATAAGAAGCTCAAAAATATATAAATTGGGATAAATACCGTATTCTTTTCTTTGCTTATCAGCTTTAGGGGTTTTCTTAGCCTTTCAGGTCACTCAAAGATTTGCTGTATCACTTCCAGCGATGCCGGTGTTCTAAAATCAGTAATATGGTAATGATAATATACCAGGAGACTGTCCAGAAAGTCTTTTCTCAAGGAAGGATGTATTTTTGTTGCATAAAAACTTTCAGTGCTCAGTGCCGTTCTCCATATCATTGAAACCTCTTCATTGAACAGTTGGTGAGTAGGAGCAAAAGAAAACGTTCCGGTTTCCGGATCTAAAAATTTTCCATCACCCAGCAATGGAGCCACTCCCTGAATCTTTAAAACTGCAATTAAAAAAAGAAGGTGAGCCTGGTAATTCCTGTTGCCCAGTTCGCTGATAAAATTATCAATACTATGATAGATATGAATGTTCTTATTTTCATATTTAAGGATCTGGCTTAAAAAATCTGAAATGAAAAAGATTACGGTATTAACCTTTATATCGGTATAGATATCAGTATTTTTTACCAGTTCAAACTTTGATACGGAGGGAATTCCATTCCCTCTGAGAGGGTTGATGGAAAAATTGAGTTTATTCAACGGCTGCAGCAGAGCTTTCTTTTTATTCCTTTTGGAATAGATTCCCTTTAGAAAATAGCTTTGAAAGCCTTCTTCTTCTGTAAAACAATGCAGTACAGCATCATTTTCTCCATATTTTAAGAATGAAAGTAAAAAACCGTTTTGTGAATTCATTAATTGACCACTCCTATTTTGGCTGTAGCTTTGTCAGATCCGTCCTCATTGGTCATCAGGACAAAATAAATTCCTGAAGCAACTCTGATCCCTTTCTGATTGTTAAGATCCCATTCATAATATCCTCCTCTTGCCACTGCTGAATGTACAACATTTCCTGCGGCATCAACGATCCTTATATTGGTTTTCTCTGCGAGCCCTTTAATGGTAACTTTTCCTTTAAAATTAGCATAGACAACGGGGTTAGGGTAAACCACCACATCCCCAAAGTTGGAAGTGACATCAGCCACATCTCCCTGATACGTTACAATACCATTATAGGTTACAAAATATACCTTGCCTGTTTTCTTATCTATTTTTATATCTGTAACACTGTTTGTAGGAAGAGGTGAGTTCTCCCGTGTAAAATGTTTAATGGTTCTCTGGCCGTCAGAAGACAGATAATATACTCCGCCACCGTCTACAGAAACCCATTTGTGATCTCCCGCATCTACTGCAATCTGAAGAATGGATGCATCTCTGAAAAGCTCTTCACCAAGGCCGTTTTGCTCTATGATTATAGGTTCAGGCTTAGGGGTAGGGGTTTTTATTTCAGATGCCGCATTCTGTAATACTCTTAAACCATTGTATGCACCGATCCAGGCATCTCCGGACTTGTCAAATGCTACAGACAGTGTCCCTTCTGCAAGTCCGTTAGCTTCTCCCAGGATATAATCAGAATCATCAGAAAGATTGGTAGCGCTCTTATAATCATAGGTCCAGAAATTATTAGATCTTGGTAGAGGCACCCACAACATATTTTCGTGAAAAACAGGTTTTTGGGTAGTCTCACTGGAAAGGATGAGCTTCTTAATAATATAATCATCTGAGGCTTTATCATAAATAGCAATAGAGGGATTTCCTCCGTCATTATATCCAAAAGACAGGAAGATATTATTTTGAGGGTCAGTAGCGAAACCTACAGGACGTCGTAAATATTCAGGAGCATCCAGGTTATAATACTTTACCAGGTCAAAATCTTTATTGCTGGAATTGTATTTCATTCTGTAGATCCCCTGGTTCCTCATCGTATAATTGGCAAAAAGTACCTCATTACTATCGTTCGGATTTATGATGGCATCCAGTACATTAATATCTCTTGGATTATTAATGAAGAAAGAAGAGTAGATCCACTCTGCACCATTAAAATAATAGAAGCCGGGCTTTTTAGGATTATTGACCGGATGGTTATAGTTGTTTATCCTGGCCCCGGATGAAACCAGCAGCTGATTATTATCGAAAAGGTTGATATTATACGCAAAATTGAAATATGGACCTGAAGGCTTATAAGTATTGCTGCCTTCGTCTTTTATTCCTGATAGTACAGTTCCTCCCAATACTTTTCCACCGGCCACTATTGCGGTATTACATTCCTCTCCGAGGCTTATTGCGTTTAAAGAAATCCCGTTGATTCCATAGGTATATATTCTGTTGTCAGTCACCACAATATTGTTTGATGAAACGACAACATCATGGATATCTCCAAAAGTGTTAGGAAGCTGAGTCGGAGTTCCGTTATTATAAATGAACGCAGCTGTTGCAGACGAAAATACCATTTCGGATTCGGAATCTATATGCTTGAAGGCTCCCGGTATCTCTGTCGTCCATGTGGAATATACAGGGAAGGTGGTATTCATTTCATGGCTTTTCAGGCCTTTATCCGTCACTGAATAAACCTTGTTGCCAAATATGGTTGCTTCATTACTCGCTTCATAAACACCGCCTGTAATGAAAAATGAAGAATCTTTAAACTCTTTCTTTTTCATATCAAATATAGAAAGCCCATACCCTACGGAAATGACTGCCTGATCACCGGTTATAGAGATATGATTGATCTTTTTATCTCCATTATAGCCGGTAGCGATAGGAATATCTACAATATATTTGATCTCCTCCGGCGTGATAACATCCATGGAACCATTTTGATAGCCGATAAGGCCTGTTTTGGTCTGTGGATTATAATCGAAGGCGGTTATTCCGATATTATGCAACCCGTTGGCTTTTGATAACTTCGTAATTTCTCCTGTTGATATAGTATAATAAAATATCCCGTTTTCTGTGGCCGCAATTATCTTTCCGTTGTCTTCTTTCATTGCGAGGACATTATTGTAGGAAAAAAGATCCGCCCATTTTTTTGATGAAATGACCTGTGCTTTAGTAAACTGCAGAGATGCTAAAATACCAAGAGAAATTATAGAGAGTTTTTTCATATTATGCTGTTATGCTGCTGTCAATTATCTGGTTATTCCAGGAGATATGCTGTACGTTTTTGTTTGTATCAAAATAAAAATCTATTCTGCCTAAAAGAAGACCTGCCCATCCCACTTGATTGACAAGAACGTTTTTCCCCTGTCTGTTAGTGAAAGTTTGAGGTTCCGGCAGGAATGTATGGGTATGGCCACCTAAGATAATATCAATATTTTCTGTGTTGGCTGCTAAGATCTTATCACTTATTTTATCAGGCTCATCCTGATAGTCATAGCCTATGTGTGAAAGGCAAATCACAAGATCACACTTTTGTTCTTTTTTCAGAAAATTGGAATAATGCTGTGCTACGTCGACCGGATGGGAATAAACGGTTTCTGCATATTGCTTTTTGCCTACAAGACCGTCCAGTTGGATCCCGACTCCGAAAATCCCCACTTTGATTCCATTTTTATTGAAAATCTTATACTGTGAAGTTTTTCCATCAAGGATAGTATTTTTAAAATCGTAATTGGAGCAGATAAAAGGAAACTTCGCATTAGGAAGTACCTTTAGAAAACCTTCCAGTCCGTTATCAAAGTCATGATTTCCCATAGTGGAAGCATCATACTTCATCATGGACATTAGCTTGAACTCCAGTTCTCCTCCGAAAAAGTTGAAATAAGGGGTCCCCTGAAAAATATCTCCGGAATCAAGAAGCAGTACATTGCTTTCCTGATTTCTGATCTGCTGAATTAAGCTTGCCCTCCTTGCAAACCCACCCTGATTGGGATTCCTTGTGTAGCTTGCATCAAAAGGTTCTATTCTGCTGTGCTGGTCATTGGTATGAAGAATAGTCAGTTTGTTTGCGGATTTTAAATTGAGAATATGTAATTCTTCCGCCATCATCATATTGGGAGCTAAAGCCATTGCTAAAGATCCGCCGCTTATTGCCTTTAAAAAACTTTTTCTATCCATTACTTCTTACCGATAAAATTTAAACGAACATCTGTAGCAGGAACTACTTCAGGATTTTTCTTGAACCATTCAATATATAAATCTCTCAGTTTAACACCTGTAGGGATCGATTCTCCTTTTGCGAAAAATTTCATATTATCACCTCCCAGCGCAAGGTAGTCTGAAGTGGCAATATAATAATCCCTGCCCGGATCTACAGCTTTTCCATTAATTAAAGATTTTGTCAGCTGTCCGTCTTTTGTTTCAATATATAAGTGAGAGACAGGATTGTTTACCTGAGTTTTTGCATAATACTCAAAAAGTCCGGGAAGATCTGCTCCTTTCATTTTTACAATGATCAGTTCATTTTCGAAAGGCATGACTTCAAAAACATTTTTCAGCATAATGTCACCTTTCCCGATAGTAGTACGGATCCCTCCGATATTGATCAATGCGGCATCCACATCCTGCTTAAGATTGGTTTTGGCCCATCGGTCACCTCCTTCAAGGGTATAATCGGCTAAAAGATTGCCCAGATTGCTGTTATCTCCCTGCTTTGTAAGATCCACATTTGTATGAGAGATCTTCTGGTTCATTTCTCTGTCCAGTTTTTGTTTATACGGTTCAATAAACTTTGCAAACTCCTCATCATTCTTTAGCTCATTATTAATAGAAATATTTTTCTGGGTCTTCACGTTGGCAAGCTGCAGCGAAGAAGCTGTTTTGCAGGCAGTCAGTGAAACCAGGGCAATTCCTAATAACAAGAATTTATTTTTCATATAATCTTTTAGTATATGCAAATATAACTATATGTATAATAAAACATTATTATTTATTACAAATTCTTACGGTAAATGATTAAATTTGACAAAAATAATTCGAACAGATGAGCATTTTAAAAGGAGTAGGTGTTGCATTGGTAACGCCCTTTAATGAAGATTTATCCGTTGACTTCGACAGTTTGACAAAACTGGTAGAGTATAATATTGAAAACGGAACCAATTATTTGGTAGTATTGGGAACTACGGCAGAAGCCGCAACGCTTTCTGCTGAGGAGAAGAAACAGGTAATTGAGCATATCATTAAGGTAAATAATAAACGTCTTCCTTTAGTATTGGGAATTGGCGGTAACAATACTCTTGAAGTCAAGAAACAGATCGAGGAAGCAGATCTTTCTGCATTTGAAGCAGTACTTTCTGTATCTCCATATTACAATAAGCCTAATCAGGAAGGTCTTTATCAGCATTATAAAGTTTTAGCTTCCACAGGTAAGAATATCATTATCTATAATGTACCTTCAAGAACAGGACAGAACGTTGAGGCAGATACTACGATTCGTCTTGCAACAGAATTTCCTAATCTTTTCATGATCAAGGAAGCGGCTCCGAACATTTTACAGTACTTTGATATTCTGAGAAAGAAGCCTGAAGGATTTTCTTTGGTTTCCGGAGATGATGAATATACGCTTCCTGTGACTTTAGCAGGAGGAAACGGAGTGATCTCTGTAATCGGACAGGCATACCCGAAGGAGTTTTCAACCATGGTACAGCTGGCTTTTGAAGGTAAAGTAAAAGAAGCCTATGAAATTCATAATAAGCTTGTGGAGATTACCAGGCTGATCTTTGCGGAAGGAAACCCTTGTGGTGTCAAAGTAATATTGGCTGAAAAAGGAATTATTAAAAATTATTTAAGACTTCCTTTGGTGGTAGCCTCAGAAGGGCTTCATACAAAAATTAAAGCTGAAATGGCAAACATTTAAAAATGAGGAGTGAATCATGAATGGTCAATGATGAACTTTAAGAATTCAGCGTTGGTATTCAGTCATCAACATTAAAATTATCATAGGTGAAAGGCTCCGGCTTTTCACTTTTTTTAATCACAATAGTACGTAATTATGAAATTAGTAAAAGCAACGGCAGGGGATATCCCTTTAATCCAAAACCTGGCACGAAGATCCTGGGAAAATGCTTATGCAGATATCCTTTCCGCAGAACAAATGGAATATATGCTTTCCGAAATGTATTCTGAGACTGAAATTAAAAGCCATCTCCTGAAACCTGATTATCATTATTATCTGATCCAGGATGAAAGTACAGGAGTCTTTGAAGGCTTTATAGGATATGAACACAATTATGAGGAAAGAACCACAAAGCTGCACCGTATTTATCTGGTTCCGGAAAGCAAAGGAAAAGGATTTGGGAAAAGAGCGCTTCAGTTTCTGAACGGTAAAGCTTCTGAGAACGGAAATGAAAGAATTATCCTGAACGTCAATAAATACAATTCAGCAAAAAACTTCTATGAATCCCAGGGATACAGAGTTTATGATGAAGGCGTTTTTGATATCGGCAACGGATTTGTGATGGATGATTATCTAATGGAATTCCTAATTCACATCTGATTGACTTAAAATTTTGTAACTTTATCCTGTAATTCTATAACGGGTGATTTCTTTTTTTGAAGCATCTTTGTTTCAGAACCAAATCACTTAATAACAATACATTCATATGCTTGGTTTTGAGCTGAATCAGCTTTTTATCAGTATATTTTTTTCATCCTTAGTGTTTAAATTCCTGTATTTAAGAATACAGGAGTTTTTTTGCGTATATATTATGTTAAAAAAATATACTCCTATTTCACGTTTACTTGAAATAAATTGTTATATTTACTAAAAAATTGGCTAATTTATACTAGGATGAAAATGTATGTTAAATTTGATTTCAATGCTCTTTGTAAAAAGATATTGGACGAGAAGCTTAAGGAGCACGGTCTGAAGTACCGGCTGCTGAATTTCGGTGAAGTGGAGTTCTATGAACCCATTACGCAGGAACAACATTATCTTTTTAAGAAGAATCTTGGTGAGTATGGCATCGAAATCATAGAAAGCCAGAAGACCGCCTTGGTTCAGAAAATAAAAGATGCTATTGTAGAACTTGTTTTTTCTGATGAGATCATTCCGGTAAAAGCTTCCATTTATATTTCAGAGAAACTGAATCACAGCTACGGATATCTTTCCAATCTGTTTTCAGAGGTAGCTTTTACCTCTATTGAGAATTTTATTATCCTTCAGAAAATAGAACATGCGAAAGCACTGATCATAAGAAACAAACAGAGCCTTACAGAAATTGCCCACAAGCTGAACTATTCCAGTGTGGCACATTTAAGCACACAGTTTAAGAATACAACAGGAATCACACCATCGCAGTTTCAAAAGATCATAGGAAAAAGAAGAAGAGCCCAAAGCACGGTCATAAACCCTAAAATGCAGTATGAATAAAGAATTTCTGAACGTAATAGTAGCAGATAACGATGAGAATACTTTAATTTTTTTTAAGAATATATTAAAAGAGCTGAAAATCTCTATAAAAGTTCAATGCTTCAGCAACGGAAAAAGCCTGATGGAATATCTGAAGAATGATGATGCGGTAGTTCCTGAAATTGTTTTTATAAAATATAAGATTCCCGGAAAAGGCAGCATGGAATGTTTAGATGAAATTCATTCGGATATAAAGTTCAGCAATATGGTGATTGTCATTTATTCTGAACCTATTCCGGAAAATGAGATTGAAGATATTTTTGTAAAAGGAGCTAATGTTTTTATGAAAAAGCCGGAGTCTTTTGAAACACTGAAGAAGGTGCTTACGGAAGTTATCACAATCAATTGGCAGTACTATACTTCAGGGCTTAATAAAGAGAATTTTATCCTGAAAGTATGACAGATGAATGATTTAATTCTTTTTATATAAAGGAAAAAGATGATATTTACCACATACTATTCACAAATAAGTGAAAATTTTATAACTAATAATTAAAATAATATAAAATAAATTTCAATTAATATTCTGAGATTTGTACAAGAAAACCCAGTGACACAAATTTATTATATATGAAGAAGATGCAGATGAATGAAGAGTAATTGTTTCCATAAACAAAATTATATAAATCACGATGTTAGTTAACAAAATGAATTATATTAATTTCCAATTTTAAAGCATAGAAGATCTTTAAACAAAACGGTACAATCATGAAAACTTGAAATGGTTGGAGATATTTTTATTCGTTTCATTCCCTCATCTCCAACTCAACACAGTTAGTTTTTATAATAAGCAAGTTGGAAAAATAATTCATTTTGTTTTTTATAATTTATTTTAATAGTTATGGCTTTTACCTTATTCAAATAATATATAAATATTTTCACACCACATCACAAAATATTAAGTCTAAACTATTAAAATAAATTTTTTTTTTATTTATTAAGACCAAAAGTAATTTCTTCTAAATAACAGTTTTATAAGGGGACCGCAGGAAAATTTTTCTGCGGTTTTTTTTATGAAATTTTACTCCACTTATTTTTTCCTTTATAGTTCCGGATATAATAATTTTTGATGATCAGATTGTCTGGTCTTGCCAGCATAGGATCGGCTTCCAGGATTTTTTCAACCGTATTTTTAGTCGTTTTGATGATCGCGGAATCATTGACAAGATCCAGCCTTTTGAAATCTACCACACCACTTTGCTGGGTTCCCAGAATATCGCCGGGCCCACGAAGCTGCATGTCGACTTCAGAAATTTTAAAACCATCATTGGTTTCGGTCATCGTTTTTATACGGGTTCTGCTTTCTTTGGACAATTTATCCGAAGTCATCAGGATGCAGTAGCTTTGTTCAGCGCCTCTTCCCACGCGACCTCTGAGCTGATGAAGCTGTGACAGGCCAAACCTTTCGGAACTTTCAATCACCATTACAGAAGCATTGGGAACATTTACGCCCACTTCAATTACTGTAGTAGCGACCATAATTTCTGCTTTTCCGGAAGCAAAATAAGCCATGGCAGCATCTTTTTCATCCGGTTTCATTTTTCCATGCAGCATGGTTACATTGTAGTCTGAAAAATAATCCATGACATGTTCCAGTCCCTCCATCAGATTTTTATAATCTAAGGTTTCAGATTCTTCGATCAGAGGATATACAAAATAAACCTGTCTTCCTTTTTTGATTTCATCTTTACAGAAATTATAAACGTAGAGCCTGTCTTTTTCACGTCTGTGAGCCGTAATGATAGGCTTTCTTCCCACAGGCATCTCATCGATCACAGAAACATCCAGATCGGAATAAAAGCTCATAGCCAATGTCCTTGGAATAGGAGTGGCCGTCATGACCAGAATATGCGGTGGAATTTTATTTTTAGCCCAAAGTTTTGCCCGCTGGGCGACACCAAACCGATGCTGCTCATCAATAATGGCAAGACCAAGGTTCTTAAATTTAACTTTATCCTCCAATACAGCATGGGTCCCCACTAAAATGGAAAGCGAGCCGTCTTCAAGCTCTTCATGAATGACTCTTCTCTCAGCAGCTTTGGTGGAACCGGTCAGAAGTCTGACATTGATGCCGGTTTTATCCAGCAGCTCCTTAATACCATTATAATGCTGCTGCGCAAGGATCTCTGTAGGAGCCATCATACAGCTCTGAAATCCATTATCCATGGCAATGAGCATGGTGAGTAATGCCACCATTGTTTTTCCTGAGCCTACATCACCCTGCAAAAGCCTGTTCATTTGTATCGGCCTTTTCATATCCATACGGATTTCTTTTAAGACCCTTTTTTGCGCATTGGTAAGCTCAAAAGGAAGGTGATTCTCGTAAAAATCATTGAAATGATCTCCTATAATAGGAAATGGATTGCCGTAGGACTGTGTTTTCTGATGAAGCTTCTTTAAACCATATCCTAACTGGAAAAAGAACGATTCTTCAAATTTTAACCGGAAGTCAGCCTTATCAAAATGTTCCATATCTTTTGGGAAATGGACATTCAGAAAAGCGTGCTGCCTCGACATAAACCTGAAGGTTTTCATCAGGTATTCCGGAAAGTTTTCTTCAATAAGGTTCGGGATTTCTTTACAGATATTTCTTAACGCATTTTGGAAGAACCGTTGGTTGAGCCCTCTTTTGGTAAGCTTTTCAGAGCTTGGATAAATCGGTTTCAGACGGGTATCTCCCTCTTTCTTTTCCTCAGCTTCTATTTCCGGATGCGGCATAGAAAACTGACGATTGAAAACATTGATCTTTCCGAAAATATAGACTTCACGGTTAATGGGTAATTGCTCCTTTAGCCATTTTGAATACTGGAACCATACCAGATCCATACTGCCGGTCTCATCATTGAATTTAGCGGAAAGCCTTTTTGTTTTTCCGGTCTGAATTTCCTGAACCTGGGTGATCCTTCCTTTCAATTGTATTTCCTGGCTGCTTTCTCCCTGAAGCTGGGATATTGTATAGATCTTACTTTTGTCTAAATAACGGATAGGGTAGAAGTTCAGCATATCTTCTACAGTAGAAAGTCCCAATACACTCTTGATGAGCTTGGCTCTTTCCGGGCCTATTCCCTTTACATATTCTATGGAAGTTTCTAAAGTCATTTTTTATCTGAGTCTCGAATTTCGAGAACCGGGTTTCGAATGAAAAAACAAAGGTCCGAATTTCGGTAAAATAAAAAAGACTTCCAAAAAAAATTGAAAGTCTTCAGTCTATATAGAGCAACCGAAACCTAAAGTCCGGACTGTCAGTTAATCTTTAATTTTAGATTTGAATTTTTTCTGGTAATCTTCCCATTGCTCTCTGGTACGGATCTTTTTAAACAGATTCTTTGAGATCAGCTCCAGATAGGGTTCCAGTTCTTTAGCGGATAATTCTCCCTGCAGAATTGTGATCGGGTCACCCTGCTCATCCAGAAATACAGTACTTGGGACAGCCCCTACATTCATGTATTGTGTAAACTCATGCAGGGAATTTCTTCCTTTTTTATGTTCTTTATCAGGATTGGAAAATGTTCTTCCAAAAATTTCTATACTTTTCTTTTCCTCTGCATTAAATTTTACAGGATAATAATTTTCATTTAAAACCTGCCCGATTACGGGATGCCCATAGGTCTTTTTGTCCATGATCTTGCATGGAGCGCACCAGTCTGCATAGAAATCGATAAGGATCTTTTTAGGATTTTCCTTTTGAGCCTTTAAAGCTTCTTCAATGGTCATCCACTTTACCTGTGCGAAGCTAAAATTTAATAGTAATAAGAGAACTATGCTTAAAATTTTTTTCATAATTTGATATTTACGTAAAAATAAGCATAATTACTTATTTTCTATTTTACATCCTGCATTAATTTTTTCACGTACGGAGATATCAAAATTAATACCACTCCGGCAATTACGGCATACAATCCCAATTGTTTATATCCATCGGTATAAGTGATAAGCTCATCATAGTTGGTAGAACCTTCTTTGGCAGTGGCGAGGCTGGCACCGATGATCCCGGCAACATATTGTCCGTAAGCTGAAGCGAGGAACCACATTCCCATCATCATTCCCTGAAGATTCTTGGTAGAAAGCTTGGTCATGATAGACAATCCGATTGGGGAAAGACATAGCTCTCCAAGCGTGATAATCAATAATGCCAGTGTAAAGAAGTTCAATGAAGTAATTCCCTGAAGATCGGCAAATAAACGGGTTGCGAATAGAACATAATACCCTAATCCCAAGAAAATAAACCCTAACCCGAATTTAATAATAGTATTGGGCTCGATCTTTCTTTTATTCAGCCAGATCCAGAGAAGCCCGATAAGCGGAGCAAGGAAAATGATGAAAAATGCACCTCCCGAGTTATTGACACCATTCGGGTCCAGACCAAAAAGATCTTTATTCAGGTTCTTGGCTGCAAAAATACTTAAAGACCCTCCACTTTGTTCATAGATTCCCCAGAACAGGATTGAGAATATAATGAAAACCAAAGCAGCCCAAAGCTTTTTGCGCTCTGATGCTGTTACTTTGCTCATTTCATAAAATAGATAGATCAATGTTAATGGTCCAATGGTCCACATAAAATAATCGGTATACTCCGTTTTGGCAACCATGATCATAATGATCGGTATAAAAACCAAAGACAGTACATACACCCCATATTCTTTCCATTTTGGAATGGGAGCAGCCTTTACTTCCGCCAAAGGATGTCCCGGCTGAAGCCCGATGGTACCCAACCTTCTTTGTGTAAATACAAAATTGATCAGACTGACAACCATTACTACGGAAGCCAGGCCAAAAGCGATATGCCATCTCATTTCTTCTGCAATAACGTTGCCCAGGAATTCTCCTTTACCAATAGCGATACATAAGTAACCTCCTAATAATGCTCCCAGGTTAATTCCCGCATAGAAAAGCGAAAAACCGGCATCTGCCCTTGAGTCATTAGGCTTATAAAGCTGGCCTACCATTGAGGAAATATTAGGCTTGAAGAAACCTGTTCCTACGACGGTAAACGCAATTCCCAGGAAAAAGAACTTATGAGGATCTGTTGCCAGGATCAGACTTCCGAGGATCATCAGAAGACCTCCCCAGAAAAGTGATTTTCTGAATCCTAAAATTTTATCTGCAAAAAGACCGCCTACAAATGTAAAGGCGTATACGAAGGCTTGTGTAGCTCCATATTGAAGGTTGGCTTCTCTTTCATGGAAATTAAGCTGGGAGATCATAAAGAAAACCAGCATTCCTCGCATTCCGTAGAAACAGAAACGTTCCCACATTTCAGAGAAAAACAGGCTCCAGATTTGTCTTGGGTATTTTCCTTTGAAATTTTGTATTTCATCTAAAGTTAAGCTCATAATGATATATGATTAAGTTTTAAGGGGTTTTATTTTCCTGATCCAGCTCAAAACGGATTCTGTCCTGGTCAATGATTTGTTTTAATTCTTCTTCTTTTGGGAGGTACAGCAGGTATTTGCTGGCAAATAAATTGTTTTTATCATTCAGGACAGAATATTTTACAATAGTCTCATCCTTTTCGGAACATAGCAGAATTCCGATGGTAGGGTTGTCTCCTTCGCCACGTTTCAGATCATCATACATTCTCACATACATATCGATCTGGCCTATATCCTGATGGGAAAGTTCTCCGGTTTTTAAATCGATGATGACAAAGCATTTCAGTATATAATTATAGAAAACAAGATCAATGTAGAAGTCCGATGTATCAGTTGAGATATGTTGTTGTCTGGCTACAAAAGCAAATCCTTTTCCGAACTCCAGTAAAAACTTTTGAATATGATCAATAATAGCTGTTTCAATTTCTTTTTCGGAAAATTGTTCATCAGCTTTTAAACCAAGGAATTCAAAAATATAAGGATCTTTTAAAACACTGTGAATACTTTCTGTGGGAGATTTTTTATGTTTTAAAACCCGTTCGTAGGCAAGAGAATTGATTTGTCTTTTCAGATCTCTTACATTCCAGTTATTTTGGACAGCTTCATTTAGATAATAAAGCCTTTTGTCTTTATTATCCTGGCTTGAAAGTAGTCTGTAATGAGACCAGCTCAATTGTTGAGACAATGTGTCAACAATTGGGAATGCTGTGTAAAACTTCCGCATATTGGATAGGTTGGTATAATCAAACCCCTTTCCAAATTCCAAAGTGAGCTTTTCAGAGAGTTTTTTCAGCGTATATTTTCCGTATTCTGCACGTTCTTTTCCTTGTTGCTCATCTTCCACTATAAGTTTTCCAATTTGCCAGTAAGTGAGCAGTAGCGTAGAATTCGCTATTCGAAAAACCTTTTCGCGCGACTGTCTAATAATTTCCTTTACGGACTGGAATAAAGAATCTTCGGAAATTTCCATCGTACGAAAATAAAAAAAACCTCTGACTTGGCAGAGGTTTTATTATATTTTGTTGATACAATTAGTTTACACCGTGCATCATTTTCTTTAAGATAGGTGAAATCAAACCTAAAATTACAGCAGCGATACCACAAAGTACAACGAATACCATGAAGAATTCAAATAAATTATGGATTTCAAATCCTGCAAATGTAGGGTTGTGTAATGGCAGCTGGGCCTTATCAAAAGCGGCTACCTGATCAGCTGTCAAGGTTACTTTTTTATCCAGAACATCCTGAAGGTTAACTCCTATCTCTTCAGCTTTTTTGAATTTATCACCTGTAGCAGGGATAAGTGCTCCTAATGAACCTGCTAAGGCATACCCTGCAGCATTGGAAATAAAGAAAACACCATATAATAATGAAGCAAATCTTTTTGGTGCCAGTTTACCAACTAGTGACAAACCGATTGGAGAAAGACAAAGCTCACCACATGTCTGAATGAAATATAGTAACATCAGCCACTTGATTGCTAATAAACCTGAATTTCCAAGATCTTTCACATTGTGTGCAATGATGAAATAAGAAAGGGCGATCAAAGCCAATCCCATAGCCTGCTTGAACGGAGACACCGGCTCTTTTCCTCTTGCTCTCAGCTTATCCCAGATCAAACTGAATGGAACGGCCAGAATAACTACGAAGATTCCGTTAAAGATCTGAACCATTGAAGGGGGCATATTCCAGCCAAAAATGTTTCTGTCAGTCTGGTTATCTGCGATAAATGTTAATGAAGACCCTGCCTGTTCAAAAGCAGCCCAGAAGAAGATAATAAAGAACGATACGATATAGATTACCCAGATTCTCTGTCTTTCAATTTTGTTTTCTGCAGAGGACATGATCAGGAAGGCCAGAGAAATCCCGGCTGCGTAGATGAAAGGATAAATGATCCCTTTGATCAGCTGTCCCATTTCCACAGAATTAAATCCGAATTCTCCCACCAACAGATATCTGAAAGCGAAAAATAAAATTACAAATATAACTCCGGTAATACCTAAAGATGCTCCTGAGAACTTTGCCGTCTGAGTTTCACCTTCTTCAAAATCAGCGCTTGTATTATGTTTTGGCAACCCTCCGATAGGTCTTCCTTCCGGCGTTACCACGTATTTATTTTTAAGAATAAAGAACGTTATTGTTCCGATGATCATGGCAATTGAAGCAGCTAAGAATCCCCATTTAAAAGCAAAGATGTCCCTTACTCCGGTTGTAGCGTCTTTCACATCTCCAAGATATGGACAGATAAATTGTCCTAAGAATGCCCCGATATTGATTCCCATGTAGAAAATGGTGAATGCGGAGTCAAGCTTTGATTTTTCCTGCTTAGGATAAAGGCTTCCTACCATCGAGGAAATATTAGGTTTGAAGAATCCATTACCAAAAATGATAATGAATAGAGCAAGCCACATAATAAGTTTGGCACTTCCTAAATCAGCAGAAAAAGTAGAGGCACTGATAAATAATAAGAACTGGCCGATAGCCATTAAGGATCCCCCAATGATAATAGCATATCTGTTTCCGATATATTTATCAGCAATAAACCCTCCCAAAAGAGGTGTTAAATAACATAGAGCTAGAAATCCACCATAGATGATCGCAGCATCAGCTTCTTTTATCAATAAGGAATTTACCATAAAGAGCGTCAAAAGTGCTCTCATTCCATAAAAGTTGAAACGCTCCCACATTTCTGTTCCGAAAAGAACCCATAACCCTTTTGGATGTCTGGAACTCTTATTCTCTACAAATTCATCCGGTTTCGGACTCAATGCTTCAATATTATCCATTTTCTATTGTTAATTTTTGTTAAGACTGACAAATATAGTTTATTTTGAGTTTTTGGCAAGGTTTTAATTTTATTTTTAAATAAAAAAGCTGCGGAACTATTCCGCAGCTTGCTATTCTGTATAATTCTAAGGATTAGTGTCCTTTTTCCTTCATGATTTTATTTAATCTTTTTAACATGGAAAGGCCTAAAAGAGTAGCAAATATTAACAAAGCGAAATTTACAAGGAAATAATTCGTCTTGTTTTCATAATTGTACCATGTACTCGCCAGGATTCCTGAAAGCTTATTTCCTACAGAATTGGCAAGGAAGAATCCTCCCATCATCAACGCTGTGATTCTTGCAGGGGAAAGCTTGGAAACAAAAGATAGTCCCATCGGAGACAGGCATAATTCCCCGATTGTGATTACTCCGTAACTGGCAACAAGCCATAAAGGAGAAACTTTTACAGCGCCGTTATCTCCGGCCATTACTGCTAAAACCATCACCAGACAGGAAAGTCCTGAAATAAATAATCCTAAAACGATCTTGGTAGGCGTTAAAGGTTCTTTGCCTTTTCTTCTTAATAAAGCCCAGAATCCTACAATAACCGGTGTCAGGGCAATAACCCAGAACGGATTGATAGACTGAAATAATTCTGTGTTGTATAGATATACCTTTTGTGATGATGTTTCTTCTAAAGCTTTACGATCTGAGTCTGAAATATTTTCGAAATAGACATCTTTACCTGTTTTTTTTAAAGGTTTCCCGTTTTCATCTTTTTGAGCTCTGAATTGATTGTCATAGACCGGTACCTCTTTGTCTTCATAACTTTTCCCTTCCACCATATAAATCCCTTCCAATGGCTTTTCAAGAGAAGCAGGAACGCTTCTGTCCGTATAATAGTTTGCCCATCTTGTCAGTGCAGTACCGTTTTGTTTGAAAACAGCCCAGAAGAACATACTGATCAGGAATACGGAAAGCAATGCGCCGATTGATGATTTTTCTGCAGGATTAGCCTTGAAATAAAGGGAAGCATAGAAGTAAATAACAGGAACACAGGCAAAGATAAAGGCATCTGTACTGTCACTTCCAAAGATATTGTTGGGAATGAACCAACCAATTGCCCCGGCAATGATAGCAGGAACAAATACTTTAATTAAAATTTCAGAAAGCTTGGTATCTCCCTCCTGTACGGGCTTCATCTGTGCAGCATGAATGTAGTGCTTTCTTCCGATCGTAAAAATAACCATACCGATCAGCATACCGACTCCGGCAGTGATAAACGCTTCACCCCAGCCGAATTTATTACGCATGAAAGCAGCGATAATGTTACAGATAAACGCTCCGATATTGATACCCATGTAGAAAATATTGTATCCGGAATCTTTATTGGCTTTATAGGGCTCTTCAGAATAAAGATTTCCTAGCAGGGTGGAAATCGTAGGCTTAAAGAAGCCGTTTCCGATGATGATTAATGCCAGTGAAGTATAAAACAAAGGTAAGTCTTTGAAAACTCCCATTCCTATATATCCCGCAGCCATCAGAAACCCTCCGAGGTAAATAGATTTGATATATCCTAACACCCTGTCGGCCAGGAAGCCTCCAATAAATGGAGTAAGGTATGTGAGTGCAATATAAGTTCCGAAAATGTCATCAGCAGTTTTGTCAGGCAGTCCGAGTCCTCCTTTCATGCCGGTAGGCTCAATCACATACAGAACAAAGATTCCAAGAATCAGGTAATACCCGAAACGCTCCCACATTTCTGTAAAAAAGAGATAGGGCAGCCCTTTAGGATGTTTAGTCTTCATATATTCAAATTTCAAATTCCTCAAAAATAAGTTTTTAATTTCAATTGATAAAATAAATAATACAGACCTAAATGATTAATGAAATAAATATAAATACTGAATAGTAAATGTTATTTAAACAATTGGATATACTTGTACAAGATGCATGTATGATTGTACATATTTAAAAAGATAAAATTGCACAAAATTTACAATAGTATATCTCGTTGATGTGATATTTGTTTTTTAGTTTCGACGATGTCAATAGTGACACAGAACTAAAAAAAACATTATGAAAAATTTAAAAAAACTTTCGAGAGAGAATTTGAAAAATGTCCAAGGAGGTAAAAGAGACTTTTGTCAGCCAGGAGCTGGTGATGTATGTGCACAATATGGACTTGAATGTGGGTTTTGGTATACCTACCAGAATGGTGTACTAATAGAGTCTCACAATGCTTGTATGTAATTGGTTGGTAATAAATGTTGAAAGAGATACTCTATGTGTATCTCTTTTTCTTTTTTTATAATATATCATTAGCTTATGAAACATATATTTTTCTTTTTGCTACTTATATCAAACGCTTTTTTTTCTCAAAATATAAGTTTTATATATGAGTTAAAAGGCTTGCCCCATAAAGACACTAAGCCAGAGTATTATTATCTTGATGTTTTAGGAAAGCAATCTGTTTTCAGGTCAGAAAAAGCACGTGAAGCAGACTCATTAATGCAAAAAAATGGCTATTGGCAGAGCCGTAAACCCACTTTTGAAAATATTTATTCATTCAAAAACTTAATTAGTAATAAAGTTTATAAAAATGTCACACACCCTGCTATGTATGATTTATATTACATCAACATTGATGATAGACTAAGCTGGCAGATTCTATCTGATAAAATGAAAATTGATGATATAGAATGTCAGAAAGCTACCACAGAGTATGGTGGACGCAACTGGGTTGCCTGGTTTGATCCTGCTAGTCCATTACAAGAGGGGCCATATATATTTTATGGACTTCCGGGATTAATTGTTAAGCTTTATGATGATAAGGGTGATTTTGATTTTAACCTTATAAAAATTAAAAAATCTGATAAAAATAATATGTTCTACTTACGAAAAGGCAAAGAAATAAGTTGGGATGTTTATAAGAAATTACAAAATGATTATTACAATGATCCATTTGCTGAAATAAAAACAAGGAATATTAAAACAAAAGTTGGCGATGCCAATGGAAATCCTCTCAATATAAGTTTCAAAGAAATTACAGAAAGTATTCAAAAACAGATGAGAGAAAATAATAACCCTATTGAGTTGAATCATAAAGTTGATTTCAAATAAGAATATATTAGATCTTGACTGGTTATAAAGATAAAAAAAGCCGTTTTCACGATTTGTGAGACGGCTTCTATTTATTGTATAATAAGATTATAAATTATTCAGGATAAAATCAGTCATTTTCTGATACAATTGCGGTCTTGTCTGTCCGCCATAGATTCCGTGGTTTTTGTCCGGATAGGCCATGAAATCAAACTGTTTTTTATTCTGGATCAGGGCTTCTGAAAATTCCATAGAGTTCTGGAAATGTACATTGTCATCAGCAGTTCCGTGGATCAGAAGGAATTTGCCTTTCAATAAGTTAGAATATTCTGTAGGAGAATTTTTATCATATCCATCAGGATTTTCCTGTGGCGTTCTCATAAATCTTTCCGTGTATACCGAATCGTAATATCTCCAGTTGGTTACCGGTGCTACAGCAATTCCCATTTTGAAAACATCGGCACCTTTCGTCATTGCCAAGCTGGTCATATAGCCTCCAAAGCTCCATCCGAACATTCCGATTCTGCTTTTATCAATATAAGACTGGTTTCCGAACCACTTGGCTGCTGTGATCTGGTCTTCGATCTCATATTTTCCTAAGTTCATGTACGTTACTTTCTTGTACCTGGCTCCTTTGTAACCGGTTCCTCGTCCGTCTACACAGGCAACGATATATCCTTTTTGTACAAGGTGATTGAACCACATCGCATTTCCGTTATCCCAGGAATTGGCAACCTGCTGAGATCCCGGTCCGGAATACTGGAACATGAATAGCGGATACTTTTTATTAGGATCAAAATTTTTAGGCTTCATTACCCATGCGTTCATCTGATCACCTGCAGCATTAGGAATGGTGATGAATTCTTTTTCAACAAAATTGTCAGTTTTTAATTTCTGCAGCTGATCATTATTATTTTGAAGCTCTTTTACCGCTTTTCCATTTCCGTCCTTCAGAACATAGGTATAGGGTTTTGAAGCAGTGGAAGAGGTTTCAATGAAATAATTATAGTTTTTACTGAAATTTGCAGAGTTGTTTCCTTCTGCATTGGAGATCAGCTGTGATTTTCCGTTTTCGATATTTACTTTGGAAATGACCTTATTGATACTCCCTTTTTCAGTAGTCTGAACGTAAATTTCTTTAGATTTCGGATTAAAGCCGTAATAGTCGGTCACTTCCCAGTTTCCTTTGGTGATCTGTTTTTTTAGCTTACCGTCTTTGTCATACCAGTAAAGATGACGGTTCCCGTCTCTTTCAGAGGCCCAAAGAAAGGAATCGTCTTCAAGGAATTCCAATGTAGGACTGTCTGTATCGATCCATTTGTCATCAGTCTCGGTGAATAATTTCTGAACCGCTCCCGTTTTGGTATTTACCTTTAAAATATCCGAAGCATTCTGGATTCTTTCAGAAGTGATCAAAACAATTTCATCCGGTTTTGCCGTCTGGAATACATTAGGGATATAGTAATTCTTAAAAGAGCCTAAGTTCAGCTGCATTGTTTTTCCGTTGTCAAGACGGTATAGCTGAGCAGAAACTACAGAGTTTTTCTCACCTGCCTTTGGATATTTATAGCGCATCTCGGCCGGATAAAGATTTTTTCCATAGATCGGAATATAGATTTCCGGAACCTGGCTTTCATCAGACTTTACAAAAACAATAGCATCAGAGTTCTTAGTCCATTCATATTGTCTTGCATGCCCGAATTCTTCCTCGTATACCCAGTCTGCCAGACCATTCAGGATTGAATTCTTTTTACCGTCAGTGGTAATCTGGGTAATTTTTCCTGACGCAAGATCCTGGTAGAACAGGTTATTGTCTGAAATGAACGCGACTTTCGTAGCATCCGGTGAGAATGTAGGCTCCTGAACCGGTTTTCCGTCATTCAGGCTGATTACTTTTCCGGACTTTAAATCTTTCACATCAAATTTTCCAAGAAAAGAATGTCGGTAAATAGGCTGACTTTCGGTTTGTAAAAGGATTTTGGATTCATCATCAGAAAAAATATAGCTTTCAAATCTTCCGTCAACAATATTTCCTTCTTTCTGAGAGGTTTTATAAGAATATTTGGCAATTCCTGTCGGTTCAATGACCAGGTAATTCTCACCGTTTTTCATAGACGTGATCCCGGCAATACCTTTTCCGCGGTAGTATCCTGAATATATTTTGTCTAAAGTGATTTCCTGTGCTGAAACATTATGGAATGCAGCCGCTATAGTAAGAGTTAAGAATAGTTTTTTCATTTCTAACATTAATGGATTTCAAAGATAATAATTTTATTAAAATGTGTAAAAAAGCTTTTCAAATACGCTTTTTGGCAAAAAAATTGAATATCATTAAGTATAATCAAATCAGATAATAATTATGGAAACGAATGCATACAACCAGAAACTGAACCGTTATGTAATGAACAACCAGATTGTTTATACCGGTTTTTCCAGCTTTAAAGATGCGGAAGAATATGCCCGTAAAAAAGGGGGTACATTGGTGGAAATAGTATTTAGAGATGGAAATGATAATCCCGAAATTACAGATGAAGCGGGTTTGATAGAAAAAAAACTTCATTACTATGTGTATGCAGGCGATGAATATAAATTTATCCATTCCTCTGATCCCGGATTCAGAAAATATGCAGATGAGCTGCAGAAAATAAAAGCAAAAAATGATAGTACGAGTCCGGATGAGCGGTATTTTGCCAATTTCGAGATTGAGAATATAGAAGATCCGATCATTGTGATCAAAAATGACCATTTTGAATCGGTAACTTCAAGAGAGCGTTCAAAATATTTGAAGCACGCTTGTGTCTATGAATTAGGGGTATCCCTGCCAAAATCTTAAAAAAAATATGATCATGAGCAAGACTAAATATTCAGATAAAGCTCAGGACAAAGTAGGAAAAGTAATGCACGAATTCAAGGAAGGAAAACTGAAATCTTCTTCCGGAAAAAAAGTGACAAGCAGAAAACAAGCCATAGCCATCGGGATTTCTGAAGCAAGAGAAAAAGGCCTGAAAGTGCCGGCAAAGAAAAACAGTAAGTAATTCTCCATAAAATACGCCCGGAAAATTTCCGGGCGTATTTTATGGAAAAGCAAAAAAGCTGAATCGCAAAAAAGCAAAAGCCTTCTTCACTATTTTACGATTTGCCGTTTACCTTTTTACCCTTTCGCCTTTTTGCTATTTTGCTATTTTGCCTCATTATAAAGCACCCTATAGTACTCATCAGCCATTCTATCACTATTGAACTGATCTTTGACGTCATTCATCGCATTGTGCTGAATTTTTCTCCACTGATCAGGATGGTCGTAATAGGTTGGGAGAATTTCATTTTCAAGGATCTCATACAGTTTGCTTAGGTCGTAATTATCCTGCTCATAGATGCTCATATTCAGATAATCTGCTTTGGGCACTACAAAAGAGTTTTCTCCATGTTTGGCAAACTCAGGAATCCAGCCGTCATCTGTGGATAGGTTTACCGAACCGTTCATGGCAGCTGTCATACCGGAAGTTCCGGATGCTTCTCTTGGAACCCTTGGGTTATTGAGCCATAAGTCTGATCCTTGTTTCAGAGATTTGCTTAATGAAAGCTCGTATCCTGTCAGAACAGCCATGTTTTTATGGTTTTTGCTTTCCTCAACCAGAGTGTTGAAGGTGGAAATAGCAGAATAATCCATGGGATAAGGTTTTCCTGCCCAGATGATCTGTACCGGATATTTCGGATTGTTCAGAAGTTTGTAAAACCTGTCCTTGTCATGTAAAAGGAGATCAGCACGTTTGTAGCCGGCAAATCTTCTGGCCCATACGATAGTGAATATATTCGGGTTGAATAGATTTCCTGTCTGGTCTGCTACAATACTGAACAGCTTTTTCTTTAAATGCTTTTTGCGGTAATCGAAAACAGTTTCATCATTTTCATCTTTGGCGTTATAAAGAGGTTTATCTGCCCAGTATTTAAATTCCTGCGCATTGGTAATGGAAGTGATTTCACAAATTCCCGGATATTTGCTCCACATGGTTCTGGAAACGACACCATGAAGCTGGGAAACGCCATTGGCAATTCTTGCCATCTTCAGAGCACAAAGTGAATGATTGAAGCGGTCATCATCTGTTCCTTCAATACTTTTTACCTCTTCCATGCTATAACCGGAGAAATAGGACATATCGTAGCACAGTTTAAAATTATGCTTTTCATTTCCTGCTTCTTCCGGAGTATGAGTGGTGAAAACCAGCTTTTCTCTAACTTTGTTAAGGTCCCCGTTATATTTCTTCAACAGATAAAATGCTGCCGGAAGTCCATGTGCTTCATTCAGGTGATATACATCTCTTTCGATGTTCATTTCATCCAATAATTTCGCTCCTCCTTTTCCTAATAGGATATACTGGGCAAGCTTTGTAGATTCGTTGGCATCATATAGCTTGTGACAGATCGTTTTTGAAACGTGGTCGTTTTCAGGAACGTCTGTGGAAAGGAAGAACATAGGGGCAGTATTGAAGATTTCCGGGTCAAGGTACCATACTTTTACCCATACCGGAGCGCTGTGGATCTCGATTTGAAACTTTATTCCCGTGTCTTCAAGAAAGCTGTACAGCTTTCTTGTCCATATCGGCTGCAGGGTCTGGTCGTGATTTCTTGCCTGGTCATAATAACCGAACTTCCATAGAATACCGATTCCGATAAGATCCTGCTTAAGGTTATAAGCGCTTCTCATATGAGAACCTGCCAGGAAGCCAAGACCTCCTGAGTATATTTTAAGCACCTGTTCAAGGGCAAATTCCATTGAGAAATAGACGGTTTTTTTGGAATATTGGGGATTGATGTTGTAAGGTATTTTAAAATTCCTAAAATCCATAAATGTGGGTTTGTGTTTAAAGGAGCAAAGGTATTAATTATGAAAATAAACTTTACATTAATTAATCAATAAATTAATTTTAAAAGTAGGTGTTGAATAGTTTTTTTACTTATCTTTAAGAGTGTAAAATTTTGATTATCAAAAACTTTTAATGATGAAAGCCAATGGCTGCATGTGTTCTTTAATTAAATAAAAAAATCACACATGAAAAAGACATTCTCTGATGAAGATCTGATTAAGAATCTGAGTTTATATTATCTGAACAGGCATTTGAAGAAAAAGCCCATAGAAAAATACCACCGTACCATAGATGAATCTCCGCTTCACGATCGTGAAAAATACAGAAAGAAGTCAGAGATCCTGCTTCTCAACTCTTTTATGCACCATTTCCCTGAGGTGAAATTTGAAAACCTTACCTGCGAAAGTCCGGACTTCATCGCAAAACTGAACGACAAAAAGATCGGGATAGAGCTGACCGAAGTGATCAATCATCTGGAAATGAAGAAAATGGAAAGCACTTTAAATAAAATGTTCCGTCAGGCAGAAATATTATTAGAACAGGAAGACACTACGAAATATCGTGGTGTTTATTTTTTAGAATTTCATCATGATACCCGGTTTGATCATCTGGAAATACAGCAGGAAAATATTATCAGCATCTATAAAAGCATCAAAAAAAATAAAGCGGTAGGCTGTGTAAAGAGTATAAGAAAATCCTTCCATCGAAGAAATGTCTTTATCACCCATGAATACAGTATGAATCTTTTTGATGAGCTCTGTTCTGAAAAGATCCTTGAATTGATAGAAAAGAAGAATGAAAAATTTCCTTATTACGATACATCCGTTGACGAATGCTGGCTGGTGATTGTTTCAGACATGAATTCCATTGCCTCAAGATATACTTTTATTCAGGATAAAGAGCACCTCAAAGAAGTGAAAAGTCCTTTTCATAAGATCTTTCATCTTGAAAATCTTTGTGGAAATATTACAAGTATAAAATAAGTGGGTTTATACTTGGTATTATGTAATGATTCGCTTTTTTATTTTGAAATATTTCAAAACTATTGGAATTTTATTGTTTGTAATTAAATTATAGGTATATTTGATATCGGTTGAATCTCAACCTGATGCATCATTGCTTTTAACCATAAAGACATATATCTATGAGAAAATTTTTACTTTTTATTCTTCTCTGTATATCACAGTTTTTTTATTCTCAGGCAGATTGTGCCACGGCACTTTCAGTTTGCGGGAACTCAAATATTACTTACAGCCCTTCAGGATATGGTAATATCAAGGAATTGGTCAATTCCGGAAGCTGTATAGACTTTACAGGGGAGCATAATTCAATCTGGTATAAAATTACGATCGCTACAGGAGGAACTCTTACTTTTGATCTGGTTCCCAATAATCCGGATGCTGATTATGACTGGGCTATTTTTGGTCCTAATGTAAATTGTGGAAGTTTAGGATCGCCAATACGCTGTAATGCAGCAACTGTTATCGGGCCAGGTCCTGCTACAGGCTTAAATATGACAAGTACTATTCTGAGTGCTGCGGGTGGTTCTACCACACCTTACTGCAGATATTTGGATGTTTTACCGGGACAAACCTATTATTTATTTATCGATAACTGGGTGAGCAGCACCAGCACTACAACGGCTCCTTTCTCTCTGACATGGGGTGGAACTGCCACACTGGCCTCTCCATTCACAGATCCGAATATTCAAACTTATCCATTTAATCCTCCGGGAATTCTCGCAGCCAATCCTGCTGATCCGAGAGAGGTTGTTATATGTTCCGGTACGGCTTTATTTGATTTTTCTATATTGTCTGCGGGTATCATCAACGGGAATCAGAACTTTGGGGTAAGCTATCACGTCAACCAGAATGACGCGTTGACTGGAAATAATCCGATTACCGCTCCAATAACCGTCAATACAAGTACTGTTTACTTTTACAGCATCAACTATACCGATCCAACGAATTCAGGTAATCCGCTTAATCAATGTAAGCAGATCGGGAAATTTAAGTTCAAGGACGGTTCTATTACAGTTAAGAACGTAACGCTAACGCAGTGTAACAATAACAATGCAGGGACAGCAGTCTTTGACCTGACTACAGCAGATGTTTTTGCCGGAACAAATGTGACTAAAAAATATTATCATACAATGTCAGACCTGAATGCCGGGATTAATGAGATTACAACTCCTATGGCATTCGTGTCTGCGGAAGGTACGGTATATGTAAAGGTAATATCTGAATTCGGATGTACTGCAGTAGCACAGATCACTTTAAAATTTAATCCGGTAGTTGTGGTTAAAGATGTTGTCCTGAGATCCTGCTTCATACAAACGAATCCGTCTACAGCATCTTTTAATCTTGTCAATGCTTCTGTAACAACTCAACCTAACCCTATCAAACAATATTATCCGTCAATGGCCGATGCGGTGAATCAGACCAATGAGATCCTGACGCCCAATGCGTATATTGCTCCTGATGGAGTGGTGTATGTAAGAGTTTCAAATGCTCAGGGATGCTATAATGTTGCCACGATCACTTTAATTGTTATTCCACCGGTGTATTCTGACATTCTTAAAGATAAAACCATTTGTGCCGAAGATCAGACAGTATTGGATGCCGGTCCCGGATTTAAAAGCTATGAATGGAGCACCGGAGCTACTACACAGACAATCAAAGCAGGAATCGGGGTATATTGGGTGAAGCTTACAACAGGGGAATGTGTTGCTACCCAGACTGTAAGAGTATTGCCTTCCGAACAGCCTGTTGTCTCCGTTATTGATATTGCCAATAATACCGTTACGGTATCAGTAACGGGAGGAAATCCGCCTTATAAATATTCAATGGATCATATCGTTTGGCAGGATTCCAATATTTTCAATAATGTTTCAAGAGGAGACCATAAGGTGTATGTAAAAGATGCTTATGACTGTGATCCTATAGAAATTGAAATTGTTGTACCTAACCTGATCAACGTGATTACTCCTAATGCTGACGGAGTGAATGATGTGATCGATTATTCTGCATTGGGCAGCAAGCAAAACCTGATCATAAGTATTTTTGACAGATACGGAAATAAAATCTTCCAGGCGGATAGATTCAACGGTTACAAATGGGACGGTACAAACGGAGGAAGAAGAGTGCCTACCGGAACCTATTGGTATTCTGTGACATGGAATGAAAATGATAAAAAGAATACCGCCATTAAATTTACAGGTTGGGTATTGGTTAAAAACAGAGAATAGCTGTAAATAAAATACATAGATAAAACCACTTCGAATGAGGTGGTTTTTATTTTTGAAAGTTTTTAAATTAGGTATCCAAAAAATAGAAAAAATGAAAGACCTGTTTGTAAAACGCTTTGAGTATTATAAATCTCTTGGAGATAAAGCATTCGACCAGCTGACCGATGAGCATATTTTCTGGCAATATAATGAAGAAAGCAATTCTATTGCGGTGATCGTAAAGCACATTGCAGGAAATATGCTTTCAAGGTGGACCAATTTCCTGACCGAGGACGGAGAAAAGTCCTGGCGTAACCGTGATGAGGAATTTGTGAATACCTTTACATCCAAAGAAGAAGTTATTGACTTTTGGGAGAAAGGATGGGAATGTCTGTTTGATGCTTTGGGTCAGATCAATGATGAAAATATATATTCAACCATTTACATCAGAGGAGAAGCACATTTCGTTATTGATGCTGTTTTCAGACAGCTTGCCCATTATCCTTATCATATCGGGCAGATCATCTATATTGCTAAAATGATAAAGAATGACGACTGGAAAACGCTTTCTATTGCCAGAAACCGGTCTCAGGAATTTAATGCGGAAATGAAAGGTAAATTTTCAGGAGATGTACAGAATGGGAACTCATCACCTGTGTGCTTTCTGAACAGTCCTGAAGTGAGGGAAGAATATAAACAATAGATTGAATCAATCTTGAATTCTTATTAAAATTACTATCTTTGCACCCATAAAATTCAGGAGTAACAAATGTCTACATTTCACAGAACTGCCGCGTTTCATACACTTGGCTGCAAATTAAACTTTGCAGAAACATCTACTATTGCCCGTCAATTAACAGATGCAGGTTATGATAAGGTGAGTTTTGATGATAGGGCGAATGTATATGTGATCAATACATGCTCGGTAACTGAAAATGCTGACCGTGAATGTAAGCTTCATGTGAAAAGAGCGATGAAGGCTAATCCGGAAGGATTGGTTGTTATTGTAGGATGTTATGCGCAGCTAAAGCCTGAAGAGATCTCACAGATCGAAGGAGTAGACTTGGTTTTGGGAGCTAAAGAAAAATTTAATATTCTGAGCTACCTTGATGACCTGGAAAAGTCAGAAAATGAAGGAATCGTTCACTCATGTGAGATCGAAGAAACGGATTTCTTTATCGGGAGTTATTCCATCGGTGACAGAACCAGAGCTTTTCTTAAAGTACAGGATGGCTGTGATTACAAATGTACTTACTGCACGATTCCGTTGGCAAGAGGAATTTCACGTTCCGATACTATTGAAAATGTTCTTAGAAATGCTACGGAAATTGCGGGGAAGGGTATCAAAGAAATTGTCCTTACAGGGGTCAATATCGGTGATTATGGTAAAGGAGAATTTGGAAACAAAAGACACGAGCACACATTTCTGGACCTGATCTCTGAACTTGATAAAGTGGAAGGGATCGAAAGGATTCGTATATCTTCCATTGAACCTAATCTTTTGAAAGACGAAAGTATTGAACTGGTTTCTAAAAGCAGAAGCTTTGTTCCGCATTTTCATATCCCGTTACAGTCCGGAAGCGATGATTTGCTGAAAAAAATGAAGCGTCGCTATCTGACGAAGCTCTATAATGACAGAGTCAACAAGATCCGTGAGGTAATGCCTGATGCGGCTATTGGGGTTGACGTTATTGTAGGATTCCCGGGAGAAACGGAAGAAAGATTTATGGAAACATATAATTTCCTGAACAATCTTCCTATTACATATCTTCACGTATTTACCTATTCTGAAAGAGAAAATACAGAAGCTGCGGCAATGCAAGGAGTCGTTCCTGTTGCGGAAAGAAAAAAACGTAACAAAATGCTGAGAATTCTTTCTGAAAAGAAGAAAATGGCATTTTATCAGACTCAGATCGGAAAAACGCTTCCTGTACTTTGGGAGCATGAAAATAAAGACGGAAAAATGTTTGGCTTCACAGAAAATTATGTGAGAGTCCAGAAAGACTTTGACCCTGCATCCGTCAACCAGATCGAATTTCTGAATTTAGAAAAAATCCTGTCAGATGGCACGGTTTCAGTGCAATCTTCCTACCAAAGTTTTTTAGCAAAAGCATAGGCTCTTTGCGAAATTTCCACTAAATTTATTTTTAAACTTTAAATACTACATTCATGAGAGATAAGTTTTTATCTTGGGGAATTGTATTAGTAGTTGCTACATGGAGTATAGCAATACTGATCAGAGCGCATTACTGGATACCGACGTTGCTATCCGCAATCTATGCATTGGGTGTTTACAATGCTTATCAATCGAAACATGCTATTTTGAGGAACTTTCCTGTATTGGGGTACTTCAGGTACTTTTTCGAAAGCATTTCACCTGAAATGCAGCAATACTTCATCGAAAGGGAGACCGATGGGAAACCATTTCCGAGAAATCAGCGTTCTGCAGTATACAGACGTGCCAAGAACTTAAGTGATACGGTAGCTTTTGGGACGCAGCTGGAGGTTAATCACAGAAAATATGAAGGAATCAAGCACTCGATTTATGCGAAATCACCATCAGAAGAGCTTCCGAGAGTTTGGGTTGGAGGAGAGCAGTGTACACAGCCTTATCATGCTTCTTTATTCAATATTTCAGCAATGAGCTTTGGGGCATTAAGTGACAGGGCGCAAATATCTTTGAACAGAGGTGCAAAAAAAGGAAACTTTTATCATAATACAGGAGAAGGAGGGATTTCGCCTTACCATATGGAAGGAGGGGATTTATGCTGGCAGATTGGGACGGGATATTTCGGATGCCGTGATGATGAAGGGAAATTTAATCCTGAATTATTCACAAAATACGCTACCCTTCCTAACGTGAAAATGATTGAGATCAAACTGTCTCAGGGAGCAAAGCCAGGTCACGGAGGTGTGCTTCCGGGAGTTAAAAATACTCCGGAAATTGCTGCGATCCGTCATGTAACTCCCGGAATGACTGTTATTTCACCACCATCCCATACCGCTTTCTCTGATGCAGCCGGATTGCTGAGGTTTGTACAGCAACTGAGAGAGCTTTCAGGAGGAAAACCGATCGGGTTTAAACTTTGTATAGGAGATACCAAAGAATTTGAAGATATCTGTGTACAGATGAATGTGCTGAAGATCTATCCGGATTTTATTACCATTGATGGTGCTGAAGGAGGAACAGGAGCCGCACCTCCTGAATTTTCAGATGGAGTAGGGATGCCTTTGGAGCCTGCTCTGATATTTGTCAACAGGACGCTTAATAACTATAATGTAAGAAATAAGTTGAGAGTCATCGCCAGCGGTAAGGTCCTTACAAGTCTGGATATCCTTAGAGCGATTGCCATGGGAGCGGATATGTGTAATAACGCGAGAGGGTTCATGTTCTCTTTAGGATGTATTCAGGCTTTAAGATGTAATTCCAACAATTGTCCGACTGGGGTGGCTACACAGGATAAGATGCTGATCAAAGGACTTGACGTAACCGATAAAAGTGAAAGGGTATACCACTTCCATAAAAATACACTTCATACCTGCAATGAACTGATTGCCGCAGCAGGAAGAAGTTCTTATGAAGAGGTAGATGCCACCATGTTTATGAGAGGAGATGAATTCGATCACCTTGCCGATCTTTACTTCCCGGATATTTTAGGAAATGTAAAGCAGAAAACAAGATTTTAATACAATGGAAACAAAATAGAAACCGCCTTATTTATTTAAGGCGGTTTCTGTTTTTTATACGATTTTCTTTCTTATTGCAATTGATCAGCAGGCCTGTCTTCTCTTCCATAGATCTGGAAGTTGAAGATAAATGTTCTGTTTCTGTGGGATACTCCTAAATATGGATAATGAGGATTTCTTGCAAAAGCGGCTCTTGACGGTACAATAATGACTCCCTGAAGATTATAAGGGGTTTCACTTGGAAGATCATCAAATGCTTTGAATTTTTGAAGCGCTTCCCTGAAACCAGGAATTTGGTAATAGCTTGCTTGTTTGGCAGCATCTGTTGTAGCTTTATCCAGAATCGATTTTTTTACATAATAATAGGTCGGATCAATAAGAGGAACTACACTTCCGTCAATCGTATTTAAAAAAGAAGTTGTGGATAAGAATGAAACATTTCCATTACTTTCACCGGCCAGGCAGGCGTATCCTCTTCCCATGATCTTAATGATATCAGTATCTTTGATTGTCTTTTCCTCACTTGCTGAAGGCTGTGCCCCTTCCCTTACAATATAGATTGTTCCTGAAGGTAATGTCTTATAGTCCAGTTCTGATAATTTTTTTTCATTATCATCAGTAGAATCGGTAGCGCTGAAAGCTTTTATATTTCCCTGTACATCAAGGTAATTTTCATCCATATACTTTTTAATGGCCTGATCATCATAGCTGTTTTGCGTGGTGATGTCCTCAGGCTCTTTGTATGTTTCTACATCATCATCATCTTTTTTACATGCGGAAAAGCATAAAGATCCGGCAAGGATATATAAAAATATTTTTTTCATTTCAAAAAACTTTAATTACTTTACAAATAATATAACGGCAAAAGTATAAAAAATTATGAGAATAGATAAATTTTTATGGAGCATTCGTTTTTATAAGACAAGAAGTATCGCAGCAGACGAGATTAAAAAGAACAGGGTTTCTATAGGAACGTCTGCCGTAAAGTCATCTAAGGAGGTAAAAGAGGGTGATGTTATCAAGATCCGTAAGAATCAGATTGATTATAAAATAAAAGTGATCCAGATTCCTAAAAGCAGGATTGGGGCAAAGCTGGTCCCGCTTCATATACAGGATGTGACCGATAAGGAGCAGTACGAATTGCTGAAGCTTCGCAAAATGTCACAGGACTATTATAGAAATAAAGGAGAGGGAAGACCGACCAAAAAGGACAGAAGAGAGATGGATGAATATGTGGGGAATGATATCGCGTTCGATTTTACAGACTGGGACGACTTCTTCGGAGAAACGGATGATGATAATGATGATGAAACTGAAGGTTAAAATAAAAAGCTCTAGAGATAGAGCTTTTCTATTATTTCTTTGACAATGTCCTCCGGTTCTCTGGAATCAGTCCCTATACTGAATTGTGCTTTGCTGTAAAACTGGTTTCTTTCAAATAAATGTTTGGCTATAAATTCCGGCAGGTCTTCATCAGATATATTGGCTATCAATGGCCGTTTTTCTTTCTGTTTGGATAGCCTTTCCACTAATGTGCCCACAGATGTTCTTAAAAAGACACTTTTAGAATTATGATTGATGATTTCCATATTGTTATAATACACCGGAGTTCCTCCACCAAGGCTTAATACTACATTCTCTTCGGAAGCCAATATTTCTTCCAGAGTCTCTCTTTCCAGCTTTCTAAAGTAAATTTCCCCCTTTTTTTCAAAAATTTCAGGAATGGTTAATTTATTTCTTCTGGAGATCTCTTTATCGAGGTCAATTAATTTAAAATTTATTTTTTCACTTAATATTTTGGAAATGTGAGATTTGCCACTTCCCATGTATCCGATCAATGAAATTACCATGAATTTTTTTTTAACAAATTTGCGAAAAAGTTTTGAGATAAAGAAAAAAGTCATATCTTTGCACCACTTAAAACAAGGGACATTATTTACAATGAAAACTTGTTGCAAAAGTGGCCGACTCGGTAGCTCAGCTGGTAGAGCAATACACTTTTAATGTATGGGTCCTGGGTTCGAATCCCAGCCGG
>NZ_JBSICB010000016.1:0-104869 GCF_058245615.1 Chryseobacterium sp. UF-290
GACTCGAACCCCCACGCCTCACGGCACCAGATCCTAAGTCTGGCGTGGCTACCAATTACACCACATCCGCTGGTTTTGCTGTTCACTTTTTAATCGTTACAGCTCTATTTCTTACAAATATAAGATTTTTTTATTTAGAGAATGCTCTCTAATAAAACAAAAAACCCTCCGTATATTACAGAGGGTCTTGTACCCCAGGCGGGACTTGAACCCGCACGCCAAAAGAGGCACAGGATTTTAAGTCCTGCGTGTCTACCAGTTCCACCACCAGGGCATGGTGTGGAGCGAAAAACGGGATTCGAACCCGCGACCCCAACCTTGGCAAGGTTGTGCTCTACCAGCTGAGCTATTTTCGCATAGTGCGGATGAAGGGACTCGAACCCCCACGCCTCACGGCACCAGATCCTAAGTCTGGCGTGGCTACCAATTACACCACATCCGCTGGTTTTTTTGTATTGTAAGTTTTAAAGAGCTTGCTTCGTTTTTGTGAGTGCAAATATAGGACATTTTCCTTTATCTCCAAACTTTCCACGGAAAAAAATTAAAATTTTTACTTTTTTTTGACACCATCCCTATTATTACGATTCATTTTCTTACTTTTACATCGTTAATACTTACAATATGGAATTACAAGGAACGGTAAAGAAAGTTTTTGATACTCAAACATTTGCGAGTGGATTTCAAAAGAGAGAAATGGTTATTTTGACTCAAGAACAGTATCCACAGCCGATAAACATAGAATTTTTATCTGATAAGATCAGCTTATTGGATAACCTTAAAGAAGGTGAGAACGTAAAGGTAGGAATCAACATCAGAGGTAGAGAATGGGTTTCTCCTCAGGGTGAGACTAAATACTTCAACTCTATTACAGGGTGGAGAGTAGAGAAAGTTTTCGATAATGCTTCAGAACCTACTCAGGCGATGCCTCAGCAGTCAGCGTCCCCGGTTTCCAACGAGAATCCGTTTGCCGGAGATGACGATGATGATTTACCTTTCTAATTAAAGAAAAAGATCAAATATAAATCCTGCTTTTTGAAGTGGGATTTTTTTTCTAAGAATGGTCCGATTAGACGAAAACGAGATTTCATTTCCCGACCCGGAACTGTATGACGGTCATGAAGGATTGGTTGCCTTTGGGGGCGATCTGTCTGTAGAGCGCATTTGGTTTGCCTATCAGCTGGGTATCTTTCCCTGGTACAATCCCGGAGAGGAGATCCTGTGGTGGTGTCCGGATCCGAGATTTGTCCTGTTCCCTGAAGAAATAAAGATTTCAAAATCGATGAGAAAGATCCTGAACAGGAATATTTTTACTTTTTCAGAGAACCGGAATTTCAGGGAAGTCATCAGAAACTGTCAGCAGACAACCCGGAAAGAACAGACAGGCACCTGGCTCTCTGATGAGCTGATGAGTTCTTTTATTCAGCTTCATGAATATGGCTTAGCCAAAAGTATTGAAGTATGGCAGAACGGAGAACTTGTAGGTGGTTTTTACGGACTACAGATCGGCAATGTTTTCTGTGGAGAAAGCATGTTTGCCAAGGTAAGCAATGCTTCAAAAGCAGGCTTCATTCACTTCGTTGAAAGCAACAAAGATGATCTGAAGCTAATTGACTGTCAATCTCATACCGAACACCTGGAAAGCTTAGGGGCAAAAATGATTCCTAAAAAAGAATTTCTAAAAATCTTACACGAAAATAATGAACGCAGATAAAGAAAAGTGGGTTCTTCTGATAATCCTGAGCATTATTTGGGGATCCTCATTTATTTTGATCAAAAAATCCCTGGAACATTTCAATCCGTTTCAGGTGGGATCATTAAGAGTTCTTATTGCCGGGATTATTTTGCTTCCTATTGCCATTTCTAACTACAAACTTTTTCCTAAAAAGCATCTGAAATGGTTGATTCTTGCAGCATTTACCGGGAATTTCATCCCGATGTTCCTGTTTCCTATTGCGGAAACGGAAGTAAGCAGCAGTATTGCGGGAATCATCAATTCTATGATGCCTATTTTTGTGATTATTGTGGGGGCACTGATCTGGAAATTTGAAACCACTAGGAAGCAGATCATAGGAACATTAATAAGCTTTACAGGAGTTTGTATCCTCGCTTTCGGGGGTGGAGAAAGTGGAGAGTTTAAGCTGATTCCCATCTTATTGCTATTGTTGGCAACATTATGCTATGCCTTGAGCACAACGACCGTAAAATCAAAGCTGATGGAGGTTTCTTCCACTATTCTGTCTGCTTTTGTTTTCTCCTTTGTATTATTTTTTCCATCTATCATTGCATTGACGGGTACCGGGTTCTTTTCAGAATTCAGTTTTTCTAAAGATAACTTACTGGGATTGATGTTTGTCAGCCTGTTATCTATTTTCGGGACGGGTTTGGCCATGATGATGAACTATCGTTTACTGAAAGTTTCCTCTCCTCTTTTTGCATCCACCGTTACTTTAGTAATGCCTATTGTAGCAATTATCTGGGGTATCATAGACGGTGAAAAGCTGACTTATCTGCAGTTTATAGGGGCAGGAGTTATTATTGGCGGATTAATCTTTCTAAGAACCAATCCCAAAAAATAGATAGAACTTCAGGGACAACGACGGAATGAATTTCATTATGCTCTACTGAAAATAAATTATTTTAATGCTCATTCAAAGCTCTTTATATCTTATACTATTCCGCAACATTTACACCCGATCCCAATTATGAATAAAAAAAAGCCTGCATTTCTGCAGACTTTCTATTTAATTTAAGATTTAATCTAATTCTTTTTCTTCACTTTAGAAGCTTTTACCTTTTTCACCTCATCTTTGATGTACGGATATTTTTTCTGCATATCCTTGACTAAAGACGGGTCCAGATCTACCGCCTTCTGAAGCGATTCTATTCCTTTGCTCTGATCCTTCAGGTTGAAAAAACAGTTGCTTAACTGATAATACAATTCGGCTCTGTGGTGTTTTTTGATTGCTCTATTCAACACCGTTACCGCTTCCTCATATTCTCCGACCAGCATCAGAACCTCTGAATAGGCATACCAATTGTAGAATCTTGTAGGTTCCGCATCCACCAGCTTTTTAAGGCAGGAAAGGCTTTCTTCAAACTTTCCTGAATCGATGAATAAGAACGCTAATCTTTTCTGATAGTCAAGATTGTTTTCGTTCAATTGGGTTGCTTCTTTTGCAAAGTGCAATGCTTCAGACATTCCGCCCATTTCTTCGTAAAGATAGGACTGCTCCATCATGGCAAGATAAAACTGAGGGTCTTCTCTTAATGATTTCTGGAAGGCATTTAAAGCTAAAATAGGCTGTTTTAACGCTTTATTACATAATCCGATCTTATAAAAGGTAAATGCCTTGGTATATTCAAGCTCAAGCATTTCCTCATAGGTTTCAATAGCCTTTTGATATTGTCCTAAAGCTTCATAGCAAGCCGCTTTATTAGCATATACTCCCACAGAATTTGAATTGATCGCCAGCAGGTAGTCATATCCTTTTATGGCTTCATCATAATTTTTTCTGTTGAAATAAAACTGCCCGTATTCAAACCATGCGGTTTCAGAATAAGGGAATTCATCCAAATATTCATTAAGAAAGGCAGTAGCCTCCTCGCTCTTATTCAGGTCACTGAAACACACCATGCAGTTTTCCAGCGCATATTCATCCGCCGGATCTTCCTTCAGCGCTTTTCTGTAATGTTTAAGAGCGTTAAAAGGATCTCCGAGATTCACATATTCATCCGCAATAAAGTTGTGGAGAAAGTTTTCTTCTTCCTCTAATGTCAAAGCTTTTTTACAGATTTCAATGGATTTTCTGGGATTTCCTAGATTCGAATAATACTTGGCGTAGCAAACCAAAAAGTCCGTGTTTTCCATAGAGGAACCTTTCAGCTCATCAATAAGCTCCTTCGCCGTATTATACTCTTCCCATTCCAGAAGGATTTCAAGCTTTTTGATCTTGATATCCAATGAATTGGGATGAAGCTTGAGTCCGTAATTAACCGCCATATCGGCGTAATTAAAATCACCAAGCTCCAAATAATAAACAATAATGTCTTCCAGCTCTTCGGTATCGAAGTAGAATTCGTCATTGTTTTCCATCATTTCCTCGAACTTCTTTACAAGTTCATTTCCAAAATACTCTTCCAATAGTGTCCTCTTTGTCGGCCCGATGTCTGAATTTGCTTACAGACCTCGGCAAACTTTTAATTAATAATACATCTGAAACTGATATTCAAATATTTATGCAAAGTTGCAACTTTTTTTTGAATTTTCCATTTCATAAATTTCTATTATAAAAATAGTAAAAAAAGAAAACCAATAAAAGGATTGTGGATAAAAAAATGAAATTGCAGTTAAATTCTTATTACCAGCCGTTTTCCGCTTTGTATCTCAGCATTCCACCCGGATTCAATATCTTTGATATCAATCTCTTGTGTTTCTATTTTAATCTTTCCCTCCACGGCCGCCTGAAACATTTCCGGGATGATCTCTGAAAACAGAAGAGCAGATTCTTCCTTCGTCCAGCTCCCTAATCCTGATCCTGAGATCTGAATATCAGTTCCTCTGAGGATCTGGGAGGACAGCTGAATGGTATCTCCACTCATTCCACCTACCGTAATGAGCTTCGTCCTATGGGAAAACGTTCCGTCTCCTTTGAAGGCTGACAGGATCAGTTCTACAGAATGCCCCCAGATATAATCCAGGATGATATCAACAGGGGTCTCCTGATGGATATTTTTGATCTTTTGCCTGAAGTCTTCATCACTTAGCTGAAGGGAAACGGCTTCATCAGCTCCTAAATCCAGAAGTTCCTTCAGGGACTTTTCATTTCTTCCGGTAACTATAATTTTTTGGGCTCCATATAATCTGGCAATCTGAACGGCTATTCTTCCGGTAATCCCTGTTGCTCCATTGATCAAAACGGTATCTCCGGGCTGCATTCCGGCTTTAAATTTCAGACCCATCGCAGATCCCATTACTGCATTGGGCAACGCTGCTGCCACAGAAAGATCCAGAGCTTCCGGAATTGGAACCATCACTTTCTTATCCGCCACGGCCCTCTCGGCAACGGTTCCTTTTTTACTGAAAAAGTATACTTTGCTTCCGTTTTCCAGATATCCTACCCCGTCCGAACCGATGACTTTAGGTTGATGCACCTCATTTTCCGTAGAATAGTGATTGCCGCTTGCCCTGGCTCTGTCAAGATTTTTAATGGATGCCGCTTTTACTGAAACCAAAATTTCATCATCTGTTGTGATTTCAGGTTCCGGGAAATCCGCATACCGAGGAATACTTCCTTTTTCAAATACTATTGCCGCTTTCATTGTTTTACATTTTTATGCAAAATTATTTCCTGAGCAGATCCCTGAGCAATAACATTTGTTATCAACTGTCAATTTCCGGCATCCTTCCCGTATTTAAAGAAGCTTTTCTTTCAGTATCTTACTTTTTATTCTGCTGAGATGTACGGTTGTAATGCCTAAATAGGAAGCAATATAATGCTGGGGAACTCTTTTGATGATCTCAGGTTTTGCTTTAACCAGATTGATATAGCGTTGCTGCGGAGTGTCTTTGATGAATGAAAAAAAATGCTTCATATAGTCAAAAATCCTTTCAAAGAGAGCATCCATGAATAGACTTCTGAGTTCGGAGTTTTCATAGATCTCTTCTAAAAAAGCTTCCACATCAGGTTTATTGATCCTGTATAAGATACAGGGTTCTATTGTTTCAAAAGAGACCATACTCGGCAGCCCTTTTTTAAAGCTTTCAAGGGAAGAAAACATTGTGTTTTCAAGGAAAAACTGAAAGGTAACATCTTTGCCATCATTATTGTACCAGGCTCTCACCATTCCTTTTTCAAGGTAATAAGCATTGTACGAAATCTCTCCTTCCTTTAAAAGCTCCGTTTTGGAAGGAACTTCCATGCGTTCGAAGCAGCCCAGGAACTTTCTCCATTTTTCTTTCGGGAAAGGAAATCTGTTTTTAATGTGTTCAAACATTCCGGTATAAAAAAAGAACGGAGCTCTATTCGTTCCGTTCTTATGATCTATTTAAATTAAACTTCTGATCTTGGCAATGATATCATCTCCTAATTGGTCGGCTTCTTCCTGTGATGAAGCTTCCGTATAAATTCTGATGATCGGCTCAGTATTCGATTTTCTAAGGTGAACCCAATTGTTTTCAAAGTCAATTTTCACCCCATCAACCGTTGATACTTCCTCATTCTGATATTCCTGTTCCATTTTGCTTAAAATAGCATCCACATCGATCTCGGGAGTCAGCTCTATTTTCTTTTTACCCATGAAATACGCCGGATATCCTGCTCTCAGCTCAGAAACTGTTTTATTTTCTTTGGCTAAGTGCGTTAAAAATAATGCTACTCCTACTAAAGAATCTCTTCCATAATGTAATTCAGGGTAGATAATTCCTCCATTCCCTTCTCCTCCGATCACAGCATTCTTCTCCTTCATCAGAGTCACTACATTCACCTCCCCTACTGCACTGGCAAAGTATTCTGAATTGTGGGACCTCGCCACATCTCTCAGAGCACGGCTTGAAGAAAGGTTAGAGATCGCTGTCCCGTTTTTATGCTTCAATAAGTAATCCGCAACGGCAACCAGCGTATATTCTTCTCCGAACATTTCGCCTTTTTCGTCGATTAGGGCTAATCTGTCAACATCCGGATCCACTACAATTCCCAAATCGGCATTTTCTTTTTTTACCAATTCACAGATATCTCCCAAATGCTCCTTCAAAGGTTCAGGATTGTGAGGGAAATGCCCTGTCGGTTCACAGTATAATTTAATGGTTTCACAACCTAATTTATCTAAAAGCATGGGAATGACAATCCCTCCTGTAGAGTTTACCGCATCCAGCACTACTTTAAAGCTCTTAGCTTTGATCGCTTCAACATCTACCATCGGCAGGTCAAGGATCTGCTGGATATGAATATCAAATGCATCATCTCTTGTTTCATACTTTCCAAGATCATCCACTTCTGCATAATTGAAATCTTCATTTTCTGCTAAAGCCAATACTTCAGCACCGTTTTCACCACTGATAAATTCTCCCTTTTCGTTCAAAAGCTTAAGAGCATTCCACTGTTTTGGATTGTGGGATGCTGTAAGGATAATTCCCCCGTCTGCATTCAGCTCAGGAACCATTACTTCAACGGTAGGCGTTGTAGATAATCCAAGATCTACTACATTGATCCCAAGTCCCTGTAATGTTGCAGTAACTAAGGAAGATACCATCTGACCGGATATTCTGGCGTCTCTCCCTATAACAAGGGTCAGGTCTTTTTTATTTTTATTATTCTGGAGCCAGGTTCCGAATGCGGAAGCGAATTTTACCACATCAAGCGGCGTTAAGTTATCATTTACTTTTCCGCCTATCGTTCCGCGAATTCCTGAAATAGATTTTATTAACGACATTATGATTTTATATTTCTTTGTTGTTAGTATAATAAATTGTCCGAAACAAAGATACTTAAAAAGACTTCAACTTACAGGACGGGAATCTTTTTTTGAATTTTTTCGTAAGTGTTTTTTACCACTTTCGGCGGGGCAAAACGGTATCCGATGTACAGCAATCCGTATAGATTATTATTTTCTGTCGTTTGATTGCTTTTCTGATAGGTATCTCCATTGAAATTGATTTTTCCTCCAAACAGAAACCGGTCTGTATTATATCCGATATGGAGGCCTCCATCCATTCTTACTGTAAGGTATTGTATATTTTCTTTTGATCCGCCGTTTTCCCTATCACGGTAACTCGAAAATTTTCCTCCGATCCCTACAGCCAAATAAGGGGAGATATTTACCTTTTTACCAATTACCCAATTGTAAAAATATCCGATATTGCCTCCAATATTATACTGAAGTTCTTTACTTTCTATATCTTCAATCTTATTTCTGAAAATGGTAAGGTCATAGTCCAGAAAAGGAACCCAGCTTCCGCTGCTCTTTTTTTGCCATTCTCCCTGGGTATAAATACTTTTTGCTGAGAAGTTTTTATTAAGAACATAAGATGTAGATCCTCCAAAACTTTGCACCCTTAAATCCGGAAACCGGATATAGGGATCTCTTCCTTCCTCCCATTCCGGAAGAAAATCTTTCATGTTTTCAATATAAAACCCCTTTACATTTTTATAGTAAAGAGTCTGAATAAATCTTTTGGGAAAAAATCTGAAGCTCAGATCCGTATAAGAGCTTCTTCCTTTCAGCTCATCGTCATTATTGTCGTTAAAAAAGTGTGGAGCAAATGACAAGGTGGCACTGATGATCTTGTAATCTACCGAAAGGGAAGTTTTTATTTTATTGTTGATCGACAATACCGTCTTATTGGCATTTTTATATTCTCCTTCCGAAAAGATATAGCTTTCGATATTGGTGTCCAGATTAGCACGGATCATCACTTGTTCTGCATATGACTTCACAAGAGCAGTATCGGTCTGGGCTTCCATCTGCAAAGCAAACAGAAAAAATAACAAAACGAAAAAAGCTTTTGACCTGCCCAAAACGGATATGTTAAATTAAAAAAATGAAAATACTACATTTTTTTCAATTACCCACTGAAGCTGATTTTAAGAACAACCGCAATCTTTATCGCAGCCGCTTCTTTTGGAGCTGAATTTCTTTGGAGCAAAATTCTTTTTTAGCACCTTAAATAGGGAGTAACATGCAAATGCTACCACTAATAAGATAATAACGTATTGAAAAATTAATGATGAGTCCATTACTTTAAGATCTGATATGCTATCATCGACACAAAATATGCCAAACCGGTCATCATGGCTACCTGAAAGCCGGTCCATTTCCAGCTTTTGGTTTCTCTGTAGACTACTGCAAGTGTGGAAACACACTGCATTGCAAATGCATAAAACAGAAGAACGGAAATTCCTGTTGCAAAACTGAATACCTTTTCGCCGTCCGGTTTTACATCTCTTCTCATTTTCTCGATCACCTTTACTTCCGGCGCATCATCTTCCAGGCTGTATAAAGTAGACATGGTTCCTACAAAAACTTCTCTTGCAACGAAGCTTGTAAGGATTCCCACACCCATTTTCCAGTCGTAACCCAGCGGAGCGATCACGGGCTCTATTCCTTTACCCATTTTCGCCAGATAAGAATGATCCAGCTCTACATTGGTGGCAACAAATTCATTCGGATCCTGCTTAGGTCCGAAATAGCTTAAGAACCAGATAATGATACTTACGATGAAAATTATCTTCCCGGCTCCGGTGATGAAATCCCATACTTTACCTAAAACCATTTTAAGGTCATATCCGAAAAGCGGTTTTTTATAGGCAGGAAGATCCATTACCAGATAGGTTTTTCCTTTGTTTTTAATAAATCTTTTGAGAATGGCCGCTGAGAATAAGGCCACTAAAAACCCAAGCAGATACATGGCCATCAAAACCAGCGCTTTATATTTTATTCCTAAAAATGTTCCTTCTGAAATAATCAGGCCGATGATGATACTGTATACCGGAAGCCTTGCAGAACATGTCATAAACGGCGTTACAAGAATGGTCAGCAATCTTTCTTTTATGTTTTCAATATTTCTTGTGGAAATTACAGCCGGAATAGCACAAGCTGTCCCCGAAACCAGTGGAACAATACTTTTCCCGTTCAGTCCGAACGGACGAAGCAGCCTATCCATCAGGAATACCACTCTTGCCATATATCCTGAGTCTTCCAATAAGTAAAGGAAATATAACAGAATCCCGATCTGCGGGGCAAATACGACAATTCCCCCTACTCCCGGAACAATTCCGTTGGAGATCAGCGAATTTACCGGCCCTTCCGGAAGGTGCTCCCCGGTAAAGGCTGCCAGCCATGAGAACGTCTCTTCAATCCAGTTCATCGGATATTCTGCCAGGAAGAATACACTCTGGAAAATAACCAATAAGATGAGCAGGAACACAACATATCCCCAGAATTTATGAACTAAAACCCTGTCCAGTTTCTCAGTCAGCAATTCTTTAAACTGAGGCTTTTTGGAAATAACATCTTCCAGTATTTTATCAACATTCTGGTATCTTCTGACGGTTTCCTGAACCTGTAATCTTTTAGGAACCAAACTTTTAGCTTCAGATTCATTAATCTGATCCATGACAGATTCTATCCTGCCAAGATCTGTGCCCAGTGAAAGGCTCATCCATGCTTTATATTCATTGTCCAGGCCTTTGTGTGATGCCAGCTTCTGAATAAAATCCCTGTGCTCGTTCGGCGTTTCAAAAGAAATCTTATCCGTCTTTACAAATTCACCACTATAAACGGCTTCTCTTATTTCATCAATTCCGATCTGTTTTTTGGCATTGGTCTGAATGATCTTAATCCCCAATGCTTCGGAAAATTTTTGAATATCGATGGTTATGCCTCTTCTTTCTGCCTGATCCATCTGATTGACAATCAGAATCATTGGAATTCCAAGATCCTGGATCTGCTGGAACAGAAGAAGCCCTCTTTTTAAGCTGAGTGCTTCAAGGATATAAACGACTCCTGCGTAGTTTTTCTGTTCGTCAATAAGATATTTTGAAAAAATAGCTTCATCCTCAGAGCTTGGATAAACACTATAAGAACCGGGAAGGTCAATGACTTCAACTTCCTCATTTTTATATGTATAGTTTCCCGAATGGCTTGCAACGGTAACACCGGCATAGTTTCCGGTCTTCTGCTTTTTGTTACAAAGGGAGTTAAAAACCGTTGACTTTCCTACATTGGGATTTCCGACTAAAAGTATCTGTTTTTTCTTGTTTTCCTGCATTAATTCAATTCTTCAACAATGATATAATCTCCTTCTTCCTCACGAAGAGCAATCCGGCTTTTCTCTGCTCCAAACTCCACATACATAGGCCCATTAAAAGGAGCCTGGTATAAAATCCTGAAAACAGTTTCCGGAAGAAGCCCCATTTCAATGATTTTATTGGGCATTTTCAGATGGTCATTATCATACCCCAATATCTTCCCCATTTTGTTTTTAGGGAATCCACTTAATTTATGTAATCCTTTCTCTTTCAAAGCCTGATTTTTAGTGATACAAATATACGTTATTTAAATTTAATCTAAATAACGTTTCGTCCTTAAAAGAATCAACCCAGATGCATTGCTGCATCTGGGTTGATTTTAAAATGTGGCTTATACTAATTATAATTTCGAACACATTCTCCCATCATTGCCGCACCTAACGGAGGGTCGTAACTTCCAACATAGGAGGCAATAGCCATACATCCTTCCAAATTCATACCTTCCTTACTTATCTTTTTAATCTCCTTTACTTTAACTTTTTCTTCCTCAATAGTTTTCTTAACTATTAAAATTGTTTTTGTTTCTTTTTTAAGCTCTGCCTTCTTAATTGGTCTTTCATTCTTAGCAAGTAACATTACTGATGTTGTCAATAACAACATGAAAATAATTTTTTTCATTGTATAATATTTTAAATTGTTGTCAAACAAACATACTAAGAAGAATATATAAAATCAAATTTTGTTTACTAATTCTTAAATTAACTGGCATATTCTAATAAATTAATTCAAAATAGTATTCTTTTTTTAACAAATTCTATTTAAGTGTAGAATATATTTAATAAAAATCAACCCAAATACATGGCTGTATCTGGGTTGATTCGGAATATAATTTAGTTGATATGAATGCTTATTTTTTCTTTTTATCTGAAGCCTTCTCTTTTTCAATCGGGTTATCATTGGATCCAAAGAAATCCTTTACTTGTTTTTCCATTCTTTTCATAAAATCTCCTATTGTTCCGTCTGTTCCCGGCATTGGTTTGCTCATTGTCTCTGGTGTCATGTAAGGACGGGATTCAGCAAAAGGATCCGCCTTAAAGGCATCAAATGATTTTTGAAATTTTTCTTTTGTTGTTGGAGTTATCGTGTTGCTAGACATTCCCATTTTAGCATTGATCTTATCTGCATAGGACACTTCATCATAATTTTCTATTTTTTTGTTTCCACTAAGCTGCCATGAATAATTTTTATCAGCATCTTCTATTTTGACAATCAAGCCAGGCAATCCTGAAAATTTATATGGTCCATCCTGAAAAGGAATATCTGAGCTGAACCATGCTGTCCATTGTCTTCCTCCAAATTCTGTAGTTGCTTTCTGAGCATTGTACACACCTATTTTCTGTTTTTCAGGTAAAATATTCCATTGCAATTTCACGTCATCATCATAAGAGAAAAAGTTTCTGCTGATCTTATCTACATACTGCACCTTCATTTCAGGGTAGCTTTTGATAATCTTATAGGAAAACTTAGGCCATCTTATCATTTTACTCAGGTCTTTGAACGACTTAGTCTTCTCCATTTCTTCTACCTGAACTTTAATAATAGAATCCTGAGCAGGCATTGTATAATCCTGATAAATAGATTTTACTGGTGTAATATCCAGGATCGTAATAACCTTATCCAGTTTTGCCGAATCTTTCTTCGGCTTAAAAGTCAGTTCATAAAAGAAACGGTTTGCGGTTTCTTTGGATTCCTGCGCCCATGCAAAGGCAAAAAGAGTGATAAGAAATACGGAGAATAACTTTTTCATTGTATCAAGGTTTATATAATTAGTACTGGGATCTTTGTTTTTGTTACAGCTTTTTTCAAATTTTATTTTTCGGGAAGACCTCTTTCCCTGTACAAAAGGTGTACGCAGCATCAAAAAATTATGATTTCTTTACAACATTTTAGAGGCTAAAAATCTTACCTTTAAGATACTAAAAAACAAAATAATATGGACACCTTATCCCAATTTAAAAATGAGTTTACCTCTGAGTATCAGACGACCAGAAAATTTTTCGAGGCTTATCCCGAAGGAAAGAACGATTATGCACCCCACGAGAAAAGCATGAAAATGATGCCTCTTTCTACCCATATTGCTGAAATCTTTGAATGGCCCGATACCATGCTTAAAACTTCTGAGCTTGATTTTGCGGGCAGTGGTTATCAGCCCAAGCAATTTTCTACCAGAGAGGATCTTCTGCAAGCTCTTGACCAGAATTATCGATCCGGAAAGGAAGCTCTTGAAAATGCTCAGGAAAGTGACCTGAATGCGACCTGGGCTCTGAAAAACAATGGCCACGAACTGGCAAAATGGACAAAATATGAGTCCATCCGTCATGCCCTGAACCAGATTACCCATCACAGAGCTCAGCTTGGAGTATATTACCGGCTGAATGACATTCCGCTCCCCGGAAGCTATGGCCCTTCTGCAGATGATCAGGGTTTTTAATCCATCAATATATCTCAACAAAAAACCAATCCTCCGGGATTGGTTTTTTGTTATTTTATTTAAAGTTGAACTTTACAGTAAACATTACCTGGCTTGGGCGAAGCAGCATGGTTGTCTGTGTAATGGTTGTATTATCAATATCAATTCTTTCAAATACTTTTTTGTTGGCAATATTCATCCATTTCAACTCGAAATCAACTTTCTTTTTAGCCCATGAAAACTGATAGGAAAGATCAAAGAAACCATTGTTGTATTTCATATCAGCAGATTTTGAGTTGATCTGATCCCAATAGAATCCGATGGTATGGTTTTCTAACGGATAGAAGAAAACGTTCAAATTATGATTGTATCCTTCTGACTTCCCTTTATTTCCTGTAAGGTAAATATTAGACTGCTTGTTCCAGGTTTTCGAGGCATTAAAGTCAATGCTCATCCATGAGAAGTATGTATTGTTGATCTTAAACCCTAAAGTATTACCGTTTGTTTTTGTATCAATATCATCATCATTTCTGATGGATTGAGATTTAGATATTGTATTGCTGTAGTTTAATGATGCATTGGTTTTAAACTTCGGAAAATATTTCCCGATTTCCGCATAATAGCTGTTACTTGTTCTTTTATTTTCTCTTTCCAGATATTCGGTCACCCTAAATCCTGATTCATTAACGATACTCGAAGCAATCAAATTGTTTTTAGCATCACTCAGCCTGTATCCTACATTAAAGAAAAGGTTATTTAGCGGGTTTCTGTACTCCAGTCTTACTCCCCCATTTGTTGTATTGGTTTCCGGTATTGGATTATTAGGGTTCATAACATTAAATCCTCCGGGACTCGTCAGAATATATCCGGCATACGCGGTCTGAATATCTCCAAAATTATTACTGATGCTTCCATTGATGCTTGCTTTAAAAAACGAAGCGAATGAATATTGGGCAAAAATAGTAGGGGTAAAGGTTACTTTATTCAAAGATTTTGAAACATTTCTGAAAGCATCTTCAGCCTTGATATTATTGAAATTTACCGGGAAGCTTGAAAATAAGCTCCATGATTCGGATTTATAATTAATTCCCACCGAAGCAGACGGATTTATTCTTGTGAATTTCAAATCATTTTCATAGGCTAAGCTTCCAAAATCCGGAGAATTACCTACTGTGCTTCCATCAAAATTTGTAATCAGATTATCTGTAGAGTAATCAAATCCTACCTGTGGTGTAAATGTCCAGCCTTTTGTGGAGAAACTGATATTGGCAGAATGTGATGTATCTAATGTTTTAATTTTAAAATGCTGTAAAGCCGTACTTCCCGGAGTGAAATCAATGGTAGAAAGATCAGTGCTTCCCGGCTCTTTGTAAGGAAACTGCAAATAATTTGCAGGAGATATCTCCAATGTCTGCCTATCATTCTGATAGCTGATATAAGATTTCAGATTCACCATTTTCTCTTTCCATGGAATAATGGTACTCAAAGAGTTCTGAAAAGAGGAAGTAGGTGATTCTACCGCTTCGTTTCCAAGTCTGTATCCGATATTATCATTTCTTTCCGCCAGGGCCCTGTCTGCGTTCCAAAACTGGGAGAATGTCGTTGTATTCTTAAAGAATCCCTTTTTGGCATTTTTAGTAAAGATCAATTCTCCTTTCAGCTTATCTGTATAAAAATTGTTGAGGAACCTTGTATTGTACTGTATCCCCTGCTGGATATCTCTGGTAATACTGTTTGACTCTCTTTCCACCGCATTGTTGGTATAATTGGCATTGGCTTTGAGCTCCCATTCTTTCTTTTTATCGATGTTGGTAAGATAATTGGCAGATAAGTAATGTACACTGTTCATCAGGTATCTTTTTACCGGAAGATCCGGTGTGCTTGCATTTTCTACATTTAACCAGTTATTTTGAGAGATATTGCTTCTTCTTCCTTCCCAACTGCTTCCGAACGCCAGGATATTTCCTTCATTTTCCACCTGTTCTCCCATATTATTGGTTTTGTAATTGACTACCCACTGACTTTTCTGCCCGAAAAACATAGGCGTCAGCTTTACATTCCAAAGCCATGGATCTCCGAAACCTGTTCCTACTTCTCCTCTACCCGTCATGGTCACAGAATTTTTCAGCTTAATGTTGATGGCTGCCTGCTCTGAAGGAACCTTATCCTGAAGGATCTTAACCGGCTGGTGGTTTTCCAGCACTTCCACCTTCTGTACAGCATCTTTCGGAAGTGAATTGTTGATCGTTCCATATCCTCCTTCCATGAGGTCTTTCCCATTGACATAGAATTTGTTGATTGCATTCCCCTGATACAGGATGCTTCCGTCCTTATTCACTTCAATTCCCGGGATTTTTTTCATGACATCGGCCAGGGTTCGGTCGTTTTTACTGTTGAATGCTTTAAGATCATAAGAAATGGTGTCTCCTCTTGCTGTGATCATTTTGGTTTTCAGCTGTACTTCCTTTATCTCTGTTGCTTCAGACTGCATTTTGAAATTAAGGGTCTGATCGCTGTTACTGATCTGCCTGGTAAGGGGCTTCTGATTGAATGCTTTTACCTTAAGGTCCACATTACTTTCCCCGGAAGTGAATGTTACTTTATATTCACCTTTAGAATTGGTAATTCCATAGGCAAGAATAGCATCTTTACCCGGCTCTTCAATCGTAACGCTGGCACTGGGTATCGCTACCCCGTCATCATCAGTGATCTTTCCTGATACGGTTTTCTGTGCAAAAGTAAGCACAGTAAAGAAAAGCATCAGAAATAAGGAAATATTCTTTTTCATACTTATTATTTGCTCAATTAGTTATCCATTATTGTTTTTCGTTACACTTTTCTTAAAGATGTGTTTTATGGGCAAAGGTTAAATCTTATCACTAAAAATATCGTTATATTTTTTTTCATTTGAAATAATAAATCAATATTAATTGTTAAAAATGTGATGTTTAAGGCTTTAATTTGTAAAAACAATACCTGTCAGGAGCTTATTCAGGTATAATCTGTAGTGACAATACAAATTTTAAATTACTATTAATCAATGATTTAAAAAAATATTAAAAAATCAATATTTTTTTATTTTGTAAAAAAAATTTCTCAAGCTATCCGATTTAAAAATTATAATTAAAGTTATATCCCCGTGTTTTGAATTAAAATAACTTATTCATTCCATCTTATTAATGTTATCAACTTTCAGCTGATTTTGCTTATTAAATAAAAATAATACCTTAGTGGCTGAATGGATTTTTATTCATCTAATTTGTGTTTTTGCCCTGTAATTCTCTTACAGGGTATTTTGTTTCATTTTTACAGTTTTTTTGGTACAAATAAATATTTATATTTTTATTTAGTCTAAATTGTAAAATCTGATTTGAATCATAGATTAAAAAAAAATTAAACAGAGGGTTCGTAAATATTTATTTAATAATTTTGTAACATAAAATTATTAAAATGGGAATTATTTTAAAGCCTATAGATGTTGTCGATGATATTTCTAAAGAAGAATTCTACGAAAAATATCTAAAGCCAAGAAGGCCCGTTGTCATCAAAAATATGGCAAGAAAATGGCCTGCTTATGAAAAATGGACAATGGAATATATGAAGGAGGTTGTAGGAGATGTGGAGGTTCCGTTATATGACAGCTCGAAAGCAGATCCTTCTGCTCCCATCAATGCATCTGCCGCAAAAATGAAGTTTGGAGATTATATAGATCTTATACAGCGAGAGCCTACAGATCTGAGAATATTCCTTTTCGACCCTATAAAATACGCTCCAAAGCTTTTGGAAGATTATATTTCTCCTAAGGCACTCATGGGAGGCTTCCTTGATAAATATCCGAATATGTTCTTCGGTGGAAAAGGTTCGGTAACCTTCCTCCATTTTGATATTGACATGGCACATATTTTCCATACCCACTTCAACGGAAGAAAACATATCCTTCTTTTTGATTATAAGTGGAAAGAAAGGCTGTATCAGATTCCTTATGCAACCTATGCGCTGGAAGATTATGATATTGAAAACCCGGATTTCACAAAATTCCCCGCACTGGATGGTGTAGAGGGTATAGAATGCTTCCTGGAGCATGGAGATACTTTATTCATGCCGACCGGATGGTGGCACTGGATGAAATATCTGGACGGAAGTTTCTCTATTTCTTTGAGGGCATGGGACAAATCTTGGGCGGTAAAAGCTCATTCCCTATGGAACTTAACGGTACAGCGTAAGTTCGATGACATCATGAAGTCTAATTTCAAAAAGAAATATATGGACTGGAAAGAAAAAGTAGCTGTTAAAAGGGCAGAAATTGCTCTGAAGAGAGGCCTGCCAAAATAAAGTAAAAAGACGTTTCGATCGAAACGTCTTTTTTATTTAAGTTGAAGCTTACTTCCTGATAATTTTATAAGATCTTTCAGGTTTTCCTTCCTTCATCTTTAAGAAATAATTTTCTGCAGAAAGATCTTTGACATTAATGGTTGTGTTGTCACTATTTACCTTCTCATTTTTCTGCAATTTTCCGGTAAGGTCATACCTACTGACTTCGGATATTCTGCCTTTACTTCTGAAAGGCTTAGTGCGTTAGCAGATACTTCAAAATCATCTATAACGCTCTATACACAGGATATTGTCTGAAAGTTTTCTCTTCAAAGTAAGGAGAGTGTCTGTAGATCCAGTCCAACTGGGCTTCTCCACTGTCCCTCAATGATTTATCAGAGAGTTTGGCCGCTTCAAATGCTTCTTTCAGTTTTTTATCATTTTTCAGCAGCTCCGTAGCTGTATCTTCGAAAATATAAGCTGAATAATATTCTTTCTGAGCTAAAATCCCATCAAAAAAGTTCCAGTTAAAAAATGAGTCTAATGCCTCAGGTTCAAGTGTTTCAATAATATATTTTACACCAGGCTGATCTGTAGATACAATATAGTCTCCTGCTGAAAACATCCTATTTTCCTTTGCTGTATCTACAGTTGTCTCATAGTGCAGATAATGGCCTTCATAAGGATTTTTAACGGTTTTAAAATCTTTGATCCTGTAAGACTCTACTGCAATGGTACTGTCTTTCTGAATCGGTTTCATCCGAATCCTGTTCCTTTTAAATTCCTCCAGAACCCGGTATTGTGACTGGGGAATTACGTAGTATTTGGGGATGGTGATATATCCTGTAGGAACCGCTGTGGTAAACAGTTTTATTGTTTTTGTGAAAGGCTTGTTCCTGTCATAGTATAATCTTGGTTTTCCGGAAACGTCACTGGGCTTATATCTTCCTTCATATCCCTTAAAATCCATGGTAGAAAATTGGGTTGAGTCTATCTTCCAACGGATTCCGTATTGCTTTCCCGCCTGATATTGTTTTAAATTTTCAAGACGTAGCTGCTTTATTTTATGGTAATCCTTATCTAAATGCTGAAGATTGACCAGCATATATTTATAGGTAGCATCTACCCTTTTATCATAAGGCTTCAGCATATGGGTTTCCGGGACGGTTCCCAAAGAGTTGAAAAGAGCGGTATATCCTGTAGAATATCTCGGAGAATCCTCAAAAGCAGCAAAACCAACTTCAGGAACATCTCCGTGAATGTTTACATAGGGAGTACTCTCGTAGCCCAGCTTTTTCATTTCATCAAGATTTTTAGCCTGATAATCGTTGTAGAAATAAGATCCTAAAACATTTCCCAAACGTTCTTTAAAGGTAGAAATATAAGTGAATGTATACTGATAGTCTGCACCGTTACTGACGTGATTGTCAATAAATACGTCTGGTTTCAGCCATTGGTAAATTTCCTGAAAGCTTCTTGCATTTTTAGAATCAGCTTTGATAAAGTCTCTGTTCAGATCATAATTCCTTGCGTTTCCTCTGAAACCATAGTGTTCGGGACCGTTCTGATTGGCTCTGGAATAAGCCCCTCTGTTGAGCATTCCGCTGATATTATAGGCAGAAATAGCAGCAATAATAAAGTTCCGGGGTGTTCTTATCTTTTGGGTGGCAAGATCACGCATCAGCATCATTGTAGCATCAATTCCGTCCGGTTCACCAGGGTGAATTCCGTTATTGACAAAAAGAATAGCCTTATCTTTTCTTAATTTTTCCAGGTCTTTTTCAGGAAAAGGATTATACACGACAACATAAATAGGTTTTCCATTATCATCTTCTCCTTTTTTAAGGTATTGAATCGTGTTAAAATTTTTCGCCAGGTCCTGATAATAAGTATTCATTTCATCATAGGTAACGGTCTGGTTGCCATTTCCCTTTTCAAAAGGAGTCTGGAATGTTTTCTGACCAAGGACTAAAGCGGAGCTAAAAGTGAGTAAGAGATATTTCAGTTTCATGGAAGTCATATTTTCTGACTTTAAAATTAGTCAATATGATTCTGGCAAAAAAGTAAAAAGACAAAATCGCTATTCTTTATCTTATTTAAAATTATCTGAACCCACTTAATGTGATCTTGTTTTTCGGCCTTAAATCAGTCTCTATTTCTTCCGTTTTCATTGGGATATAAAAGCGGAAGCGGATCGCTTTGCCAGAATTCTTTGGTATCGATATCCATGACGGACAAAGCTCCGGTAAAGGCTGCCCCGGTATCCATATTCCAGATATTGGCTTTATTGACGGGAGTTCGGATCCCAAGATATAAAGTGGGGGTGTGCCCTATGAATATTTCGTTATACAGAAGCAGTCTTTTAGGGTATAACTCTGAATTTTTTTCTAGTTTTTTATCCATCGCTACCGCTGTTTCCCAAAGGGTTCTGTCCCAGCGGTAATTGCTGGAATAAACTTCTTTCTCCGGCCCATGCATAGAAGAATAGCCCGCATGGATAAACAGGCGGTTCTGATCATCAACATGATAATTTTTCATGCTCTGAAAAAATTCAAGATGAACTTCAAGATCTTCCAGGGGATAATCAGCATAGCTTTCTATAGTGCTTTTTCCACCATTGAAAAGCCATACATCAGGCTCATTTCCGAAAGCAAGCCAATCTTCACACCAGGCATCATGATTTCCTTTGATGAATATGCATTCCTGATTTCCTGAAAGCTCCATCAGAAACCGTATCACCCGGGAAGACCCGCTCCATCCGTCTACATAGTCTCCGAGAAAGATAAGTTTGTCATCATGAGTTACTTCCGCCCGTTCAAAAACCTGCTGCAAAGCCTTAAATCCTCCGTGAATATCTCCTATTACTAATGTTCTGCTCATCAAATTATTGTTTATCAAGTCTTTTACTTCCTCCTCAACTTTTTCACATGTTATTTTGATATATATTTTGTATCTACAAAATCCGTCAGCCACACGCCATTTGCGGAGCGATAGAATGGTAATCCGTCTTCATGCATTTTCCCGGTCCTTATGGTCAGAATAACCGGTTTCCCGTGCCTCATCCCAACCTTTGTAGCGGTCTCTTTATCAGCGCTTAAGTGCACATGCTGACGGCTTCTTTTCTCAATTCCTTTTTCTAAAATGGAGGAAATATTGGCTTCTGCTGTCCCATGATAGAGAAAATCAGGAGGCTGTATTGCTTCCAGGGCAAGATCTATATCAATAGAATGTCCCTGATTGGCACGGATCATGGTTTTATCTTCATTGAAAGCAAATCGCTTCTTATTGTTCGTTTCCACGACCTCATCCAGTTCTTTTAAAGTAAAAAACATCCTCTTTCCGGCAGATTTTGTCCGAAGCTCTTCCACATCCGCCCAGCCGTTTTCATCCAGTTTTAGACCGATGCTTTCCGGCTGATGCCTTAAAATAAGGCTTAAAAATTTACTTATCTTTTTATTTTCTATCTCATTCATCGCTGATTTGTTCTAAACCGTTATTCTTATACTCATAAAATTCAAATTTAAATGGTATAAAATCCTGCAGAATAGCAAAAATATATCTGGATTTTGGAGTATTATTATGATATTTTTGAATGGCTTTGGAAAAATATTCCTTAAAATACGTAATATCAGTTTCTTTGTTTTTGTGACAACAGATCATTAGCTTTAATTGTGCATCCGCCTGTAACAGCTTTTCAAAATCATAGCGAACACAATCATATCCATAGCTCCATTCTGATTCCATTATCAATGAAATTTCTTTTAAATAGCCATCTTCATTCCTGTACCAGATCATATCATACAACCATTCTGAATTTCCGTTATCAGTATCTGGACAAACTTCAAAACCATATGAATGCCCCAAATCTTTAAGGTGTTTTAAAATATACTTTGTCCATTGCCTGTTCCCTACATTACTTTCGTACTCTTTTTCTGCCAGGTTTTTCAAAATTCCTTTGATTTGGCTGGTGATCAGATCTATATGGTTCAGTTCTGTTATTTTCATTAGTTTAGTATTAGTTTTTTATACAATTTCTCACACAATTCTTCAATATCATCCTTCCTTACCAGCTCAGCAATCCATTCCTGGGGGATATTGTCAAAACCATAATAAATTCCTGCAATTCCTCCTGTGATCGCTCCTGTAGTATCGGTATCTTCACCCAGATTAACAGCTTTCAGAACCGCTTCCGAATAGCTTTCTGAGTTTAAGAAGCACCACAGGGAGGCCTCCAGGCTGTGAAGAACATAACCGTCAGAACTTATTTTATCTTCTTCACATTCAAAGATATTTTTATTTAAGATTCTTTCAAATTTATCCATTTCAGTCTGTGAACAAACCGGATTATAATCTAAAAAGCGTTTCACTGATTCCTGCATGGTATGATAAGCCTTAAATTTTTCATTTCCATTCAGAAGCTCCAATAAAAACTCCAGATAAATAAAACATGAAATCACAGAACGAATATGACCATGAGTAATGGAGGATACTTCTTTAACCTTATCAAAACGCTTTTCAACCGGAAAGTTTTTAATGTAGAATAATAGGGGCAAAATTCTCATTAAAGATCCATTTCCATTATCAAATTCACCTGTCCCGCCACACAATTGAGGCGCATATCCTTTACTGATCCTGTAAACAGCCTGTCTTGTTGTTATTCCGATATCAAAAACCCGTCCGTGAGGGGTCCATATTTCAGCATTATACCATTGTAAAAATTTCAATGCCATATCTTCAGGATCATATCCGTTACACAAACTGTCTGCAAGACACAATGTCAACGAACCATCATCACTCCAGGTTCCTACAGGCTGATGATGAGTTCCCAAGGATCTCATTTTTGTTACAGGTGAACGCTTCAACTGCTCTCTGCTTCTGAATTCTACCGGAACGCCGAGAGCATCCCCGATGCAAACCCCAAAGATCCCGGCTTTAATTTTATTTTTCAAGATATTTTTCATTATTTTTTTATTTTATCCTGAATAAGTCTAACCCATTTTATTAATGGATAACTTTTTAAATAGTAGATCACACAATTCTTCAATATCATCCTTCCTTACCAGCTCAGCAATCCATTCCTGGGGGATATTGTCAAAACCATAATAAATTCCTGCAATTCCTCCTGTGATCGCTCCTGTAGTATCGGTATCTTCACCCAGATTAACAGCTTTCAGAACCGCTTCCGAATAGCTTTCTGAGTTTAAGAAGCACCACAGGGAGGCCTCCAGGCTGTGAAGAACATAACCACTGCTTTGAATTTCATCTTCAGAATAATTCGAAATATCATTTTTTAAAACCCTATGAAACAGCCCAATCTCTTTCGGGTTAAAGCCCTGATTTAATGAATATTCCAAACATACTTTCTGCATATATGAATAGGCCTCTTTTTTATTTTTCCCTTTGATCAGCTGAATGGCAAAAGCCACATACATAAAACAGGAAAAAACAGAGCGGAAATGTCCATGGGTAATGGACGAAACCTCTTTTACCGTAAGATATACCTTCTGGATATCGTCTTCGTTTTCAAGATAAAACGCAAGGGGAAGAATCCTCATCAGAGAACCATTCCCGTTGTCTTCTTCAAAAATATTTCCTGAAAACCTGGCACTTTCACCTTTTATCAGTCTTGCGATGGAATGTCTTGTCGTTCCGCCTATATCAAAAAGCCTTCCATGAGCAGTCCAATGTCCGTATTTTACCCATGTTACAAAGCTTTGACCGATCTTTTCAAGATCATAGCCTCTGGCAAGCTCTTCAGCCAGACAAAGGGTCAGAGAGCTATCATCACTCCAGGTTCCTTTAGGCTGCTTCCAGGACATATACTCCAGCATTTTGGTGACCGGGTTCTTTTTTAAATCTTCTCTTTTCTTAAACTCTACCGGAACGCCGAGAGCATCCCCGGTGCAAACGCCCATAATTCCTGCTTTGACTTTATTTTCCATTATGCAAGATTGATCAGTTTATCAAATAACAGCTTCATTCCCTGGGTGGCGGTTTCTTTCATCACAACTGCTCTTTGTCCGTATCCAAAGTTTGTTTCATTAGGGTTAATGACAATTAAAAGACAGTCGTCCTTGATCTCGTGGATCAATCCGGCCGCAGGATATACCTGTAAAGAGGTTCCGATTACCAGTAAGATATCTGAATCTTTTACGATTTCTCTTGCGGTCTGATACAAAGGAACATCTTCCCCGAACCAAACGATGAAAGGTCTTAACTGTGCTCCATCTTCTGCTTTATCTCCTATATTGATATCGCCTTTTTGCTCGTAGATCAGACTCTTATTGTTACAGGAGCAAGATTTGAACAGTTCCCCATGAATATGAAGAATATTCGTAGATCCTGCTCTTTCGTGAAGGTCATCAATATTCTGGGTAATGATCTGAACTTCAAAATATTTTTCCAGATCGGCAATCAGCCGGTGGGCATCATTGGGCTGCACCTCATGCAGCTGGTGTCTTCTCTGATTATAAAACTCCAATACCAGGGCCCTGTCTCTTCTCCATCCTTCCGGACTGGCCACATCTGTTACATTATGATTCTCCCAAAGACCGTCTCCGTCTCTGAAAGTTTTGATTCCGCTTTCTGCACTGATTCCTGCACCGCTTAATATGGTTAGTTTTTTCATTGTTTTAAAATTTTTTTTCGTTCACTGAGCTTTTATTTTTCCTCTAATACACAAATATTTTTATTACTGATCCTGAAGAGGCAAGTTTAAAAGCCTTTTATAAATTTCTTCATTGTCATCATCAAAACAAACAAAAATAACTTTCTCTATGGTATCTGTTTTAAATTTCCTGACCTCATCCACAGCAATTTTTCCCGCCAGTTCTTTTGGAAATCTATAAATTCCTGTGCTGATGTTTGGAAAAGCTATTGTTTCTACGCCAAGGCTTTCTGCCAGCTTTAAAGAATTGATATAGCAATCTGACAAAAGCTTTGAAGATTTTTCTTCATCATTGTTCCAAACCGGTCCTACTGTATGGATAACATATCTGGCAGGAAGATTTCCTGCAGCAGTTACTACAGCTTCTCCGGTATTACATTTTCCCTGTCTGTTTCTGATGGCTCTGCATTCTTCCAGAATCTGTGGTCCTCCTGCCCTGTGAATCGCTCCGTCTACGCCACCGCCACCAAGCAGGGATGAATTGGCAGCGTTCACAATGGCATCTGCATGGATCTTTGTAATATCTCCTTTGATCAGTTCAATGTTCATAAAATTGACTTTTTTTCCAGTTTTCTATCTTTTTCGTCCAATCAGGAATTGTATCCTCGTCACAACATAGTATGCTTACCCCACCGGCCATTGCACAGGTTGTATCTCTGTCTCCTAATGCTGACACTGTATTCCATAGGCATTCTTCAAAATTCTTCCTATATCTTGACAACATCCAGATGACGAGCGGTACGGTGTCCTGTGCAGTCATTTTAATTCCGTTTCCAAGGGTTTTTACAAGCAATTCTATGCTTGGGTTCCCATCCAGATAAAGCGCTTTATTCAGTTTGCTTTTCATATCAGAATCATTCAGCTCATTCTGAATTTTATACATGAAATCCTGCTGATTCATCCGGATCATCCCTGATGTTTCCTGAACAGCAAAAGCAGCCGCTAAAGCGATTGCCTTTGTTCCTTCTATCGCTTCTCTGCTGGCATGGGTCACTTCACAGGAAAGTTCAGCATTTTCTTTAAGCTTATCAAGATCATCATAAAAATAAGCTCCAATGACTGATGCTCTCATAGCCCCACCGTTTCCCATAGAGCCCTGTCCTTCAAATTTTGAGTAAGAAACCTCTTTCCAGCTCTCACCGTTTTTTACTGCTCTGAAGTACTGATGCATAGAAGGTCCGTAACCTCTGCTGATATCCAGATAATAATTTTTTGTAAACTCTTCTGCCAGATCATCCTGATCGATTTTTCCCCATTTTTTCAATGCGTTGAAAACAGCGACCGACATAATGGTATCATCTGTAAAATCCAGGGCCACTTCGGGAAGAATCCTCTGATAAATATAAGCTTTCACCAGACTTTCCTCTCCAAAAAAGCATTCTCCGAAAGCATCTCCTATGGAACTTAAGAGATTTTTCTGCAAGAAGGAGTTTATCATGTTTCATTTTAAATTCAGTTTTCTTTTTAAGCTGTCGTCATCAAATAGCAACATCTTTTCTTCAGGAATCAACAAGTTATTCAGCTCATTATTTAACACAAATTGATACTGTTCTTTCACAAAGCCTGAAATATCTTCAATGAGAATGATATCTTGATCAGCAAAAGATCTGATAAATTTACCCCTCAATCCAATCTGTATCGCTTTCCTCTCCAATTTGTTTCCAAAAGGATCATGATCCGGATCCCATTGCAGCCTGACTGAAGATTCTTTTACATGAATCTGCCATTCTTTCCTTGAAACTTCCTGTCTTTCATTGTAGGAGGAATAAACACTGTTTTCCAGATATTCTCTGAAAGCCTCCTTCTTTAAATGAATAGCAAGAACGCTCTCCTGTCCTTCTTTTGTACCCCAGCCATTCCGGTACATCATCCACAGAAAATTGGGTTTTATCCAGGTCATTCTTTCCAGACTGAATTCTCCACCAAAGTATTGATTTTTAACAGCAAATTCTCCTATTTCTTTCTTATATGACTGATATACTACAATTTTCTCATCGTCATATTGTGCCATGATATGGTATCCTTTTTGAGGCCAATCAGGTAGCTGCTCTTCATATTTTTTTAATTTAAGTTTCATTGTATTTCTTCAAATGGCTTCAACATTTCTTCTTTCTTAGTCAGGATAGCAAAAACCACTCTTTTGAATTTGTTTTTATACTTTCCATGCAGGTATTTTCTAAACAGCTCAGCGATTTCTTCCGGATCATTTTTAAAAACACCACATCCCCAGGCTCCCAGTATCAATGTTTCATTTCCCTGATCTAAAGCTAATGCCAGCATTTTATCGGTTCTCACTTCCATTGCTCCGAAAATCTCATGCGCTCTTTCCGGCTCCTGTTTTTTTACAACGCCCGCATTGACCGCTGGAGAGGTGATGAAGTTACATAAAACAGGTTTCGGCAGCAACTCTCCTTTATCTTTTCTGAAAACAGGAACTTTTGGGCTGTAGATCATTGTATCTGTATAAAAGCAGGATTCCATCGCTCTATGGATGGTATAATAATCCCAGGCCTGCAGCAAACTTTCATATAAAGCTGAAGTTCTTGCCAGACTTTCTTCCTGGGCTTCCGCTCCGTTGATAAATCCACCGCCAGGATTTTTGGCAGAAGCAAAATTCAGGCACATGATTTTTTCCTGATCCTCTTCTTCAGAGAGCTTTAAAATGGCTCGTAAAGAGCTGCACCTCCAGACTTCAAATCTTGTTTCAAAATCTTTTCCGGGTAACTCATTCCGGGTAAGTTCCGAAAGCGCTTCGGGAGAATACAGAACGGTTCCTTTCTTACAGGTTTCCAGCTCGTTTTCCAGATGTATTTTTTCGTTGTTTTCGTTAAGATAATATTTTCTGGCAAGAATTTCCAAAGTATCCTTTGCCATTCCTTTATTTGTCATCGTTAGTTTTTTTATATTTAACAATAAGCTTTCTACGTCATCATTGGCAGCTTCTTTAAAGTCTTTTCCTATAAACACTTTAGTCACTCTGATCTTTCCTGTAATGGCTTCATTGAATGTTTCCAATTCTTCTGAAGGCACCCACAGCTCATTATGGTTTCTGGCTCCTACATTTTGAGCGGGATATTGATTAGCCACTTCTTGCAAAACATCAAATTCAGTCACAAAACCAAGATAGTTTCCTGCTTCATCTCTGGTATTCCATTTTTCAGCAATTTCTGATGCGTAGCTTTCATCGAGAACCGGATAGAAAACAGGCTGCCATTCCAGTCTCGGAGGAAATTTTTGAAATCCGCTCTCCATGATCAGAATCATTTCTTTTTCACCTACTGGTCTGTAAAGTTTTGTTGTTTTCATCGTTACTTACTTTTATTCATTATCAATATCATCATTCTATTCCCAAACTAATATAAAATTAATCCCTCTATCTGCAGGAATTAAAAAAGCTTTTTAAAATCTTTTGAATAGGGAGAATATGATCCGTAAACAGAATCGAATTCTATATTCAGCTTTTCCGGCTCAAATTTTTCATCAGTCTGATCCAGGCAGGTAATCACAAGATTCTTTTGGGTTGGGCAGCAATAAGCTCCGTCCAGTTTTAATGCATAATTCAACAGGCCATAATCTAATGTTCCCAACCGAAACTCTTTCTGGTATTCATTAAAGGTACATGTTTCCTCTTCGTTATTTCTGAGATTCATTTCCTTTTCATTGCTCATCCAGCCGTTTCCATGCCGGGTTGCATAGGCTCTTGTTACGTAATACATTTCAATATCTTCAATTTTTAAAAATTGACAGATCTGGTATGCGTTTTTTGATGTTGTATTCGCATAGGTCACATGGGGAAAAATCCCATGATCCATATCCAGTAAAACTCCCTGGCTGCCTTCAAAAATAAGATGATCAAATGTATTCAGGTAGGTATAGTCATCTATTTTCCAGTCTATTTTATCAATAGCCTCTAAAAAGGCCTGCAGATGTTTCTCAATCTCATTTTCATCTGCAAAGCCATAGTAGTAAGCAATTCCTTTCAGCTTTTCAATCAGCATTTCCCTTGGAGCAATCAGATCAATGGCAAATAATTTATAGGGACTTTCATTCCTCTTCATTGTGGCTCCCACTCCTTTTCCGCATGTTCCATGCTCCAGATTTCTGGCACTGGTCCTGTTTTGCCAGACATCAAAGGGTGTCGTTACTTTTGCCAATGGGTGAATGTGCAACTCAATATTTCCTTTTTTTGCTTTTAATTCTTCCTGTTCATTCAGCAAAAATGTGGGATGAATAGTGCAGTGTTCAGTAAAGTAAGAAGGCAATCCCCGTAACGCACCGCTTGCAAAACTGGAATGGATATGCTTTCTACCTCCGATCATTACAGTATGGGCCGCCTGCTGTCCTCCGGAAAATCTTATGACTACAGCCTCCGGATTCCGGCCTGCTAAAAAATCTGTGGTGATCCCTTTTCCTTCATCACCAAAACCAAGTCCTATAACTATTTGTGCCTTTTTCATGTTCTACTGTTTATTTTTTACCATCTTCTTATGTCCCATCAGGAAATAGTATTCAGATCTAAAGCATCTGAATATCATCTACGCCCCGGATTCCTGATCTTCCAAAGGTCTGATCTTTAAACTTATTACAGATGATATTTTTAATCACGTTAGGAATTTCCCTGTGATCTTCTATTGATATGCAATTTTGCCCCAGCAGATCCTTCCAGCCTCTGTCTGCCCGTATTGCCTGATCGGAATGTAATACACTGATATGATATACTTCATATCTTTTTTTCGCTTCTTCCAGCAATTCTGTATGGGTATAAGTATGCTGACCGCTCCCCATAATCTCCCTGATAGCAGAAGCAGGAAGTGTTCTCAGACAAGGCTCATCTCCTACCGTAAACAGTAAGCCTTTTTGTTTTCTTTTTTCAAAGGCATCTGTCCTCGTATGAAATGCCGCAAAATACCAGGCTAAAAGATAGCTTTCACCTGCATTTCCTCCGCCTCCGGATTCAATATAGGTGCGGGTAAGCCACATATCGAGTTCTTCATCTCCTGATTCAAACTGTCCTACCTGAAGCGGATATCCGTCACATTCATGATCTCCGATTCCTAAGAATAGCAAGGCTGCATCCGGTACTCCTCCCTGGATGATTCCCCCCATCAGCTTTGGTAAGCCTTCCCGGATCAGTTCGTGCGGGATATGTCCCATACTTCCTGTAACATCTAATCCTAAAATAACAGGAACAGAGTTAGGATGAACTTCAGAGTCCCTGGATTCCCTGAAAGAAATACCATAAGGATTCATTGATTCATGAGCTTTTCTTTTGGTATTCTGAGTGAAGATCTCACTTGCGGATTTTGTTCCGTAACCTGCTTTGCTTGCTCTGTCATAACGAGCGTCCATATCGTATCTAGTACTTCCCATAGCTAAAATGTTTTTCCAAATAAATATTCAAATCTCTTTCTGGTTACTTCAAGCTGAATATTCAGATTTCTGATTGTTAATGATAATTCCATGTCTTTCTGAACAAATGCTTCGGGATTAAAATCCGCAAAGGTTAAGCTGTTCCTGTCTAAAGGGCTGATATCAATAAGACCTTCCTGTTCCCTTTCCAGTCTCTTGATCTTCAGTTCAATATCTTCAACCCGGCGTCTGTAGATCAATTCTGAATCTGCTCCGATTGTCCTGGCCCGGTCTTCTCTGATCTGATCATTATTTCTCTGTAATGATTCGATAAATCTTGGTTTTAATTCATCTTCCATAAGTTTGTTATTTTGTGTTATAATTACGCAAAAACAAGAAGGCATAATTTTAGACTCTTATTTTCTGTAAGGCAAAGCATTTTTCAATATTCTTCTTTTTCATCATTACTATTTTGTGTGTGGTTGTTGTGTGTTTTTACCCCCTTAATTCATCTCTTACTTCCATCAAAGCAAATCCTAAAAGATTCTCTCCTTCCCATAACAATGGATTTTCAGCTCTTTTGTCTGTTTCCAGCATGCCAATTCCCCAGATCTTATCATAAGGACTTGCTTCCACCAGAATTTTATCTCCGGTTGACAATAAAAAATTTTTGAATTTCTGGTTCTGAGAAAATTTTAAAAAATTTCCTTTTTTCACGATCTCATATTTATGCTCATCCCAAAGCTGAGGATCGAAGTCCTTTACTTTCCGCCCCAGACTTTTTGCCTGATCGGGAGCTGCTGACTGTAAGATCTTTTCTTCTATTTCCGTATCATTGAACAATCTTGCCTTGGCAGCCATCATATAGTGCTCAGCCGTCTTATAAAGAATACCGTCCTCTTCAAAATTCCCCGGAAACCACTGACTGAAACAGGATTTGGTCACCTCATCTTTCACCGTGTGTCCCCAGAAAAAGAGAAACCTGATCCTTTTCTTTTTCTGAAACTGCTCTTTAATATTCTGACTGGTGCATTTCATTATTGTGTTATTTATACGCAAATGTAATACAATATTAGTCATTGTACCAAATTTATTTGTGTTATTTTTACACTAATTATCACAAAATACTGATTTTCAGAATAATAAATTTTAATCGAAATTTTAAAAAACCGTAATATATAACAAAATATACCTTTTCTTTGGCCACGAATGCCGAATATTTTTTACAGTCTTTATACGCATTTATGATTTAAAAAATTCATTATCATGAACTTTTATTCGTGCAATCGTGGCATTTTTACTTACTTTGAGAACCTTTTAATCATCAAGTGATTGAGCCAATCACTTGATTTTAAATATAAATTGTAGCATTAAAACTATTTGATTTCGAAGTAGAATCCCTGCTCTTCAAGTTCTTTGTATTTTTCCTGATTAAAGGTGAAAAGCTTTCCAGGTCTTCCGCTGCCTTCTTTTTTGACATTATTGGTTTCATTGAGCAGTCCATAGCTCATGATCTTTTTACGGAAGTTTCTTCTGTCTATTTCCTGGCCTACAATAGTTTTGTAAAGATTTTCAAGATCTGAAAAAGGGAATTCTTCATTGAGAAGATTGAAGCCGATCGGCTGGTATTGAATTTTGGTACGGAGTCTTTTTAACGCTATATCGATAATACTTTTGTGATCGAATGCCAGTCCAGGAAGCTTATTTACACTGAACCATTGCGCATCTTCTGCATCTGAGTCTGCAAACAGTTCATGGTAAGAAGGGTTTACGAGGCCCAGATACGCCACAGAAACCACTCTATTCCTCGGGTCACGCCCTACATTACCAAATGTATACAATTGCTCCAGAAAATCGGGCTTTATGCCCGCTTCTTCATACAGCTCTCTTTTTACGGCATCATCCAGATTTTCGTCATCCAGAACCAGACCACCCGGAAGAGCCCATCCTCCTTTAAAAGGTTCAATATTTCTTTTGATCAAAAGGATCTGAAGATCTTTTTTGTCGAAATATCCGAAAATAACAGCGTCTACTGCCACTTTTATATCCTGTAGTTTCTTTGGAGTCTCCATAAAATTAATTTGCGTTACGAATACACAAAATTACAATTTATCATAACAATAAAAAAATTTCAGATACAATAAAAATTGATCCCTTTAAATTACCGTTATAATCAACTTAAAATTAAACATTTATGAAAAATTCACTCCCTGATCCAAGCCAACCTGGAAAAGAAATGAAAACAATGGAAATAAAATTCACGCGTAAAAAGTAAATAAAAAAACCGCTTCCATCGAAGCGGTTTCTGTTTTATAATGAATTAGTCATTAAGCTTTAATACAGCCATGAATGCAGACTGTGGTACTTCTACCCTTCCGATCTGCTTCATTTTCTTCTTACCTTCCTTCTGCTTTTCCAATAGCTTACGCTTTCTTGAAATATCTCCACCATAACATTTTGCGGTAACGTCTTTTCTTAATGCTTTGATCGTCTCTCTGGCGATAACTTTCGTTCCTAAAGCAGCCTGAACCGCAATATCAAACTGTTGTCTGGGGATCAGCTCACGAAGTTTCTCACACATCTTTTTACCGATGCTGTAAGCATTACTGTCGTGAATCAGTGATGAAAGGGCATCTACCATATCACCGTTGATCAGGATATCCATCTTTACAAGTTTGGAAGCCCTGAACCCGATCGGGTGGTAATCAAATGATGCATATCCTTTGGAGATTGATTTCAATCTGTCATAGAAATCAAATACAACTTCTGCCAACGGCATATTGAATATCAGCTCAACTCTTTCAGATGTTAAATAGCTTTGATTGACGATCTCTCCTCTTTTCTCAATACATAAGGTCATTACGGCTCCTACGAAATCAGATTTTGTAATGATAGAAGCCTTGATGAACGGCTCTTCCACTCTATCCATGATCGACGGATCCATCATTTCAGAAGGGTTATTGATCAGGATCGGAACTTCCGGTTCTTTTTTGGAATATCCAAAGTAAGATACGTTCGGTACCGTAGTGATCACGTTCATATTGAATTCTCTGTCAAGACGTTCCTGAACAATCTCCATGTGAAGCATTCCCAGGAATCCGCAACGGAATCCGAAACCAAGCGCCGCAGAGCTTTCCGGCTCGAAAACCAGCGATGCATCATTAAGTCTCAGCTTCTCCAATGAGAATCTCAGCTCTTCAAAATCTTCAGAATCAATTGGATAAATACCGGCAAATACCATTGGTTTTACTTCCTCAAAACCTTCGATAGGTCCCGATGCAGAGTTTTCAAAAGAAGTAATGGTATCTCCTACTTTTACTTCTCTTGCATCTTTAATCCCGGAAATAATATATCCTACATCTCCTGTTTTAATTTCTTTTTTAGGTGCCTGCTTCAACTTTAGGGTTCCTACTTCATCAGCTTCATAGGTCTTTCCTGTCGCCATGAACTTTACCTTTTCTCCTTTTTTGATACTTCCGTTGACTACCTTAAAGTAAGCTTCAATACCTCTGAACGGATTGTAAACAGAATCGAAGATCAACGCCTGAAGCGGTGCTTCAGGATCTCCTACAGGTGCAGGAATTCTTTCTACAATCTGTTCAAGCAGATTGTGTACCCCTTCTCCTGTTTTTCCTGAAACCCTCAGCACATCTTCATATTCACATCCGATAAGATTCATGATCTCATCCGTTACTTCTTCAGGGTTTGCAGAAGGAAGGTCTATTTTATTCAGGATCGGAATGATGGTCAGATCATTTTCTAACGCGAGATATAAATTACTGATCGTTTGTGCCTGGATGCTCTGTGCAGCGTCTACGATGAGAAGCGCTCCTTCACAGGCCGCAATGGAACGGGATACTTCATAGGAAAAGTCAACGTGTCCCGGTGTATCGATCAGATTTAAAATATATTTTTCTCCTTTATATTCATAATCCATCTGGATCGCATGGGACTTTATCGTAATTCCACGCTCTTTCTCCAAATCCATATCATCCAGTGTCTGGGCCTGTAATTCTCTTTGGGTAACCGTATTTGTATACTCCAAAAGACGGTCTGCCAGGGTACTTTTACCATGGTCGATATGAGCGATTATGCAAAAATTTCGTATGTTTTTCATTTAAGAATCTTGTAATTTGCAAAGATAAAAAAAAGCGAGAGATTATTGTCTTTCATTTTGCTCAATATTAAATGCTTAAATCCAGAGGAATTTTTTAATTAAATCAATAGGTTCGATTTCAAAGCCTCCTATCTGGCAGAAACATTTATTAAGCAATTACTGTTTCTCTCACAATGAATCTCCAGATTCCACAAATCAAAAAACAGAAATGATTTTCTTATTTATATTTTCTATATTTAACAAAACCTTCCGGTAAAATATATTCCCCTGTAAGCGCATCAATCCCTACTCTATAATACTTTGCATTTTGTTTGCGAGCTTTTGAGGAAGTGACATCTATTACAGCCCCTATTAAACCTCCTATTGCACCAAAGGCTCCTGCTCCTACAATAGTCATTGTATTATCCTGCGGAAAGAGCTCTTCTTCAGAGGCTATTATAAAGAATCCATCATTATCTTTTTCAATTGCAATAAGACTTGTGGGCGTTTTTTTATAAGCAATTCCACTGTCGACAATCGCAAAAAATCCTCTGCTTAGATTATCATAGCCATCTACCCTTTCTACCCCTTTAATCACCCCTCGTTTATTCTTTCTTACAGTAAGTTCTTTATCCGGCTTTTGTTCTGCAAATGATTTATAATCTCTATAAACACCATCCGCAAAAGAGCCGGAACTATATATGGGCAACTGTTCAGATATCACTTTTTCATAATTTTCAAGATCCGTCTCTGAAATAGGAATTCCCAATCCTGTTTCAGAATAGGAATCCTTTACGATATTGGATAATTCTGCTGAAATTTTGGCAGCTATAGCTCTGGTAATATAAGCATGATCTCTCTGTTGAAAATCTTTTGAAATTCTAATTTTTTTTAAAAAATAGTATTTACCGTTTTTCTCTAAAAAAGTAGATATTCGCATTTCCAGGTGTCCCATAACTGACCTTTCTGTTGGTATATCTTTCACCTTTACATGTTCCAGTATAAGGAAGTACTTATTACTTCCCCGTTCTTTGTTATTTTCTAAAAACCAGTCTGCAAATAATTTTTCTAGATCATCCTTCTCAAATCTTACCTCATAAGGATCTTTTCTATGAGAAACTATTCCTATAGCTTTGTCTTCTCTTCTGTCAAGTAAAGTAAGAGATTGGGCTACATGATTTTTATCTTTTATATTGTTTCTGAGTTCTATCAATTGAATTTTTTGAGCAGAAATAAATACTGAGAAAAAGATAAACAAAATAATTTTTTTCATAATGTATTTTTACAGTTTCCACAAAAATATAAATTTGTTCAATATTAAATTAAACGGCTCTCACAAAAAAAGATTTGTAAGAGCCGTCCAACATTAAAAAAATAAACTATTATGGGTTTTGTTTAGGTCCCGGAGCATTATAGTTTCCGTGAGGTTTTCTTTCATTCATTTTATCTCTCATCATTCCTTCAGACTGAAACAGCTTCAGAACTTTCTGACAGGGAATCACCTGCTGCATTTTATCTGCATATTTCTTTCTGTTATCCAGCAATTTTTGTCCCAACTCAAAGCTTTGCTGCAACTTAGCTTTCGCTTCGTCATCAGAAAGGGTTTCCGGATTAAAATCCGAGTTGGATTTGAACTGGTTTATTATTTTTTTCTGGCTATCCAGATATTCATTATATACCTGTATAAATTCAGTTTTATCACTTGCATCTATGGCCAGGTTTTCTATCACCATATTATTCCTAAAATTCTTAAGCAGCTCTTTTCTTTCTTCGGGAGAAAGATTATTGATGACTTCTTTTCTTTGTTTAGGATCCATTTTTTTCCAGTTATAGTCCGTCCTTTGGGCATTTAAGCCAAAACCATAAATAATCAAAAATGTCAATAATATCTTTTTCATCTTTTTTAATTGTATAAATCCAAATAAACGTCCTGAGTTGAGTTACTTGCTAATTCTGCGATTTCAGAATTAGAAAACGAATCCAAATATTCATTCATCTGGGTTTCTTCTTTTTTTGTCACAGCTTTCACCGTTTTTGGTGATTCTGTTGTATTTTCATTTACATTTTCGCTTTTAACGGCGTAAGCTTTATTATTTTTCTGATTTTCAATTGTTTGATTATTATTTTCAACAGAAGTTAAATCAGCTTTTAAAGTTTCATAGGCAAGTTCGCTTTCCGTTTTCGGTTCTCCTGTATTGACCGCATATGCCTGTTCTGCATTCAGTGTTTTTTCCACGGAATTGTCACCGGAATTGAAAACATAGGTTGCTCCAAAGATCAAAGCCAGCGATGCAGCCGCTGCATACATCCAGTTCAGCTTAAAGACTGGTGCTTTTTTGCTTGTCTTTATATCATTCATAACATTCTCCTGAATATTTTCAAATAAATTATCAGGCATTGTGTAAATGTTTTTACGCTCAAGTTTTTCTATGTCGAACTCTTTCATCTTTGTTTTCTCAAAAATTAGCTTTCGTAATTTTCTTTAATATAATCTTCTATTTTTTGTTTGGCATAATGATAATTGGTTTTTAGGGTCCCTACAGACATCTCTACGATCTTCGATATCTCTTCGTAGGGCAAATCATCATAATACCGCATCATAAATACCAGCTTCTGCTTTTCAGGCAGGCTCTGTATGGCGTTCTGCAACAGAATCTGTATTTCTTCCGCATCACCTCCCACATTATCGGCTACAAGATTCTGCATATGGTACTCGGGATCTTCATCGGTCTTCTGCATCTTCTTCATTTTATTGACCTGCTGCAGTGCTTCGTTGGTAGCAATTCTGTACAACCAGGTATACAGCTGGCTATCATTTTTGAACTGATGAAAATTCTGATAAGCTTTAATAAAAGTTTCCTGCAAAGTATCCTGAGCAAGATCTCCGTCCACAATAATTCTTCTTATGTGCCAGTACAATCTGCTTTGATAGGCATCCATCAAGGCACGGACACCTTTATCCTGGGTCCGTGGATTCTGCATCAACGAAATAATTTCCGCGTCCTTAATCTTCATGAGATGCCTTTCATTGTTTTGGATTACAAAAATAACTGAAAGTTAAATTAATTTTTCAATTTTCAGTGTAAATATTAAAAATAATATGAGACAGTTACGCAATAAACGTGCCTATATTGAACTTCCGGGTTTCTATTCCGCCCATCCTTTCCCGGCTCGGCTTAAAATCTTATATTTGTTAGATGCAAATTGTAATTATCGGTTCCGGAAATGTTGCTTATCACATGGCAAAAGCTTTCACATTGAAAGGTATTTCCCTCGTCCAGATTTTTGGCAGGAACGAAAAAGAATTGAGTAAAATTTCTGAAGAGCTACATATTCCCTACTCTACCGGGCAGCTGGAAGATGCGGATCTTTATATCATCTGTGTGAGCGATAATTCTGTGGAGGAAGTTTCAGGGATTGTTGCTAAAAAAGATACCCTGGTTGCCCATACTTCAGGCTCGCTTCCTAAAGAAGTTCTTGCCGGAACGTACAGAAAGGCCAGCTTCTACCCTTTGCAGACCTTTTCAAAATCAAAAGAGCTGGAATATGAAAAAATTCCGTTTTTCATTGAAGCAGAAAATGAAGAGGACAAAAAAACACTGTTTGAGCTTGCTTCCAAAATTTCAGAGAATGTGATGGAAAGCGATCACGAAAAAAGAAAATATATTCACCTGACGGCAGTTTTTGCCTGCAACTTTGTGAACCACCTTTTTTCTAGGGCTAAAGAAATTTCGGATTCCCAGGAAATCCCGTTCGATTATTTTTTGCCGTTAATCGATGAAACGGTTCAGAAAATTCATGAAATTGAACCTAAAAAGGCTCAGACCGGACCTGCGGTGAGAAATGATGTAAGAATTTTGGAGTTGCATGAGCAGTTATTAAAAGACGAAAGTCTTGAAATTTATAAAACAATGAATCATTCTATTCAGAAAATGTATGAGCTATAAAGAGAAATTAAAAGATATTAAAGCATTTGTATTTGATGTAGACGGAGTTTTTACAGACGGGAGTGTCTATTTAATGCCGGGAGGAAATATGAGCAGGGTAATGAATGTACTGGATGGTTATGCCGTGGTTAAAGCATTAAAAAACAATTATCTGATAGGCGTTATTACCGGAGGAAATGACGAAATGGTAAAGCACAGGATCAATTATCTCGGTATTCAGGATTATTATGCGAAATCACATAACAAAATTGAAGACTTTGAAGATTTTAAAAGGAAATATAATCTTAAGAATGAGGAAATCCTGACGATGGGTGATGACCTTCCGGATATTCATATCATGGAAAGTTCGGCTATTGCTGCATGTCCTGAAAATGCGGTTCCTGAAGTGAAAGGTATTTCCCATTATATTTCTCCGAAAAAAGGAGGAAGCGGTGCTGTACGTGATGTTATTGAGCAGGTAATGAAAGTACAGGGGAACTGGCATGATGATAACACCCAATCTGTATAATCACTTCTATGAAATTACTTTTAGCATCACAATCGCCCAGAAGAAAAGAATTGCTTTCCAGCCTTGGCTTTGATTTCGAAGTTGTAAAAATAGATTGTGAGGAGATCCTTCCGCAGCACATCAGAATAGAGGAAGCCGCTGCTTATTTATCTGAACTGAAAGCGGATGCATTCAGAAGCCTGGAAGCGGATGAAGTATTACTGACAGCAGATACCGTGGTAGCAATCGATGATCAGATCCTGGGGAAACCTAAAGATGAAACGGATGCGTACAATATGCTCCAGCAGCTTTCGGGAAGAATCCACCAGGTCTATACGGGAATTACAATCAAAACTGCAGACAGAACCTTTACGGAAACTGATGTGGCTGATGTGACATTCGATACCATCAGCGATGAAGAAATACAGTATTATATTCAAAACTATAAACCTTTCGACAAAGCAGGAAGCTACGGGATTCAGGAATGGCTGGGCATGGCCAAGATCAGGAGTATGACCGGAAGCTTTTATACCATTATGGGACTTCCTACCCATCTTGTTTATAAAATTCTGAAAGAAACGTCTCTGATTTAAAAATTATGGAGACTCCCACATTTGTAAAGAAGAAATAAAATCTTTCAGGAAGAAATATAAATATTATTCATTATAAAATTTTATTATTTTTACAAAATCATCAAACTGCTGATAATAAAAAGCAGATTAGCGAGTTATATTGAATAATGAAAAAGAATATATTATTCCTTTTAGTGATATGTCTTGTTGCTTCCTGTGCTACCAAAACAAAAAAGCCGGAGCAGCGATCAAAGCTATTGAAAGGATTTTCCACATATTACAACACCCTGTTTAATGCTGAAGACGCGTTAAACAGTGAGTTTACATCCAGAGATAAGGGACATAAGGATAATTTTTATGCTCCTTATATTCCTATTCTTACGTTTGAAGAGCAGCCTTTAGGCAGTGATCTTGGCCAGACTGAAGCTTTTGCAGAGAATTCTATGAAAATGGCTGAAGTCGCTAACAGGCCTCAGGGAAGAGGAAATTCCGGAGTTCCCAATATACCCGGAGGACCGGGAGCTAATGCCGAAAATCAGGAGGAAGGTCCAGCCAAAGGAGCTACCACACTGGAAATTGCGGAAGCAAAAGCATTAAAAGCAATCAACAAATATTCTGTAATCAGAAACGGGGAAGAAAAAAACAAGCAGATTTTTGATGCCTATATGATCCTTGCCCAGGCAAGAATATATCGTGGTAAATCCCTGGAGGCTCTGGACGCGCTCAATTATGTCTTCACACACATGAAAGATGATAAAAGGCTTCCGTTGGCAAGAATTTATCAGGGTCTGGCTTATGATAAGATCAAAGATTATCACCGGGCCCATGAAACTTTTGCCAAACTGAAAGGAGAGAAGATCGATAAAACTTATGCCAAGCTGCTGAGCATCTATTACGCTGAATCTCTTTTAGATGCAGGAAAAAAGGAAGATGCCGCCAAAGAGCTTGATATCGCTTTTGAACTGAACAACAACCGGAAGCTGAAAAGCAGAATCGCCTACCTGAGAGGTCAGGTCCTTGAAAATCTGGGACAAAATGACAAGGCGAGAGAAAGCTTTGCAGCGGCTTACAAATATGCAAATGATTTTGAATTTGAAGTAAAATCTCAAATCGCTATTGCGAAAACCTTCAATGGCAAAGGGGATTATAACGGTGCAAAAAACTATCTGGAAAATATCAGCAAGAAAGGAACGTACGGTTCCAGAAAGAATGAGTTTTATTATGCTTTAGGTTTAATGGCCAATAAGGCAGGCAAAAAAGATGAAGCACAGCAGTTTTTCAGAAAATCTTTATTTGAAAAGGTTTCAGATCCCCAGATCCGTGGTCTGGCCTATTATGAAATAGGGAAGGGCTATCTTGATAAAAATGACTATATCGGAGCCGGAAGTTATTATGACTCCGCTCTTGCCGTGATGACCTATGAGCCTTCCAAAGTATTATTAAAGGATCAGTCTGAATACATTAAAAAGATCTCCAGGAACTACTATCTGATCAAAAAGAATGACAGTATTCTTGCTCTCGCAAAGATGGACAATACCCAGAAAACAGAGTTTTTCTCCCAATATATTGCCAAATTAAAGATCAAGGAAGAGAAAGAGGAACAGGAGAGAAGACGTGCTGAAAGAAATAAAGGGTTTGATACCGGTGACTATAGCGCAAATTCAGTTTTTGCCAACAGTTCCAATTCTTTTGAAGATTTTGGGGTAACGACCAAAGGTTTTTATTTCAGCAATACAGGAACAGTAAGCAAAGGAACATCCTCGTTTAAACAGGTATGGGGAGACAGGGCTCTTGCGGATAACTGGCGTTTCTCCAAGAAAATGGCCACTCTCGAAGACATGAAGAATGAAGCACTGGGAGTAACCTCAGCACCTAATCCGAGACGTTTTGAACCGGCTTATTATATTGAGCAGATCCCGACGGATCAAGCCAAACTGAGCCAGCTAAAAAAGGACAGGGATACCGCTTCTCTGGGATTAGGGATCATGTATCAGAATTATTTCACCAATACTCCCCTGGCTACGAAAACCTTATATGATCTTGTGGATGTAAAACCAGAAGAAAAAGTAATGCTTCAGGCCCTGTATGAAATTTTCGCAATGAATTATGAGAAAAATCCTCAGGCTTCAGAAAAAGCAAAACAAATACTTCTGACAGATTATCCTTATACTTCTTATGCAGAATTTGCAAGAAATCCTAAAAATAAGTCTTTTGTAAAATCAACAGAAGAGGTTGAAAATGAATATAAAAGGGCATATGCCTTATTTGAATCGGAGAAATTCGGGGAAAGTAAAGAGCTGATTGACCAGACCATTCAGAAGTTTCCGAAAGACGCACTGGTTCCTAAACTGTATCTTTTAAATGCCTTCAATTCGGGAAAATCGAGTGGGAAAGAGGTCATGATATTACAGCTTGAGCAGATTGCGCTGAACTATTCCAAAACTCCTGAAGGAATAAGAGCTAAAGAAATGCTGAACTACCTGAAAAGCGACCTCAGCTTCCAGGCAACAGATAATAAAGGGAACACCATCCCACAGCAGCCTCCCGGAGCTCCCAATGGCAATGGTACACCTCAAAAACCGGAAGACCTCAATAAAATACAATCAATCAATAATATAGATCAGCCTGACCAGGGCAATACACAAAAAAATAAAAAGCTGAACTCAAACAAATCAGGATCAGTACCCGCAAAACCTCAATAAAACAAAAAAGCGAAGATTAAATCTTCGCTTTTTTGTATATAATTATTTATTTTTTCTGGACATATAGGATCTTACGATTTCTTTTTCTTTACTCCATGAAAGTCTTTGAGATAAAAAGGTTCAAAATAAGCGATATCTTCAAATTCGCTGTTTTGTATTTTCTCCAATGTCTTTTTGATAAGATATTGCGCGGAAGGGTAGACATCGTCTTTAAAGACCGCATCAGGAAGCTGCAAAATATCTTTTGCCTTTTTTGCTCCATCACCAGCGAAAATGATTTTTTTGTCTTTAAATTCTTCAAAAGAAGCCTCATCTAAAATCTTCGCTTCGGTTCCGGATACTTCCTTACCCGTATTACCGTCATAAACGGCCGTATAAACCTCCATTCTCCTCGCATCGATCAAAGGGACTATAAAGTCGTAATTATCGCCTAAAAACGGCTCTATCATGCTTTCAAGAGAATTTACTGCAATGAAAGGTACTTTTAATCCGTAACAGAATCCTTTTGCAGAAGCTGCACCGATCCTTAAACCTGTATAGGAGCCCGGCCCTTTTCCCAAAGAAACGGCATCGATATCCTTAAGTGAGATTCCAGCTCCTTCCAAGGCCCATTCTACATAAGTATGAAGGCTCTCGGACTGCTTATAGTTTTCAGAAACCTCTTCACAAAGACATAGCAGTTTTTCATCGTCTGATATTGCTACAGAGCAGTTTTTAGAGGAGGTTTCGAGATATAGAATTTTCATTTTTTTTATTTTAAGCTAAATTGCGAAAGAGCAAAATCGTTTTACATATGCCGCAAATTTAATCCTTTATTTTGAGACTATTTTCTATAGATTGTTCTTGGTTCTGACTGGGCACTTGGATAAATGGTCATATCAGAAATGGTAACATGTTTTGGAGCATTGATACAATAAGCGATCGCATCTGCTATATCATCTGCCTTCAAGGGTTCATATCCCGCGTACACTGTTGCCGCCTTCTCATCATCTCCTTTGAATCTTACCAGAGAGAAATCTGTTTCTACCGCGCCCGGCTGAATATTGGTCACCTTGATGCCAGATCCGGTAAGCTCAAGCCTCATTCCTTCAGAAATCACGTCTACCGCTTTTTTGGTAGCACAATAAACCACACCGTTTGCATACGTTTGTCTTGCTGCTACAGAACTGATATTTACAATATGACCTAAATTTTTAGTTTTCATTCCGGGAATGATCATCTTTGAAACATAGAGCAATCCTTTTACATTACCGTCGATCATAGAATCCCAGTCATCCGTCTTACCGTCAGAAAGAGGATCAAGTCCATGGGCATTTCCCGCATTATTGATCAGAACATCAATATCTTTCCAGTTTTCAGGAAGCGAACTGATTGCATCCTCCACTTCTTCAAGGCTTCTCACATCGAATTTCAAACTAAATATTTCGGTATATTGAGATAGTTCAGATTTTACCGATTCAAGGACCTCGTTTCTTCTTCCACAGATAATGATCCTGTTTCCCTGTTTAGCCAAAAGTTCCGCAGTGGATCTGCCTATTCCGGAAGTGGCTCCGGTGATTAATATTGTTTTCATAAAAAATTAATTATTTAATGATATCAGCATAACAATTTGCCGAAGCAGCGTATTGCTGCGCTGATACCGGATACTATCTATCAAAGTAAACGACAGCGGAATATATCACTTCACAATCTGTCTTTTGCATGGTTAATTCGCATCAAACGCCTGAAAAGCATCGGTTATATGGTTGATGATAAGGTTCTTATTTTCATCCGGAAGAATGGAAATAATGTCAAATCTTACCTCATTGTCTTTTTCAAATTCTTTCAGGTAGCGGTTGGCAGCGGAAACAATTGATCTTATTTTTGTTTTGGTGACTGCTTCCTGTGGCAGCATGAAGGCGTCTGTAGATCTTGCTTTCACTTCAACAATTATCACTAAGTCATCTTTCTCAGCAATAATATCGATCTCCGCTTTCTGAAAACGAAAGTTCCTGACAAGGACCTTATAGCCATTCTTCTGAAGATAATCAGCTGCCATATCTTCTGCTGCTTTTCCAAAATCATTGTGATCAGCCATTGTTTCCTTTATTTATTGAGTTTAACGGCTTTTCCTTCTGAAGCTATTTCAAATTCCTCATCAATCCAGGATTTCAATTCAGTATGAAGATCAAAAAACAGCTCTGCATCATTTCCTTCTATCAGAACTTTGGAAATATCATAGGGAATATTGATATATTTTTCCTCGTTTTGAATTTGCAGTTTATAAAATTCATTTTTAAAATGCGCAGATGTGGAATATTCAATCCTATCTGTTTTTATGATTTCCGGTACAATTACCTTTATGTCAGACTGCATTACTTTTTTAAGGATTTCCTGCAACTCTTCCGGCAATTTATCTTTTATAGTAGTAATTCTTCTATACTGTCGTCCATCATTATTATCGGGAAAGTAGCCCGGATCAAAATGCCAGAAAAACTGAAGCCTAGTTTCAAAGGTCCGGGAAATTAATAAATCCTTGCATATAAATTCTCCAATAAAACCTGGAGAGTAAGAATATTTAAGAATTATATTATCCATTTTTAAAACTCGATCTTTACTTTAGACTCAACCTTTACCTTAGCTTTTCCACCTATAATAAGAGGTCTGTTATCTTTAATATGCCCGTTCGGAAAGCCAAATACTACAGGGAATTTATATTTTGAAATTCTTTCTGAGATCAGCTTATAGGCAAACCCGTCAAAGCTTTCTTCATAGCTTTTGTTTTCTTTTTCATCGCCCATATTGGTCATTCCCCCTACGATAAGTCCTTTGATCTTATTGAAAACTCCTGCCAGCTCAAGGCTCATGATCATTCGGTCCAGCGCATAGAAGTTTTCTCCGATATCTTCAATGAATAAAATTTTATCTCTAAAATCAAAAGAATACCGGGTTCCCAGAAGGGCGTAGATCAGGGCTAAATTTCCTCCGACCACTTCTCCTTCCATATTCCCTTCTTTATTCAGCTGATGTGATTTTAAGCTATATTTAAGCGTTTTTCCTTTTAAAATATCAAAGATCAGATCATAGCTCTCATCCGTCACTCCAAAACTTGATGTTTTGATGGTCTGCCCATGGATAGACACAAAGCCTTTTTTCAGCAGATAGCTTTGGATCACCGTATTATCGGAATATCCGATATACCATTTCGGATTCTCTGTAAATCCTTTCAGTCTCAGATGCTGAATCAGGTGCTGACATCCATAGCCTCCTCTGGAAGCCCACACGGCACAGATTTCTTTGTCGTTTAAAGCCCAGTTGAGATCTTTTAATCTTTCCTTTTCTGTTCCGGCATAGTTATACCCATTCGAAAATCTGGAGTAAAGATGTTCTCCCAATACAGGCTCAAATCCTTTACTTTTAATCATTTCTATCCCTTTTTCAAGCTGGGAAGCATCTACAGATCCGGCAGGGGAAATAACAGCAATTTTAGCCCCCTTCTTCAGGGCTTTTGGAAAGACATTTTTTTTCATTTCGTTTGTTGATATTTTATTTCTTTTTTCTCTGCTTCTTCCAGCTGTCTTTCAAACTGATTGAATTTTTTGAAACTCTGCAGGAAGATAAAGAAGCTGAAAATAATAAGAATAGCCCCCACAATCCTTCTGATCTGGTTGGCCAGCTTCTGTGTAAGTTTATCGTGAAATTGTTTGGCAAGAAATATTTTAGCAAGGTCAATACAGAGATAAGTGGCGATCACAATACCTATATATAAAACAAAACTGCTGGTATCCGGATATTGATTCCTTACGGAAATTACCGTTACCAGCCAGAAAAGGATCACTCCTACATTTAAAAGGTTAAAGAAAAAACCATTAAAAAAGGTCTTTATATAATTTTGGCCAATGATCTTTTCTTCACCGGGCATATGCATCTTGGTCCTCGTGACCAGCATGACAATCCCATAAATAAAAATCAGAATGGAAGTGATCCTGTAAAAGCCCGGATGCTTATCGATTAAGGTAACAATATCTGCACTGGCATAATATGCTGCTACAATACACAACAGATCTGCAGTGATAACGCCAAGATCCAATGATAAGGCATGCTTTGGGCCTCTGGAAAAGCTGGTTTCGATCAGGAGAAAAAATATAGGTCCTATAAAAACCAGACTCAACATGAATCCTAAAATGATGGCAGATAGTACTAATTCAAGCATTTAATAAGTTTTAAAATGAAAAAATTTCATTTCGTTTAATACAAAGTTAGACTTTATGATTTAATTATTCAATAAAGTTGTGATATATCAACTTTATTTTACCTGCTGTTTTGCGTATGATTTTAAAAAGAAAGCTGAAGGCGGGAAAGAGGAGTTCCTGAAGAAAAATGAAGCGGTAAAGAAGTTTTATCATTGTAAACTTCATAAAAAATAAAGAGGTTATTCCAGCTTTGGAATAACCTCTTTTCATTAATTATTTTTTTGATTCTGATATTATTCAACGATCTTAAAATCCAGCTGTTTCTGTATCAGATTTGCTTTCACTACTTTGATCTTAACCTGATCGCCCAATTGGTATTTATTTCCGTGTCTTATGCCGTATACCGCATGGGTTTTGGCATCATACATATAAGAATCATCTACAAGATCTCTCAGCTTGATCAGACCTTCAGCTCCGTTTTCAGGAATTTCTACCCAGAATCCGAATTCAGCAACACCGGAAATTACCCCCGTGAAAGTTTCCCCAAGATGTTTTTCCATAAATTTTACCTGCATGAACTTGATAGAATCCCTTTCTGCATCTGCTGCCAGTCTTTCCATTGAGCTGCAGTGCTTCGCTTTGTCCTCCAGCTCCTGTCTGCTTGGAGATTTTCCGCCATCCAGATAATGCTGAAGAAGGCGGTGTGCGATCAGATCGGGATAACGTCGGATAGGAGAGGTGAAGTGGGTATAATACTCAAACCCCAGCCCATAGTGACCGATCGGTTCTGTAGAATATACCGCCTTGCTCATACTTCTCATCGCCAGCGTTTCGATCATATTTTCTTCTCCTTTTCCTTTGACGTCATGAAGAAGCTTATTTAACGATTCGGCAACCTTTTTCGTGTTGGCCAGATTCATCTTATATCCGAAAGTGGCCACAAAGTCCCTTAATGATTCCAGTTTTGCAGGATCCGGATCATCGTGAACCCTGTAGATGAAAGTATTATTGGTAATCTCATCTTTTCTTGATAAGGATACGTATTCCGATACTTTTTTATTGGCTAAAAGCATGAACTCTTCGATCAGGTGATTGGAATCCTTGCTTATCTTAAAGTAAACCCCGATCGGTTCATTATTTTCATCAAGATTGAATCTTACTTCGCTTCTGTCAAAAGTGATCGCCCCTTTTCTGATACGTTCGCTACGCATGATCTTCGCCAGTCTGTCAAGAACATTGATCTCTTCTGCCAAATCTCCTTCACCCGTCTCTATACGTTCCTGGGCTTCTTCATAGGTAAATCTTCTGTCTGAATGAATGACTGTTCTTCCAAACCACTGCTTCTGAATTTCAGCCTGATCATTCAGTTCAAAAACTGCTGAGAAGGTATATTTATCTTCGTGAGGACGAAGGGAGCATACATCATTGCTCAGTACTTCAGGTAACATTGGAACAACTCTGTCTACCAGGTATACTGAAGTAGCTCTCTGATAGGCTTCATCGTCCAGAATCGTTCCCGGCACCACATAATGGGATACATCCGCAATATGAACACCGACCTCCCAGTTTCCGTTCTGTAATTTTCTTATGGATAGGGCATCATCAAAGTCCTTGGCGTCTTTAGGGTCAATGGTAAATGTACAGATATTACGCATATCCCAGCGCTTTGCTACCTCTTCATCCGTAATGGCTCTGTCTATCTTATCCGCGTCCAGCTCAACTTCCTGTGGAAACTCGTAAGGAAGACCATATTCTGCAAGGATAGAGTGGATCTCCGTTTCATGCTCTCCCGGAGCACCCAATACCTGTGTAATTTCTCCCTCAGGATTTTTATCACCAGGCTTCCATTCAGTCATTTTAACGATAACCTTATCGCCATCCTCCGCATTATTGAATTTGTTCTTCGGAATAAAAATATCTGTATTGATCGTTTTTTTATCACAAACCACAAACCCGAAATCCTTATGCGCAACCTTCTGAAAAGTTCCTACAAATTCTGTTCTGGTTCTTTCCAAAACTTCCAAAACGGAGCCTTCCAGTTTCTTTCCTTTATAATGATAAGTTATAATAAGAACCTTATCTCCCTGCAGGGCGTCCTTTACGTTCTTGGAGTGAATGAAGATATCATCTTCCATTCCCTCCACATTTACGTAAGCATTTCCGCTCTGGTTGAAATCTATAATTCCGGTTAATGTTCCCGCAATTTTCAGATTCACGATATACTTTCCTCTTTCCACTTCTTTGATCTTTTCAGATCCCTGAAGCTTATGCAGTGCCTGGATCACAAGTTCCCTTTGTCTCGGGTTCTTGTAATCTATCCCGTCAGCGATCTGCTTATAATTATAAATTTTTGATGCATTTGCATTCATGAAACGCAGGATCAGTCTTCCGATCTCCATCAGTTTCAAATCATTTTTATGACTTATATATTTTCTTTTTTTTGGCATTTTAATTTTCTTTTAATTGTTTCTGGTTTTCATTCAAATGAAACCTCTTCTAATTTCTATCTATTACTACAGATAAAGGTAATTCAATTTTTGCTATTTATCCCTTTGAGTAAATCATCAGCAATTTCCTTTCAAACTTACTTATAACGGGAGTTTTAGTTTTGTATAAATTTAATACAATTATAGAGAAGAAAAGAGAAAAACCTTTTACTAAATATATTTTGAATATGATAAAGGCTCTTAGTGAGAATAATAGAGTATAATTTCTATTGAACAATGCAAATGTACGAATAAAAAATAAATAAGGCTTGTAATATGATTTACAAGCCTTAGTATATTTAGCAAACTGTGATCTTATCAACCCGGTTCTGATGTCTTCCTCCTTCGAAATCCGTCGATAGAAATTTGTCTACAATTTCTATCGCCAGCTCCTTTGATATAAACCTTGCGGGCATTGAAATCATATTCGCATCATTGTGCTGTCTTGCCAGTGTTGCTATCTCCGGCATCCAGCAAAGAGCGCATCTTATCTTCTGGTGTTTGTTCGCAGTGATCTGTACCCCGTTTCCGCTTCCGCAGATCAGAATTCCCAGCTCATTTTCTCCGTTTTCCACAGAGGTTGCAGCAGGGTGTACAAAGTCCGGATAATCCACACTGTCTGTGGAAAACGTGCCAAAATCCTGAACTTCAAATTGTTCTGAGAGGTAGTTTTTAACAATCTCCTTATATTCATAGCCTGCATGGTCCGCTGCAATAGCAATTTTTCTTTTCATAATACTCTTATTAAGCTTTTTTAGATTCTATTTCATTACAAAGGTAAGAATAATAACAATTCGTGTTAGTAAACCGGGAGTTAATTGTGAAAAGGTCTGTTAATAAGTGTGGAAAACTTTTCTCAACTTTCTGTTTTTAAAGATCAATTTATTTCGTAATAGAAAATCTTTCCGGATGTTTTCGCCACAACTTTCCGGATGTTTTCTTCAGCTATCCCCAGCTTTCTCCATAATAAAATAATTAATAATGGCTTTTCTTCAAAGTTATCAACATTTGTGAATAAGTCCCTGAATATGCAGGTTTACAGAGATTTATATTGTGAGTTAAATATGAATTGACTGACAGTTGAATATGATAAACTTTAGATCAAAAACTTATCCCCGTTACTAACAATACATAACAACAACTACATTATTTTTTTTATAAAGAGAAAAAGATTGTTGATTAATGGGTGATTGGGTTCGGGGAAAGTTTTTGAAAACTTTTATTTTAATCAATCTGTTGAAAAAGTTTAAAACCTTACATTTGTGAAACGAAAATTCAATGAAATTTATGGAGCTGCCCCTGCCGATGTCTGCTGAAAAGCGATCTGAGCTGAGTTGGCGGCTGTATGGAGATCTCAGGAAAAAATAAATCTGAATATAAAATGAAAACAATTAACGACTTCAATTTTAAAGATAAGAAGGCTCTTGTAAGAGTTGACTTCAATGTTCCACAGGATGACCAGCTGAAAGTGACCGATAATACCAGAATTGTTGCTGTGAAGCCAAGCGTTGAAAAAATCCTTAAGGATGGTGGTTCTGTTATTTTATTGACGCACCTTGGGAGACCGAAAGGAGAAGTTAAGGATGAATTTTCTCTTAAGCATATTGTAGGAGAGATTTCAAGCGTTCTTGGACAGGAAGTGAAATTTGTTGATGAGTGCATCGGGGAAAAAGCTGAGAGAGCTGCTGCTGATCTGAAGCCTGGTGAAATTTTATTATTGGAGAATGTACGTTTCCACAACGAGGAGGAGAAAGGAGATGAAGGTTTCGCTGAGCAGCTTTCTAAGCTGGGAGATGCTTATGTAAATGATGCATTTGGAACGGCGCATAGAGCTCATGCTTCTACAGCTGTTATCGCTCAGTATTTCCCATCAACTAAATTTTTCGGTTTATTAATGGCTAAGGAATTACAGGCAATCGATAAAGTATTGAAAAGTGGTGAAAGACCTGTTACAGCTATCCTGGGTGGGTCTAAAGTTTCAACTAAAATCACCATCATAGAAAATATTCTTCCTGCGGTAGACAATCTGATCATTGGGGGAGGAATGGCATTTACATTTATTAAGGCTTTAGGGGGTAAAATTGGAAATTCTTTAGTAGAAGAAGATAAGCTTCCTCTTGCTCTTGAAATTTTAGGGAAGGCTAAAGAGCATAAAGTAAAGGTATATCTTCCGTCTGATGCTATTATCGCTGAAAGTTTCAGCAATGATGCAGAAAGAAAAGAAGCAGATATCTATGCTATTCCTGAAGGATGGATGGGATTGGATGCCGGTCATAAATCAAGAGATCAGTTCAACGATGTATTATTGAATTCAAGAACTATTCTTTGGAACGGACCGATCGGAGTTTTTGAAATGTCACATTTTGCAGGAGGAACTGTGGCGCTTGGTGAGAGCATTGCTGAAGCAACAAGACTAGGAGCTTTCTCTTTAGTGGGAGGAGGAGACAGTGTTGCATTCGTTAAGCAATTCGGGTATGCTGACAAAGTAAGTTATGTTTCTACCGGAGGTGGAGCAATGCTTGAAAGTCTTGAAGGACTTGAGCTTCCCGGTGTAGCCGCCATCAATAACTAAGTAGAAAGTAAAAACAAATATTCTGAGGTCTGCTAATTATATTAGCAGACTTTTTTTATGCTTGAACTTTGCTATAAAATCCAGTATTGATCGCGGTTTAAAAAGATTTTAGATATAACCTTAGGTTATGAGTAGATTATTACCTTCATTTACTGGAATTTATATTTTCCAAAAATTATAAGTTTCAAAATAGGACCCTTCAAATATCATTATTGAAGAACAAAACTTGTATTTTTAATGATGGATTATGGCAGGATATGGGCTATCTGAATTTACTGAAAATATAATTTTGAGGGAGAATTAGAGTTAGTTTTTTGAGATAAAAATGATTCTTTTTCTTCATAAATTAATCATGGGTCGTGATATTTGAGAGTCAAAAAAATATAATAATATTGCTTATAAAGAAAAGGATCTTCCAGAGCTACTTAGCTTTCATTTTTAAAGAAGATGAGTTTTATTACTATGACACAGTCTTGCTTGCGACGGATCATTTTTGACGCTTTTCTATCTTACAGAAAAGATAATTAGTATAGTATGATAGACGTGGCTAATGATAAAGCTTTTCTATTGTGAATTTCCTGGCTTATCATACCTACTTAGATTCTGGTACTGTATTGCTATTCCTTCTTATTTTTCTATTTTTTTAAATTGTTTACATCATATATATAGTGTTTAAACTATATGATTATCAATTAATAAGCTATTATTTTATAACCAAATTATGACCGTTTTTTTTAAAAAAATTATATATTTTTATTTTACAATTCTTAATGCTGTAAATAGTTAAATTATATATTGATTTACAGATATTTAAGTGTTTTTTCATGTATTTAAACTGCTTATATATCCTTACTATTTATTTAATGAATTAGATTCGAGACTTGCTCAGATGATCCGGAATCAATTTGAAAATTGAAGTTTTTAGATATTTTTCAGATTCATCTGATTAGGGATTTGTTTTTGGAGGATTAAAAAGATATTTCTTTACTCAACGGTTCCCGATTAGAATTTTTGTGATCGCCCCAGGGGATTAGAAATTTATATGTTTTGAGAAATAGTTTTTAAGTATAAACAACTTTTAATTTTCTTCAAATTTTCCAGCTTTCAAATATTGGAGTAGGAAGCGTGAATTTTTATTTTCTAATTGACTGGATTTCCAAAAAATTCATTTATGTAAAATAATTGATAGTTAATATATTTTTTGAGTTTTAATTTTCCTTTTTTGTGTTCCGGGAATTTTATTTCTGGTTTTATACTTATTTTAATTTTGAAGAGAAGAAATTGAACTCCATAGTTATATTTAAAATATAAACTCAAATTTTTGGAGTATGCTATATCTTAATTTTATCTTTTGAACATTATGAAATACTTTTCTCAAAATTAAGGAGTAATTGATCATTGCCCCTTTAAAATTATATTCTGTTAATTTTTATGTGTTTACAAAAATAGAGTAGGGGACTTTCTATAAAATTTTATTACAGAATAAGTCATTTTCGGAAATGAAAATTTTACAATAGAATTTGAGAACGCTTTCAAAAAATAAAAACTCTGGAGTAAATTTTCCCGAGTTTTTAAATTTTTTGTTGAAAATACTGAAAATTGACCTTCAGAAATGGCTTAAAAATCGATTTTCTATCTTTTTTCGATAATATATATCAAACTTGAAAATTCGTTCGAAAAAATGGCTTTTACGTTAGAAATCGTTCCGTAGATAATTGCTTTTAGCCAAAATAATGGAGATTTTTTATATTTTTCGCTCAACATGGAGATGTAATATGAATCCAGGATTAGAGGTTTGATCTTTCTCATTTTCCAATCCGGTTTTCTAGAGATCAGATTTTCCATTCCATTTTTAGAAAAATGATAAATGTGTCTTGGGACGTCGTAAGCTGCCCAGTATTCTTTATAATGTTTTGCATCATAAGAAGTAGGGTTGGGAACTGCAATGACCAGAAGTCCTTTTTCCTTTAATTTCCCGTGAAAGATATTCAACATTTCGTCCTGATTTTCGATATGTTCAAATACATGCCATAACGTAATAGCATCTAAGCTTTTTTCTTCAATCTTATTGATATCATCAAGTATCTTCGCTTTTGTTATTTTTCCCTGCGCTGCTTTTCTGGCATCAGCATCGGGTTCAAAACCAAAAGCTTCAAAGTCATTTTCTATATACTTTACAAATTCTCCTGCACCACATCCATAGTCAAGAACTTTGGAGCCTTTTTTTATTCTGTCGACCAGAATATTTTTTTTATACTGCAGATTGAAGGACTGAAGAAATTTATAAAGTTTTTCCTTCAGACTTCCGGAATCCTGATGATGGGAAATATAATCTTCGCTTTCATAGTATCTGGAAATGTTGGATGGAATAGGGGAGGTCTTATATACTCCTTTTGTTTCTGTTTCCTTAATTTCAAATACTTCCTGTGAAAGAAAATGATCTTTTATTTTCATTGAAATCGCTATCTGTTATATTAAAAAAATTAAGATATTTACAAGCTGTTAAACGTTTATAAATACCTTAATTTTCGTTGTATTTTTTTAAATGTTTCACGTGAAACATTTCTTTTTTAACGTCCTAAATAGACCAGTAAAACGTTTATATCAGCCGGAGAAACACCGCTTATTCTTCCTGCCTGTGCAATAGTCTTTGGACGTACGTTCGACATCTTCTGTTTTGCTTCTGCAGAAAGGCTGGAAAGCTTTGTATAATCAAAATCTTCAGGAATTTTAATGTTTTCCAGACGATTTAGTTTGGCTACATTCTCTTTTTCCTTTTCAATATATCCTTTATACTTGATATTGATCTCTGCCTGCTCTCTTACTTCATCGCTATATTGAGAAGAAGTATCTTTAATAAAATCAATTTTATCCAGCTTTTCTAATGTCATATTAGGTCTTGTAAGGATCTGAGCTGCTCTGTAAGCCTGATCTACCGGACTGCTTTCTATAGATTCAAGAATAGGATTGATAACTCCTGGTTTTAAAGAAGTTTCCCGTAAAAACTCTTCAAGTGATTGACTTTCAGATATTTTAGTCTCTACCTTTCTTAATCTCTCTTCTTTAGCTAATCCTAATTGATAAGCTTTCTCAGTTAATCTGATATCTGCATTATCCTGTCTTAAAAGAAGTCTGTATTCGGCACGTGAAGTAAACATTCTGTATGGTTCTTCTGTTCCTTTGGTAATCAGATCATCGATGAGTACTCCAATATAAGCTTCATCTCTGTTGAGAATGAACTCGTCTTTTTCATGTACTTTATTGTGGGCATTGATACCTGCAATTAAACCCTGGCCAGCTGCTTCTTCATATCCTGTAGTTCCGTTGATCTGTCCTGCAAAATATAAATTGTCGATTAATTTTGTTTCTAGGGTATGTTTCAATTGGGTAGGAGGGAAGTAATCGTATTCAATAGCATAACCCGGACGGAAAACTTTTACATTTTCAAATCCCGGAATATGTTTCATGGCTTTGATCTGTACATCTTCCGGTAGAGATGAGCTGAATCCGTTTACGTAAATCTCAACGGTTTTCCATCCTTCCGGTTCTACGAAAAGCTGGTGTCTGTTTCTTTCTGCAAAACGGTTGATCTTATCTTCAATACTTGGACAGTATCTCGGACCTAAGCTCTGAATTGTTCCATTAAACATTGGACTTCTGTCAAAGCCTTCTCTTAAGATATCGTGTACCGTTTCGTTGGTGTAAACAATATGACAGCTTAGTTGTTTTGTTAGTTTAGGAGTATCAAGATAGCTGAACTTTTGAGGTTTTTCATCTCCTTTCTGCTCTTCCATTTTGGAATAATCCAGACTTCTTCCGTCTACTCTCGGTGGAGTACCGGTTTTCATTCTTCCGGCTTCAAAACCTAAAGTCACCAATTGTTCAGTGATGCCAAATGCTCTTGGCTCACCCATCCTTCCTCCGCCTAATTGTTTGTCACCAACGTGAATTAATCCGTTAAGGAATGTTCCGTTGGTAAGGACTACTGATTTTGCTTTGATCTCAATTCCTAAAGAAGTAATAATTCCTGTTACTTTATTGTTTTCAATAATCAGCTGTTTCACCATATCCTGAAAGAAATCAAGATTGGGAGTATTCTCTAATGCCAATCGCCATTCTTCTGCGAAAAGCATTCTGTCGTTTTGGGTTCTTGGGGACCACATGGCAGGACCTTTTGAAAGATTCAGCATTTTGAACTGGATGGCAGATTTGTCTGCGACAATTCCGGAATATCCACCCATTGCATCAATCTCTCTTACGATCTGTCCTTTTGCGATTCCACCCATTGCCGGGTTGCAGCTCATCTGTCCGATGGTCTGCATATTCATTGTAACAAGTAAGGTTTTTGAACCGAGGTTGGCCGCAGCTGCTGCCGCTTCACAACCTGCATGTCCTGCACCTACTACTATTACATCATATATTTCTGAAATCATTTTTATCTCGCTTGTTTTAAGCTTTAAACCTTATCTTTATAACCAATGTTTCACGTGAAACATTTTTGGAGAATGCACTCTAGGTAAATGTATATTGTTCCTAGAATTGAGTACTTTAGACATCGGATTTTAAGTGATTATTTAATTTTAATTCTTTAAATCCCTATATTTTGCTAAGTACAGATCCTCCATTCTCCGCATTTCTTTTTCTTCCTCTTCCGTCTTATCTTTATAGCCTGCAAGGTGTAAAATACCATGGGCTAAAACCCTTCTCAATTCTTCTTCGTAATCCCGGGATAGGGTAGAAGCGTTGTCAGAAATGCGCTGCAAAGATACAAAAATCTCAGCGCTTATTGTCTTGCCTTTTACATAATCGAAAGTGATGATATCGGTATAATAATCATGCTGTAAATAATCCTGGTTGATCTTAAGCAGATATTCGTCATCGCAGAAAATATAATTGATTTCTCCTAATTTTTTTCCTTCTGAAAGAATCAGATCTTCCAGCCATTTTTTGTAATCCGTATCTACCGATTCCGGTAAATTTTCATAAAAGAATTGTATCATTGTAATTAAAACCAGTGTCCTAAAATAACACTGAATATGCCTTTTTGATTGTTTTTTAGTGAGTGGCTAAAATTTACTTTAATCTGTCCGAAAGGAGATTTATACCCTGCAGTAAGTCCCAGTGAACTATAATTTACTTTAACTGCCTGTTCAAAATTAATATCATTTGACAGATTGGCAAAGGTAAAGTTTCCGCTGATAAAATAGTTTTTATTAAACTTAAACTGAATATCGTTGGAAGCTAATATTGCATTGTTGGTGTACAACTGGGCAAAATAAAATCCTCCGAAACTTTTAAAATTAAGAATGTTCTGTTCAAATATACCCCCTAATCTGTACTGATAATAGGAGGGGAGATTTTCGCCAATCGTAATTCCTCCGAACAGATTGAGACGATAAGTGAATTGCTTCCCGATAGGAACGTTGACTCTAAGATCTGCTTTTACCTGAACGATTCTTTTGTCCACCTCAGATTTTAAAAGGTCAATCACCTTTCCCTCCGCAGCAAAATAAATTCCTTTTGTAGGAAATTCCTTATCATCCTGAGTATCGGTTTTCATAAAGACGTAAGGATTTAAAAAACGGCTGTAGCGCCTGTTGTCACCGTTGCTGTTTTCCGCTTTGAAGTAATCGTGGCTTATCCCGCCCCCGATAGCGAATTTATCTTTCCATACGGATTGTATAAAAGCTTCATTTCTGAACCATTCCCATCTGTCTACAACATAATTGTCTACATTTTTTATATCGAAGCTCATTCCTGAGGAATAAATACCAAATCCCGGTATATATCCGTTATCTATAAAATAATTCAGGTAATATCTGAATCTGTCTCCTACAATGACATCCAGGGAAAGGTTTGAATTTTTAAATAAAAGCCTTTTTGCAGAATAATTCAAAAGAAGACCTGTTTTAAAAACTTCATCATAATGCAGTCCGAATTTTAAAAAATGCCGGGTATCGTCTTCAGTGACGTAAAGCTTTAAATAATTGGCATCATTTTCCTGAACGATATCGTAGTTGATAAAACGGTAATTGTTGGTAGCAACAAGCTTATCAATCATCTTATTGATATTTCCATAGGTCTGTAAAGAGGGGAGACGAAGTCCCATCTTACCCAAAGTATAGTTTTTGCCGTAAATTTTACTTCCTTCAATGGAAATGCTGTCTATCTTATATACATTGGAATAGATAGGGTTTATACGCTGTCTGAGACGTTCAAAAGGCCGCTTGGGCAGCTGATCCAGTACCTGAGAATATTTTAAGCCTTCCGCGTAGCCGCTGTCCAGAATTTTTTTCTTGTCATCATAGCTGGTGGCGGACATTCCTTTCAGATCAGGCTTGATGTTAATGTCCGTATACTTGTATTGTCTGCGGGTATCTCTTTTTATGCCAAAATCGATGACCTGGTTAAGGATCGCTATAATATTGTTTAAATCCTCTCTTTTAGAAAGATCCTGGTTCAGGTCCACACCAATCACGATATCGATTCCTTTGTCCTTTAATGGCTTTGAAGGGTAGTTCACCGTCATTGCTCCGTCAATATAAATGCTGTCTCCGATCTTAACAGGATCCATTAAGGATGGAAATGCTGAACTGGCCATGATCGACTGTACAAGATCTCCCTTTTCGAATATCTGCATATTTCCGCTTTCAAGGTTGGTGGCAACACACAGAAACGGAATAGGCATTTTTGAAAAATCCTCAATATTTGAAACATTCTTGAAAAGTTCTTTAAGGAGATAGACATTTCTCTGCCCTGTACTGATGGAAGAGGGAAGGGTGATTTTTCCATTTTTCAACGGAATAGACAAAAGATATTTGTCTACGGATTTATTGAAAAAGCTGGTTTCCTGCCGTGATTTAGGATCCATAATGAGAGAATAGAAATCCGTATCCATAACGATTTTTTCTATTTCTTTTCCGGAATATCCGGAAGCATAGAGTCCGCCGACAATGGCGCCCATGCTTGTTCCGGCAATATAGTCTACTTTCACTCCCAATGAATCCAATACTTTAAGTACTCCGACGTGTGAAAAACCTTTGGCACCACCACCGGCGAGCGACAGTCCTATCTTAGGGTTTTTCGGAATTACCAGATTCTTTTTTACCTGAGAATGGATCAAAAGCAATTGGAATACGAAGAAAAGGATCAGGAGCTTTCTCATAGTTAATCTTTTATATAGATCCGTTTCACCCGGGGTGAAATGGAGGTTAATACTTCATAGGTTATCGTTTTGCAGTAGCCTGCAAATTCTTTTAAACTTGGTTTGGCGTTGAATACGGTGACGGTATCACCTTCCTTTACATTAGGGATATTGTCTACATTGATCATCATCATATCCATGCAGATATTTCCAACGATAGGTGCGAGTGTTTTATTGACTCCCAGACTTCCTACCTGGTTTCCTATTAATCTTGGGATACCATCCGCATAGCCTACCGGAACGGTGGCAATTCTCGTAAGATGATCTGCTTTATATCGTCTGCTGTAGCCCACAGATTCTCCGCCTTCAACCATTGATATCTGTGAAATTACTGTTTTAAAGCTTACCACAGACTGCAGCTGTTTTTGTATTTCATTATCCGGCGACTCTCCAAGCATTCCGATACCGATTCTTACCATATCATATTGGTGGTCGGTATAGCTTGTAATTCCTGAAGAATTCAGGATATGGCGGATAGGAGTGTAGCCTAATTTTTCTGTCAGGTAACTGGAGTTTTTTTCAAAAACATCCAATTGCTTTAAAGTGAATGCTTTTTCTTCAGGCATATCTGATGAAGATAAATGGCTGAACATACTCTGGACCTTCAGGTTTTTCTGACTTAAAGTTTCGCTGAGCTGATCCAGCTCAGAATCTTTAAAACCAAGACGGTGCATTCCGGTCTCCAGTTTGATATGAATCGGATATTTTTTGTCATATCCTGATCTTTGAACTGCCTCATAAAATAATTCCAGTACCCTGAAGCTATAAATTTCAGGCTCCAGGCCATATTCTATAATGGTCTGATAGCTGTGCTGTTCAGGATTCATTACAATAATAGGAGTGGTGATCCCTTTTTTACGAAGTTCAACACCTTCATCCGCATAGGCCACACCAAGGTAATCTATATGATGATGCTGTAGAAATTCTGATACTTCATAACTTCCAAGGCCATAAGCATTGGCTTTTACCATGGCCATCATTTTGGTCCCTGGTTTCAGCAGTGATTTGTGATAATTGATATTATGAAGGATGGCATTCAGATTTACTTCAAGGACGGTATCGTGTTTTCTGAGTTCAAGGATATCTTTAAGCTTTTCGATCTCAAACTTCCTTGCCCCTTTCAGAAGGATGATCTGATTTTCAATTTCATTGAGGTGTTTACTTGCAATGAGTTCTTTGGTATCAATGAAAGTATATGTTTTAGATTTAAATAATTCACTAAACTTTGAAATTTCATCACCGATCAGAAAGACGGAATCAAAATGTTGCTCATTCACCAGTTCGGAAACTTCTTCATACAGTTCCTGTAAATTGGTATTCACTCCTACGATGTCAGTAAGCACCAAAGACTTTTTGGATTTATTGTACTCGTTTAAAAACTGCAGGGCAGTCTTTAATGAATCAAGATCCAGGTTGAAAGAATCGTTGATGATAATATTGCCTTTAATTCCTTCGATGGATTCAAGCCTCATTTCGACGGCCTTTAAAAGGTTGATTTTTTCGACGATCTTTTTATTTTCGATATTCAGCTCCTTAAGGACTGTGATGAGCGCCATAGCATTGGTCAATGTCGCTTCGTCCCTCTGATGGGCAGGAAAACTGATTTCTTCCCCAAAATATTCGACGATGATGTTTTCATCTTTGGAAATATTATTCTTGATGAAGACATTGTTCTCTTTTTTAAATCCGTAAGAAATTAATTTTTTATCAGAATAGGATTCCTTTATTTTTTGATCGACTAAAGAATGATCACCATTGTAGATGATTACCCCGGAATCTTTAAAAAGTATGATCTTTTCATCGATCAGCTCTTCCTCAGAAGAAAAGTTGGCAGCATGAGCTGTTCCGATATGGGTCAGCAATCCGATCTGAGGATGGAAAATATTTTCAAGCTTTTCCATTTCATCCGGTTTTGAAATTCCTACTTCAAAAATACCAAGCTTATGAGAGCTGTTGATCTGAAGAAGGGAAAGGGGAAGACCGATCTGGGAATTGAAGCTTTTCGGACTTTTTACAGTAGGGAACTCATTCCACAGACATTGGTAAAGCCATTCTTTTAAAATAGTCTTTCCGTTGCTTCCTGTGATTCCGATAGATTGTAAATGAGAATTTTCGAAATGATACTTTGCTAGTTTTTGAAGAAAATCCACAGAATTCTCCACGATGATCCAGGTCACATTTTCGTATTCCGGATAATGGTGTTCGGAAATAATAACATGAATACCCCTGTCTATTGCAGATTCAATAAATTTTTCGCCGGAGTTTTTATGCGTATTAATAGCGATAAATGCCGCATTCTTCGTAGAATAGATGATCCTGCTGTCATACGCTATATTTTTGATCGTTAAACTTCCGTCTCCAATAACCTGTGCATTGGTGATCTCTGCAATGTGCTGTACTGTGTAGTTCATTGGTGCCCTTTCTGCTTTATTTTAGGCGAAGCTGCAAAAGAATAAAATCGCAGAACTTAAAAAATCGCTTATTTTCAGCTGATTCATCTTTTCAGGATTTTTCAATATTGCTTTTCCGCTTTTCATTTATATGAAGTGAATATATTTTATGGCTGGTGCATCAAGCTCTTTTGCGATTCCGCAATTTCACTGTTTTGCCTTTTGCCGGTTTATTTTCTCTTTGAAAGCACTTCTTCAATAAAAACCCTGCGGCTTACTGCTTCATAGCTTTCCGTTTCTCCCAGCTCCACCAGATCATCTCCCTGGGAAGTTCTCATAGAATAGTTGGCAAGATTACCTGTTCTCTTACAAATAGCATGCACTTTTGTAACATATTCTGCAGTGGCCATCAGATTGGGCATAGGCCCGAACGGACGGCCCAAAAAATCCATATCAAGCCCTGCAATAACTACTCTTATGCCGCTGTTGGCAAGCTGGTTGGCAATATCAACAATACTTTCATCGAAAAACTGTGCTTCATCAATTCCCACTACATCACAATTGGAGGCCAACAGTAGAATTTCATTCGGATTATCCACTGCAGTACTGCGTATTTTATTCTGATTATGAGAAACCACTTCCTCTTCAGAATACCGGATATCCAGTTTGGGTTTAAAAATTTCTACATTCTGTCCTGCCATTTCTGCTCTTCGTAATCTGCGGATCAGCTCCTCGGTTTTACCAGAAAACATAGAGCCACAAATCACTTCCATCCAACCGCTTTGTTTGGAATGATTAATTGTATTTTCTAAAAACATTTGTTAAATTAGCCGTATATTTTTAACATCAAAAGTAAGCAATTTTAATAAGAATCTTATTATGCAGAATATCCAAGATTTAAAGGAAAAGATTTTTTTTGAATCCATGAATATCATTGATAATCTGGATAAAATAAATAACGTAGACGAATTACTTTCCAAGCAAGATCTTGTAGATGAGCTTGCTAACAGGATTTCTTTTTTGAAATTGCTGGAAAAAAATATGGAATACTTCATTGCAGACGATCCGGCTCTGCATTTGGAGCATCAGCATCTTGCCTTTGCCTCAGGAGAATCGGAACACCATGATTCCGGAAATGAGGTTACTGAAGAGGAAGCCATTTTTAATAATGAACTGAACGAGATTGATGAAAATGAGCGTTTTTCGGACAGATCTGAAGAAGAAGCTGTTTTCAATAACCAGCTGAATGAAATTATTGAGAATGAATTCCATGAAAATATCGTAAGCTTTGTAGAAGAGGGGTATGAAGAAAAAGATCCTGAAAATATCCGGAATTCAAATTCTCCCAATGAAGTCACAGAAGAAGAAGCTGTTTTCAACAATCAGCTGAATGAAATTGATGAAAAAGAAAATTCAGCTCATGAAGCTATTTTAAGCTTTGTGGATGAAGAGAAGATTCTTGCTGATTCTATACCTGATTCGGACGAAGATATCAATGAAGACATGTTTTATCATGAAGTGACAGAAGAGGAAGCGATCTTCAACAACCAGCTGAACGAAATAGACCGTAATGATGATCAAATTGCGGAGACGGAGGCAAAAGATGAAGCTGATTTTGCAGCTGTGAATGATGATGCCAAAGAAAATACGGTCAAGGAAACCATTCCAAGTATTTTTGATACAGAGATGCTGGATGATGAAATGCTGATCGAAGAGAATGAAGAACAGTTCATTTCAAATGCATCGATAGAGCAGGGAGAGATGACTACGGAGACTTCCAATATAGAAAATGTTCTGAATGACATTAAAAATGATCATTCGGAAGATATAAAGGAAGAAAGTATCCTTGCTGAAGTCTATGACAGAAGAAAAATTGTTGAAATCGAGAAACCTGTTCCGGAAGAAACAGAAAAACATCCTTCTGATGAAAGCTTTGAAAATTTAGATGCCTATCATCAGGAGAAAAAAATAAAATTAGCCAATATCAAAGGGTTGAAAGCCGTTCAGTCACTTTTTGATGATGACCCTCTGGAAAGAGAGACTCCTGAAGAGAATCAGCCTTCCATTGCCAAAGAAGATACCGGAAGCATTCTGAAATCTAATATTCCTACCCATTTTATGGAAGCGGAAAAACCGAAACCTGAATTCAAGCTGGATCTTAATGACAGGATTGCCTTCTCAAAGATGCTGTTTGAAGGAAGCCAGGCGGATCTGAATGATACGGTATATCAGCTGAATCAGTTTAGGACACTGGAGGAAGCCAAAGAATACCTGAGCGATCTTTATTACGAAAGAAAATGGAATAAGGTGGATGAATATGCCCAGAGACTTTGGATATTGGTGGAAAATAAATTCTTATAATTTTGAGCGGAATCCTATATTTTGTTCCCACACCCGTCGGGAACCTGGAAGATATGACTTTCAGGGCAGTAAACGTCCTGAAGGAAGTCGATTATATTTTGTGTGAAGATACCAGAACTTCCGGAATACTTTTAAAACATTTTGAGATCTCCAAGCCTTTAAAATCATATCATTTATACAATGAGCATCAGGCAACGGAGAAAGTGATCACTGACCTTAAAAATGGCCAGAATATCGCTATTATTACTGATGCAGGGACGCCGGGAATTTCAGATCCCGGATATTTACTGGCAAAAGCCGGAGCAGATCATGCTATTGAAATGATCTGCCTTCCGGGAGCTACCGCTCTGATTCCTGCTCTTGTAGTTTCAGGGCTTCCGAACAATGAATTTTTATTTGCAGGATTTTTGCCACAGAAAAAAGGAAGACAGACAAAGCTGAAGCAGCTTGCAGAAGAGAAAAAAACGATCGTCCTTTATGAAAGCCCGCACAAGATCAATACGACACTGGAGCAGATCAGGGAATTCTTTGGAGAAAATACCAAAGTGAGCCTGAGCCGTGAGATCTCCAAGAAATTTGAAGAAACCAGGCGGGGAACGATCAATGAATTAATTGAGTTCTCCAAGACTAAAACATTAAAAGGAGAAATTGTTCTTATTGTCAATAATTCTATTTGATTTTCATTTTCTCAATGAATATTCAAAAACCTCTTGTCTGTAAAAATTCTGATGATCTTTACGGTATTCTGGATGGAAAAGGAACGGAAATTGTTCCTTTTATTTACGAAGATATCATCACATTTGAAAATGCTGAAAATGAAATTGTTGTGAAGAAAGAAGGAAAATAGGGTGTTTCTAACTTTCAGAATGAACCTCTGAAGAAAATCATCTGCGATCAGTATTCGTGGCAGAAAGAGGCGCTGAAACTGGATAAGAATAAAAAATCTGACTTTATTTATTTCACAAGATTTAGAAATAATATGGTTCAGCTTTAATAATATGAAAGAAATTCATCAAAAAAGTTCAGTATTTTAATGATTTAAATGTGTTGAATAACAATTTATAATATCTTTGCAAACCGTTTAATTCCGGAGTGGAATTATATACATTGAATGAGTCAGCTGTCACAAGCTGAATGAGTTATAAAGAAAATAATTGTCAATAGATATGAGAATATTAGAAGGAAAAGTAGCGCTAATTACCGGAGCTACAAGAGGAATCGGAAAGGGGATCGCTGAAATGTTTGCCCAGCAGGGGGCAAAAGTAGCATTTACCTATGCCGGCTCTGTAGACAAGGCTAAAGAATTAGAAGCGGCTTTAAGTTCTGTAACCCAAATCAAAGGATATCAGTCTGACGCATCAGATTATGATGCGGCGCAGAAATTGGTGGATGAAGTAATGGAGGAATTCGGCCAGATCGATATTTTGGTAAACAATGCAGGAATTACAAAAGATAACCTGCTGTTGAGAATGTCCAAAGAAGATTGGGATAAAGTGATCAAGGTAAATTTAGATTCAGTGTTCAACCTTACAAAAGCGGTGATCAAACCGATGATGAAGGCAAGATCGGGATCTATTATCAATATGACCTCAGTAGTGGGTGTGAAAGGAAACGCCGGACAAGCCAACTATGCAGCTTCCAAAGCAGGAGTGATCGGATTTACAAAATCCGTCGCGTTGGAATTGGGATCAAGGAATATCAGATGTAATGCTATTGCTCCGGGATTCATTGAAACGGAAATGACCGCTGTGCTGGATGAAAAAACAGTTCAGGGATGGAGAGAGGAAATTCCGATGAAAAGAGGAGGACAGCCTGCAGATATTGCCAATGCCTGTGTATTCCTGGGAAGCGAAATGTCAGCTTACATTACCGGGCAGACCCTGAATGTGGACGGAGGAATGCTGACCTAGGAAGATGAAAAAAGTACAGAATATCGTATTATTCTTGTCGGTTATACTATGCATCGGTCTGATTTATATTAACTTGTTTAATGTATATCAGACCGATGATTATATATGGTCTTATAATACCCGTAGGCTGGGATTCGCAGGGAGTTTTAAAGAAACTTACCTGAACTGGGGAGGAAGGTACTTCGGATATGGACTGAGTATGCTGAATCCTGTTTTCTACGATGAAAACGGGATCGTTCCAAAAGTATATCCGCTTTGTCTCATGTTTTCTTTTATTGGGGTGTCTGCACTCAATTTTAAAACCTATTTCAACAATTCATCAGGAGAAGCTTTAAAAAAAGCGTTCATCCTTTTTTTCTTTTATACAGTATTGCTGATAAGCCTCTCGGAACATTATTTCTGGATCACAGGTTCCAACATTTATTTCCTTCCTGTTATTTTAGCAGGTTGGTTGCTTTATTTCCTTAAAAAAAAGGAAGATACGGGGGAGAAAATATGGCTTTACCTCTCAATAGTACTGATTGCAGTTCTGATGGGTTCCAATGAAATTTTAGCGCTGATCCTTGAAGGTTTATTACTGCTGGCCTGTTACCGGAAAAGGGATAAACAGAATCTGCTTTTTTTATTTACAGGAAGTGTTTTTCTATTGGTAAACCTGTTGGCTCCCGGAAATTTTAACAGGATGGGAGAGGTAGATTATGGAATTGTAAAATGGCTGAAAAGAATAGGGGTTTTTGGAGCTAATACGGTTTATATTGCCATTAAATCTCTTTTGTTGCTCCCATTATTTCTGAAAGCTTTTGAGAAAGAACTTACCCGTATCAGGAATACAGTAACATTTAAGGAAGCTTTATTATTCTGGAGTGTTTCGCTGATTCCGTTGCTTTTTACAGGATATATCCTCAATACCATCGCAAGACAGTTCGAAAGCATTTTATTTTACTTTTTTGCTACGCTTTCAGTATTACTGATCTTTAAACTTGAAAACATCAAAAAATTTTGGTGGGCAGCTCTTCTTATCATTTTTCTTCCTGAGCTGAAAGTCTTTCCGGAAAAATATATTTCTTTTAATCCTGATTTTAACATAGACCATATAGCGTTGGAAGTGTTGACAACGGATCTGAAGGAGTATGAAAGAGAGATGGATGAAAGAATAGAGCTCATTAAGAATGCTCCTGAAGATTCTGTTGTGGTAGATAAAATAAAAGTGGTTCCGAGGGTTTTATACTTTGATGAAATGGCTTCTGTAAATGAAGAAGAAACCTTTGTAAATGACCAGCTTCAAAAATATTTTAACAAAAAATATATCAGAACGAAATAATAAAAAGGCTTTAGATATCACTCTAAAGCCTTTCGTTTTATGATTTTCAGTCTTTAAAAACCTGATTTTCCTGTTCCTGAACTCTGATAAATGTTGTTCTTTTAGAAAGTTCCTTAAGTTTGGAGGCCCCTACATAAGTACAGGTAGAGCGTACACCTCCCAAAATATCCTTTACTGTTTCCGCAACCGGCCCTTTATAGGCTACTTTCACCGTTTTTCCTTCAGAAGCCCGATATTCTGCAACACCTCCGGAGTGTTTATCCATTGCGGTTTTAGAGCTCATTCCATAAAACAGACGATATTTCTTCCCGTTTTCCTCGATTATTTCTCCTCCGCTTTCATCATGGCCGGCAAACATTCCGCCCAGCATGACAAAATCTGCACCCCCTCCGAAAGCTTTGGCAACATCTCCGGGAACTTTACATCCTCCGTCGGCTATGATATGACCTCCTAAGCCATGGGCTGCGTCAGAACATTCAATAATGGCGGAAAGCTGTGGGTAGCCAACTCCTGTTTTTACTCTTGTAGTACAGACTGAACCGGGACCTATACCTACTTTGATGATGTCGGCACCTACCAAAAGAAGCTCTTCTACCATTTCTCCGGTCACCACATTCCCGGCTATAATAATTTTGTCCGGGAAATCAGCTCTGGCTTTCTTTACAAACTGAACGAAATGCTCAGAATAACCGTTGGCTACATCAATGCAGAGAAACTCAATTTTCGGGTGCTTTTCGAGAATCTGTCTTATCTTTTCTTCATCTGCTTTTCCGGTACCGGTACTTAAAGCGATATACTGATAAATGCTTTCCGGCTGGTTTTGCAGAAACTGGCTCCATTCATCAACGGTATAGTGCTTATGAACCGCAGTGATGATCTTGTCTTTTGCCAGTTCCACAGCCATTTCAAAGGTTCCTACAGTATCCATATTGGCAGCGATCACAGGGACGCCTTTCCATTTTTTCTTGGTATGCCTGAAAGTAAATTCCCTATCGAGATCTACTTCTGAACGGGATTTTAATGTGGAACGTTTAGGGCGGAACATTACATCCTTGAACCCCAGTTTTATGTCATATTCTATACGCATTTTGTAATTATTTGTCAGAATAAAGGTAGTAAATAATCTGAAATGGATTATTTTTGAAGCTATGGATTTTCCTGTAACCTTTCACATTTTCGGTAAAACGGTCCTTGCACATCCTCTTTTTGAGGCGGTGGGAATGTTCCTGGGAATGCGGTATTATTTTTACCTTAAAAGAAGATCAAAAGAAAAGCTTCCTTTCAACACCTCTGCTGCAGTTTTGATAGGAGCGACGGCCGGAGCCTTGATAGGTTCAAAACTGATCGGAAATCTGGAAAACCCTTATGCGATATTTGAAAATTTTAGCTTTCAGAAATTCTGGTCAAGCAATACGATTGTCGGAGGGCTGGCTTTTGGATTGGCAGGTGTGGAGCTTGCCAAAAAAGTAGTCAATCACAAAGAAAGTACGGGAGATCTGATCGTTTTTCCCTTGATGCTGGCCATTATTATTGGAAGAATCGGCTGTTTCCTTACCGGAATTTACGAGGAAACTTACGGTCTTCCGACAGATTCCTTCTTTGGAATGTATTTGGGGGATCAATACCTCAGACATCCGGTTGCATTGTATGAAATGGTTTTTCTAATCATTCTTTGGAGCTGTTTAAAGTATATTCAGCACCGGAAAAAGTACCATTCAGGTTTTCTTTTTCAGCTCTTTATGCTGGCCTACTTTACATTCAGATTTCTATTGGACTTCATTAAGCCAAGGGTAGAGGTTGCGGGAAGTCTGGGAACTATTCAGCTTGTATGTGTTTGTGTAATTATTTATTACATTTATACAATTAAAAACACCCATTCATTATATTTAAAATATTCAAGATGAAATTTTTAACCATTTTAGAAGCTGGAAATATGGTAGGTGTAGTTATCATGATCATTGGTATCATGATCCTGGGGGCAGTATTTTTTTCCATTATCGTCACTTTTATTGTGAAGTTGATCTACGAAAGAAAAGGAGATAAAAAACTCAGCAGAAAACAGTTTATACAAGCCTTTGTCATCTGCCTTCTGGTCTGTGGACTGATCAGCGGATACATTTGTGGGTAAGGATTTTAAAATTACATTATGCCGGTAAGAAATTATACCTATTACGATTATACCATCAGCCTTTGTCCGGAATGCCTTAAAAGGGTAGGAGCAAAGATCATCATAGAGGACGAAGCTGTTTTCATGACTAAAAGATGTCCTGATCATGGCTTTTTCAAAACAAAAATAGCCTCTGATGTACAGTATTACAAAAACATTAGAAACTATAATAAAGCCTCTGAAATGCCTTTCCATTTCGGAACAGAGGTAGAATATGGATGTCCGTATGACTGTGGTCTGTGTGTGGATCATGAACAGCACAGCTGTCTTTCAATAGTGGAAGTTACGGACCGGTGTAATCTTACCTGCCCTACCTGCTATGCGATGTCATCTCCACACTATGGAAGTCACAGAAGCCTGGAAGAAATAGAAGCGATGTTTGATACTATTGTTAGGAACGAAGGCGAGCCGGATGTCGTTCAGATCAGTGGTGGCGAACCTACCATCCATCCTGAGTTTTTCAGAATTATGGATATCGCCAAGTCCAAACCGATTAAACATCTGATGCTGAACACCAACGGGATAAGGATTGCCAATGATCCGGGATTTGCAGAAAAGCTGGCAACGTATGCTCCTGAATTCGAAGTCTATCTTCAGTTTGATTCATTCAAATCAGAGGTTCTCGAAGAATTCAGGGGTAAAGACCTTACTGCTGTCCGGATGAAAGCACTTGAGAAGCTGAACGAGCTCAATCTTTCCACCACATTGGTCATTGTACTTCAGAAAGAAAAAAATATTGATGAGATCGGAGAAATCATTGAATTTGCCCTGAAACAGAAATGTGTAAGAGGAATCACTTTCCAGCCGGTGGAAATTGCCGGAAGAAACAGGGAAGACTCTGCTCATGAGAAGATTACCTTAACGGAGGTAAGACAGGAGATTCTGAACCAGTTTCCCCTTTTGAATGCTGACGATATCATTCCGGTTCCGTGCAATCCGGATGCTTTAGCGATGGGATATATTTTAAAACTTCAGGGAGAAACCATTCCTTTGACCCGTTATATCAATCCCGCTGATCTTCTGAACAATGAATCAAGAAATACGATTGTTTACGAGCAGGATAAAGGTTTACATATGCAGCTGCTGGATATTTTCAGTACCGGGATTTCCGTGGATAAAGTGAAGCCTAAGGTCAATCAGTTACTTTGCTGTTTACCGGAAGTATGTGCGCCGGATCTGGACTATGATAACCTGTTCAGAATTATCATTATGAATTTCATGGATGCTCATGATTTTGACGTTCGTGCAGTGAAGAAATCATGTGTTCATATTGTTAATAAAGACCTGAAACTAATCCCTTTTGAAACAATGAATCTTTTCTACCGTGATGACAAGAAAAATTATCTGGAAGAATTGAGAAAAGAAGATAAGGTTTTATTTTAAAACCTTCAGCTCTTCTTCCGGCCTCCAGCTTCATTTCTTATAAAAATGCGGCAAGTTTCTTTTGGGATTCTATTCAATGAATACCAAATATATTGTTTTATAACATCTTATTTTTAACTACATTTGATGTGTTGAAAATTCTTTTTGTCCAATTCGATCACTGGACAAACTGCACCTTATTTGTATTAAAAAATTAAAGATAATTTATGGAAAGACCGCTTATTCTGGTTACTAATGATGATGGAATTACAGCACCTGGTATCAGAAATCTTGTAAATTTTATGAATGAAATCGGAGAAGTAGTTGTTGTAGCACCCAACTCTCCCCAAAGTGGAAAAGGCCACGCTATTACCATTAATTCTACCTTAAGCTACGAAGAAGTGACCCTTGATGGTCCGCAAATTGATTTTTCGTGTAGCGGGACACCTGTAGACTGTGTAAAGATGGCTCTTGATAAAATCCTGAAAAGAAGACCGGATATTGTGGTCTCAGGAATCAATCATGGAGCGAATTCTTCTATCAATGTAATCTATTCCGGAACGATGTCTGCTGCTGTAGAAGCAGGCGTAGAAGGTATTCCTGCCATTGGATTTTCATTGCTGGATTTCAGCTGGGAAGCAGATTTTACCCAGGCTAAGGAATTTATCCAGAATATTGTCAGAAAAACACTGGAAAACCCAATGCCAAAGGGAATCGTTCTGAATGTCAATATCCCGAAACTTCCTGCTGAAGAAATAAAAGGAGTAAAAGTCTGCAAGCAGGCTCATGCCAAATGGGAGGAAAGCTTTGATGAAAGAGTAAACCCACACGGGAAAAAATACTATTGGCTGACCGGTTACTTCAATAATATGGATGATTCTGAGGACGCTGATGAAACAGCTTTAGCCAACGGATATATTTCTATTGTACCTGTTAAATTTGATCTTACAGCATATGAATACATGAAGAAGCTGGAAGAGGTAATGACTTTTGACACGGTAAAGGAGGTTAAATAATCTGAAGGTCAGTTACTTATTGAATTCTGTGAAAAGTTTCGCTCCAAAAGATCCGGAAACCTGGAATTTTGTATAAAGTGAAAATTTTATCAATCTAATAAGAGCATGAAAAATTAATTTCATGCTCTTTATTTGTAATGTTATTGCCAATTACTCATTATTTTATCCTTATTCCAACGGTTTTCTTCCCGTAATGATGTTGTAAAGAATAACTATAATGGCTATGACCAGCAAAATGTGTATTAAATATCCCGTGCTGATTCCCGGTACAATTCCTAATATTCCCAAAAGCCAAACGACGATGCAAATGACTGCGGCTAACCATAATAAACTTCTCATGACCTTCCATTTTAAAGTTATTTGTTTAAATATCAGCATATTTTGTGCCTTTGTCGGTTATAAATATTTTTTGTGGTATATTTTTATGGGTATTTAACGAAATCTTTTTTGTTTCATTCCCAATGATTTATATTTTTGTCTGATGGAAATAAAGTATTTTGCGGGGTCAATATCAATGGTTACTTCTCTGCAGCTGTTTATTTCCGGATAAAAAGAAGAATCTTTGTTGCGTTTTTTCCGATCCGTATTTTCCGTTGAGAAATAATAAGAAAAATAAGACCTGAGTTCTGTTTAAATAAAAATCTTTAAAACTCTATACGATATTTATAAATAAGGTATTAAATTTGATCGTTTGTAACGGTCCGCAAATTATTGCTACCTATTACAATATTTTTTAATTAATAAATTAAAGACAGTTTATGTGGAAAAATTTCAAACTGAATAAATTTTTACTCCTGATTCCATTAACCAGTCTAATGTTTTGTTTCAACTCGCCGAAGAACGATGATGAAAAGATGCAGACGATAATGGTGAGCGTAAAAAACACACTTTCTTATCTGCATTATAGCCCGAAATCTATCAACGATGCTTATTCGAAGGACGTTTATAAGCATTATTTCGAATTGGTAGACCCTGCGAAAAGATATTTCCTGCAATCTGATATGGATGAATTCAGCAAGCATGAAATGAAGCTTGATGATTATATCAGCCAGGGGGATCTGACATTCTATAAGCTTACTATTGACAGGCTATACCAAAGAGTGGATGAGATCGATAAGATCACCCAGGATATTTTCAGTAAACCTATCAACCTTCAGGAAGATGAAACGCTTACCCTTGAGCCAAAGCTTAAAAAAGTACCTGCCAATAAACAGGAACAGTATAATGAGTGGAAAAAATTCATCAAATACAACATTCTTCAGGAAGTTGAGTCGATGAACAGCAAGGAAGAAGCCCAGAAAGAAAAGAAAGATTCCGTACAGAAGTACAAATTAAAAGATACGATCAAATTTAAGGTTCTTACCCAGGATGAAAAGATTAAAAAGGCTACGGATGAAGTAAAAGACCTTGTAAAAGATACCTTTACCCGATTCAAAAAGAGAAAGAAAATGGATTGGTTTACGGTGTATATGAACGCGTATACTGAAGTGTTCGATCCACATACCAACTATTATTCTCCAAAGGATAAAGAAGACTTTGATACTCAGTTTACAGGAAAGGTAATCGGTATCGGGGCACTGATCCAGGAGAAGAAAGGAAATCTTTACCTGGGAGCTCTTACAATAGGGGCTCCGGCATGGAAATCCAAGCAGCTTTCCGAAGGAGATAAGATCTTAAAGGTGAAATCCAAGCCGAAGGATGATGCCGTGAATGTAGTAGGAATGCTGTCTGATGAAGCGGTAAGATTGATCAGAGGAGAGAAAGGAACTCCGGTTACCCTGACGGTTCAGAAAAAAGACGGTACGATCAAGGATGTAACGATGATCCGTGAAGAAGTCGCTATAGAAGATACTTTTGCAAGAAGTATCGTCATCAATACTCCAAACGGAAAAAAATACGGCTTCATCAATCTGCCAAGCTTTAATGCTGACTTTGAAAATGCCAAAGGAAGAAATGCTTCTGATGATATAAAGAACGAGATCATTAAGCTAAAAGCCCAGAATATCGAAGGAATTATTCTTGACCTTAGAAATAACGGAGGAGGTTCATTAACTGAAGTAGGGGATATTATGGGACTTTTCATGGAAGCCGGGCCTTATGTTCAGGTGAAAGACGGAAACGGGAAAATACAGACCTTAAAGAACAAATATGAGGCTCCGATCTGGACAGGCCCTCTTGTGATCATGCAAAACGAGCTTTCCGCTTCTGCTTCTGAAATTTTAGCGGGTGTAATGCAGGATTACGGAAGAGCAATGATCATCGGATCTCCGCAATCTTTTGGAAAAGGAACGGTTCAAACCTTTGTAGACCTTAACAGATTCCTGAATACTGAGGATGATTTCGGATCTTTAAAGCTGACCATTCAGAAGTTCTATAGAGTCACAGGAGAATCTACGCAGAGGAAAGGAATCGTTTCAGATATTCAAATGAAAGATTTCTTTACGTATGCGGAAGTAGGGGAGCGATATGACGATTTTGCCCTGGCATGGGATAAAATTCCGGCTACAAAATTCCAGAAACTGAACTATTTCAACATCCAGGCTCTTGAAAAGGCAAGCGCGGACAGAATGGCTAAAAACAGCAATTATCAGTTGCTGCTGGAATCTGCTCAATGGAGAGAAAAGCTGGATAAAGAAGGAAGTATTACGCTTAATATCGATAAATTCAATGAAGTGATGAAACAGAGAAAATCTCAGATTGAAAAATTCAAAGTTTTGACGAAATTTGAGAACGGACTACAGTTTATCATGTATCCTAGTGAAATTGAAAGAGAGAAAAAAGATGAAGCTTTCAAGAAAAAATCTGAAATGTGGATCAAGAATCTGAAAAAGGATCTTTATCTGCAGGAAGCAATGAATATTGTATCAGATATGGGAGCAAAATCATAAACATAAAAAACGCCGCTAATTTTAATTAGCGGCGTTTTTTATATTAACGGTTTACTTAATTTCTACACATCCTACTCTTCCTCCGGCATTTCCGGTAGGCTGAGTATGGAAATCATCAGCGGCTGCATGTACAATCAGACCTTTTCCGATGATGTTTTTAGACTCGTCTGTACAGCCAAGACACCACTTATCGGTCTTGAAGGTCAAGGTTGCCGTTCCGTTCTGATCAGCAACTAAATTTCCTATATCTCCCATATGGAAATGTTCAGCTCCCCATTTACCGTGATCATTTTTGGAAGGATTCCAGTGACCGCCTGTAGACGTTCCGTCCGCAGCAGAACAGTCTCCTTTCTCATGAATGTGTACTGCATGAATTCCAGGAGTAAGGTTGGTTACATCCAGTTTCATGACAACCTCATTTCCTTGTTGGGTAAACTTTGCCGTTCCTCCTGTCTGTGTTTCGCTTTTGGCATTTATGCTGTACGTTTTTGTGGTTCCGCATGAAGCCGCAAAAAATGCACACCCTGCCAATAATGCTAATGTTTGTACTCTCATTTTTAAATGATTTAAAGTGATTTTACGATAAAATTAAAAAAGATTTTCCAAAACACTTTATGATTCCAGTCTTTTTTTCGAAAGTCATGGCAAAGCACAAGTGAAACTTGCCGTGTTTTGTATCCCTGATTCTTTTTTTTAATGCGTAAAGATTTATTACTTTGAAATAAGCCGAAAAAATGCTTATTTTTAGCGTGATGCTCTTACACTGCATCATGTCTTTTACTGTAAAAACACAACCGGAAAGAGCTGGAAATGGTTATTTTATATACACGTATACGCGAAGAAAAACATCAGGATCTTTTGGATCAATATCTAGATGTTTTTTCTGAAGATCAGAAAAAGGATATCCTGAAATTCAGAAGATGGCAGGATGCCCAGCTTTCATTGCTTGGAAAGGTTCTGCTACAGCATGGGCTGAGAACGTATTATGATATTTTCGAAACAGAAATTAGTGTTACTCCCAACAATAAGCCTTATTTAAAAGGCTATCCCGTACATTTTAATATATCCCATTCCAAAGACCTTGTTGTCTGCGTCATCGCTGAATTTCCTGTAGGAATAGATGTTGAATTTATTGATGCTTCTATAAGCTACCAGGATTTTGAGTTTCAAATGACACCTGGAGAATTTGAAAAAATTCATGGCTCAGAAGATAAGGTCAAAAGTTTTTTTACTTACTGGACAGCTAAAGAGGCTGTTATAAAAGCTCATGGAGCAGGAATGATGATCCCTTTAGACTCTTTTGAAATCCTGAATAACGAAACGGATATCAACGGAGAAAAATTCTTCACAAAAGACATTTTTATTGATAAAAATTATTGTAGTTGTATCGCTTCTGGTGATAGGAACATCAATAATGTGGTACCTTTTATTGGAACTGTTAAAATTTGAGTTAATTAAATTTTATTAAGTTATATAGCTGATTTACAGCATTTTTTTTATTTAATAAAATCCTGTGTTGGTGATTAATGTTGTTTTTTTTCTTCATTTTTCCTTTGAGAATCCAAAATTAACATATATCTTTACTCGGAGAAAAAAAATTATTTTAAACACTAATACAACAATGAAAAAAAATGTATTTCTGCTGATTACCTGCGGTTTCAGTGTGCTATCCTTTGCACAGGTAGGTATAAAAAAAGACAATCCCTATGCCAGCGCCGATCTTGAATTAGGGTCAACTAACAAAACCTTACTGTTGAACAGGGTTCCAAACACAAATGCTGTCCCAAATCCTGTCAATGGTATGATGGTCTATGACCAATCTGAAGAATGTGTAAAAGCTTATCAATCTGATAAATGGTCCAAATGTTTGGGTAAAGGCCTGAATTCCAGAAGTGCAAAAGCATCCTCAGGTTCTTTTTCATTTTCATGTGCGTCAGCGATACTGTCCCCCAATTTAGTAGCAGGACAGGCTTATAAAGGCACCTTGACTATTCCTTATACTGGGGGATCAGGGAATCCTTATGAAGGACAAACCATTAAAACCAACGGATTGACAGCTGTTTTACCTGCCGGAAAATTGGCAACAGGGAATGGAAATCTTCAATATTCGGTTACCGGGACACCGGACAAAACTGATAATATAACATTTAATGTGAATATTGCGGGAAATACATGCTCAGCTGCTGCCAAATAATGTATATAAAATAAATAATTCCGGTAAATTCTGATAATTTCTTCAATATCAATCTAAATCTAAATAAGGAATACTCTGTATAAACTCATTTAAAAATTGATGGTATACCTTCAATTTTGATTAGGTAGGGATAAGAACTTTTCATTTAGATTAAAGCTTCACGGATTGATTTACCAGAATCTTTACTATATCATTATGCTTTTGCAATTGAAAAGGCAAGCCTATTTTATTGACAATTTTATTAAACCACAACAAATTAAAAAATGAAAAAAAAATTATTATTACCCATCTATTTTAGTTTGTGCTCATTTGCAGTAGCACAGGTTGGGATTAATCAACCTAATCCAAATCTAAGTGCAGACCTGGAATTGGGTTCTACAAACAAGAGCTTACTATTGAACAGAGTTCCTAATACAGGGGCTATTGCCAATCCAGTTAACGGAATGCTAATTTATGATGTAGAAGAACAATGCGTAAAGGCATTTCAAGGAGGTGCCTGGTCTCAGTGTTTCTGGAAAGACAATCCTGAGTTCGCTTTAACATGTGCCTCTGCCGTATTTGCTCCTCCTACTGCAACTCAGGGGCAATCTTATACCGGAACCTTAACAATTCCTTATACTGGTGGGGATGGAAGCGCATATCCAGGACAGACGATTCAGTCTAATGGATTGACTGCTACATTGGCACCAGGTACTTTTGCAGTTGGAAACGGAAGCTTGCAATTCTCAGTTACGGGTTTCCCTATTGCTTCCGGAACAGCAGTATTTAGTATCACTGTGAATGGAAGTACATGTTCTACCATTTCTATTCCTGTAAATCCTGGAACTCCGATCATCCCATCTAATATTACGCTGGAGGGAAGATATTTTATAGCTTCTATATTAGATCAGGATTATTCTCCATTTACAACACCTACAGGCCCTGCTACTACTGCCAGACCTGTACCGGCAGATGGAATAAATGAAACATTGGTTGATCTTCAGGGAGTTATTCCTACTTCTGGGTTAACGGTTCATATTCCGGCAACAGCAACAGGAAATGGGACTATCGGAGCATGGAGCCAGACTATTAATGTGCCTGCTAATCTTACAGAAGATGGTATTTCCAGAAATATTACCCTTTCATGGAGTTCTCAGTCTTATAATACTTCAACAAAATCAATTACAGCAACCCTTAAATCTGAAGTAGCAACATTGAATGCCCGTAAACTGGATATCAATGCCGGAATAGGAAATGACTATCTCGGAGTACTGCTGGGAAGATTCCTGATGCCTAATCAGGGAACACAGAAAGGATATGAAGTTCGTATTATTGCCGGAATTCCGGACAGAATGTTTAACCAGCCTGACAATCAGGGAGCTTTTAACCATAACTTCCTTTATCTTCCGGTACAGGCGGAGGATGGAAAGGTATGGCTGAATAACAATCTTGGAGCGGATTATACGAATACGCAAAGCCCTTCTTTCAATATTGCACAGCAAGCCGCTTCAGCAGTTGATTTCAAAGCATTTGGTTCGTTATTCCAATGGGGAAGAAAGCCGGACGGGCATGACCTGATCACATGGACCAATGCAGATACGGGTACAGGAGTTTACGGAACGACAAATGTAGCAGCTGATAATCCTGCAAATCCTTTGTTTATCCTGGGTGCTGATTGGAGACAAACGCAAAGCGGAACATTATGGCAAGATGGTTCTTCAGCCAATAATCCATGCCCTGTTGGCTTTAAGGTTCCTTCAGAAGCAGAATGGCAAAACTTCTTTAATATTGCAGTAGGTACCTCTGGTGCTGATGCTGCTGCAGCTAGTAAACTGGCACTACCTGCTACGGGATTTCGTAATAACAATTTTGGAACCGTTAATTCCCTTTCAGCAGCGAAATCGGGTAGATATTGGACCAGTACAAGTCCAACCACGCCACCGGCCCCATCATCTTTTATGATAACGATTCCAGGATTTGGAGGAGGTGTAAGCTCGTCCGGAGGAGATAAAGCATTAGGACAAACTGTTCGTTGTATTAAAGAATAAAAAAATTATAATCATCAATCACCAGAGGGTAGCCCTTGACTTTGTTGGCGGCTACCCAAAGTGATTAAAAATCATGTAAAAACTAATGATGCGCTTTCATTTCTATTGAAGGTAAAGATAAAACCTGAACTCTAATAGACAGTGATTGCCCGCCAACTGCACATCAGCGCAAACTTCTTTCAATTCCAAAACTCAGATGTTATTCAAGACATGCTTTACAGAGCAAAAGCTTTTCAGATGCTGTTGTTTTTAAAGCATACATTATTGTTATAAACAATTATTTCAATATGTAGTGAATAATAAAAACTACTCAACCCTAACCTAATACGCCTCTATCATCATGGAAACATTTTTTATGAAGCTCACTCCATATCAATCAATTTTTTATAACGAATGGATGCTGAATCCTTCCAGAAGCGATTATAATATCACTTTTGATCAAACTATGTCCGGCTCAATAGATATTGAGAGACTGAATTCAAGCTTAGTAAGATTTGTTAACAATAATCTGTTGCTCAATTGTAATGTGGCAGGTGAACCAGAAAATCTGTACTGGAAACGGAGACCGCAATTGTCTGAAAGTGCTCAGATTTTAACGGGTATTTCTCATGAAACAAATCCTGAAGAAATTGTAAAGCTCGCTTTACAACCCTTTGATCTGGAAAATGATTTTCTGGCTAGATTTTATGTGATCAAGCTGGATGAAGAGAGCTACAGGATTGTCTATATATTACCTCATATTCTTTTGGACGGATTGAGCCTTGATGAAATGGCAATAGAGCTGGGGCTTTATTATAATGATCCCGGTCACAAAAATAAAATCGATCTGCAGGAACAGAAAAATTTACATGAAAAACTGAATCATTACTTCAGTGGTATTCTGGAAGAAAAAGGATCAGAAATGCGTCATTTCTGGGAAAAGCACCTTAGGGAAATAGAAAATACAGATCTGAGTTTTTTAAAAGCTTCCCAATTTTCATACAAAGATGATCAGAAGAGCTCTGATATTCTTCCTATCGCTGAGTTTCGGTTTACTTTTTCAAAGGTAGTTTTTCAAAAACTAAAACAACTGGATAAAGGGTATCAACTTTCACCCTATAGTTTTGGGCAATTGGTATTTGCGATTTTATTACACAGGCTTTCGGGAGTCAATAATTTAGCACTTAATTATCCTATTGGAATTAAAGAAGGGCAGGCTTTTATTTTTGGAGCCCATATCAATACGATTCTAAAAGACTATAGATTTACTGCGGAAACCACACTCGAGGATCTTATAAATGATGGTATAGAATACATTAATGAATCCAAGTCCAGTAAAGCAAAATACCTCCCTATAGGGGAGATTATTCGCTATGCTCCGGAATTGAATATATTTGAATTGGCATTTGTCCAGACCAATCTTAAAGACGGACCCATTCAATACGAAGGAGTGGATGAAGTAGTCATTAATAAAGCCCTTAATGTAGATCTGATCGGGAAACTGGCTTTTGAACAGGAAATAAGAAATGAACAGCTCAACTATAGGATCAAGAGCAACAACGATGAGCTTGATTATGAGCTGGTCTCCAATTTTACAGAGCTATTTAAACAACTATTTATCAATATCCTTGAAGATCTTTTGGCAGGATCTACAGATCGTTTAATAGCCGATTATAAACTGATTGATCATCATACCTATCAGACCATAGTTCATGATTGGAATTCCAGAATGGCTCCTGATCATTTGAAAAAAAGCATTCATGAGCTCTTTGAAGAGCAGGTCGTTAAAACGCCGGAGCAGACTGCGCTGGTATATCTGAATACAAGGCTTTCTTATCAGGAACTGAACGAGAGATCAAATCGTCTGGCTCACTATCTCATCAGCAATTATCATCTTCAGCCGGATGATCTGGTGCCATTATGCCTGGAGCGTTCCGAATATATGGTTATTGCCATTCTGGGAGTATTAAAAGCAGGAGCAGCCTATGTTCCTATGGATCCATCTTATCCTGCAGACAGGATTGAGCATATTCTCAGGGATACCGGAGCAAAAATTGTCCTGGCGCAGGAAAAAACGATAAATTTATTACAAGATAAAGAGATAAATGCTATTTCTTTAGATGATACTTCTTTTCAAAATGTCCTCAAAATGCAGGATGGAGAAAATCCTGTGACAGGAGTAAGTCCTGAGAATCTTGCGTATGTGATCTATACCAGCGGAACCACAGGGCTTCCCAAAGGTGTCATGATAGAACACAGAAACGTAGTGAATGCCGTAGATCAGGTTAGAGAGGCTTATGGTTTTAGTGAGGGAGAAAAAATGACGGCTTATACATCTTATGTGTTTGATGTATCGGTATCAGAATTTTTCAATGCTTTGCTGTATGGCAATGAGCTTCATATACTGGATGAGGTTACCAAGAAAGACGCAGATTCTATCAGCCAATATCTGCTGTCCAATGAGATTGCTTACAGCTATTTGCCGCCGGTAATGCTTTCCGTTTTACCACGGATAGAATATCCCTCTCTGAAAGGGCTGCTGTATGCAGGAGAACCGTGCGATCATGAGACTGGAAAATATTGGTCAGAGCATATGGTTCTTTATAATCTCTATGGACCTACGGAGGCTACGATCTATGTGGCTTACAAACAGGTAAAACACGGAGATGTACATCTGATCGGACGCCCGATTGGAAATACCACAGCTTATATACTGGATGGAAACCTCATCCCTGTACCTGTAGGAGCTATTGGAGAGCTTTACGTTGGAGGAAACAATATTGCCAGAGGCTATCTGAACAGACCTGATCTTACAGCAGAGCGGTTTATATATAACTCTTTCCAAACGGAAGAGCAGAAGAATGAAAAAATAAATGAGAGACTCTACAAAACCGGAGATCTTGTCCGTTGGCTGGGAGATGGAAATATCGAATACATCGGGCGTAATGACTTTCAGGTAAAAATAAGAGGATATCGTATCGAGCTGGAAGAGATCGAAAACAGACTGGTACATTATCCCGGTATAAAACAAGCGGTAGTTCTGGCCAAAGACAATGCCGCAGGCATGAAATACCTTGTCGGATATTATGTATCCGATACCGAACAAAATGAAGAGAAACTCACAACGTTTTTATCCGAAACCTTGCCGGAGTATATGATACCTACCGCTTTTGTTCATTTAAAAGCATTGCCGCTTACTATTAACGGTAAATTAGATAGAAAGCAGCTACCTGAACCTGAGATTAAGATAAACAGGGAATATGTGGCACCTGAAAATGAGCTGCAGGAAAGACTTGCCAGGATTTATGGTGAAATATTGGGACTTGATTCTGCTTACATCAGCATTCATGATGACTTCTTCAGATTAGGCGGAAACAGTATCATGGCCATTAAGCTGATCAGTAAAATCAAACAGGAATTAGGATTTCCTGTCAATGTATCCATGGTATTTAACCATAAAACGATTGCCTCTTTGGTGAATGTTTTACCAGAAAGCACCCTTGAAGAAGAGATCGGTCTTACCCCGGCAAAAGTCAATGCTCCTGAAGAGTACAGATTATCATTTGCTCAGGAAAGACTTTGGTTTATAGAATCTTATGAAGGGGGGAGCAGTGCATATAATATTCCGATGGTTTTCAGGTTGGGTAAGCATGTTCAGATCAATATTCTTGAAAAATCCTTTCAATTATTAATGCAGCGTCATGAAATACTGCGCAGTATTATCCGTACAACGGATGACGGTGTGGGATACCAGGAAGTTACTGAACAAAAATCTGAGCTTCATATGAGAGAAGTGTTTACGAGAGAAGAGCTTGACAAGGTGATCAACCGCATGGCCAATAAAGTTTTTCATCTGGAGAAAGAGCTTCCGGTAGAAGGGAAAATTTTAAAGCTGAAAAATGAATATTATCTGTCAGTTGTTATCCATCACATCGCATTTGATGGGTGGTCTTCAGAAATCTTTGTAAAGGAACTGAGCAGTATTTATAATGCTTTTGAAGAAGAAAAAACTCCGGAATTACCTGTTTTGAAAGCTCAATATAAGGACTTTGCTTTATGGCAGAGAAGCTATCTTACAGGTGAAAGGCTGGATCAACAGAAAATATATTGGAAAAATAAACTTGAAGGATTTCAGACATTGAATATCCCTCTGGATTTCAAAAGGCCGGCACATGTTTCCTATGCGGGAGCAACCGAATATTTTGATTTATCTTCCGATCTTGTTTCAAAACTGAAGGAACTTTCTAAAGATCTGGAAGTAAGCTTATACAGTGTAATCCTAAGTGGATACTATCTTATGTTGTCTGCTTACTCAGGTCAGGACGATATCATCGTAGGAAGTCCCGTGGCCAACCGTCATCATGTGGGGCTTGAAAATATGATTGGCTTTTTTGCGAATACCCTGGCATTAAGGGAGAAAATAAATCCGGAACAAAATATAAAAGACTTTATTCTGCAGGTATCCCAATCGATCATAGAAGCGCAATCCTATCAGGACCTGCCTTTTGAAAAACTGGTTGAAGAGCTGGGAGTGGAGCAGGATACTTCAAGACATCCGATTTTTCAGGTAATGTTTGGACTTCATAGTTTTGATGAAGCTAATTCTTCTGATCATCATGATGTGGTACTTCATCCTTTTGACGGAAACATAGATTATCAGGCAGCAAAATTTGATCTGATGATGATGATCTATGACAATGGGGAAACACTTAAAGGCATATTCAACTATGCTGTATCTCTTTTCAACAGAGAGACCATTACAAGGATGAAAGAAACCTATCTGCTGTTTTTAGAACAGCTTGTGGGCAGCAGAGATGAACAAGAAGTAAGCAGATCAATAGGGAGTCTGAGTCTCATCTCAGACCCGACCTATAAAAACGTAACAGAAGACTGGAATATCATGGGGCTCCCTTATTCCGAAGGGCAAACCATCCATAAGCTGTTTGAAGAGCAGGTTGAAAAAACGCCGCACCATACGGCATTGGTATACCAGGATATTACCTTGTCCTATCATGAATTAAACGAGCGAGCCAACCGTATTGCCCACTATCTGATAGAGACCTACAGGCCTCAGCCGGATGATCTGATTCCACTATGCCTTGAACGTTCTGAAAATATGCTGATTGCCATTTTGGCGGTATTAAAAGCTGGGGCAGCCTATGTTCCTATGGATCCGTCATACCCTGCGGATAGGATCCGACATATCCTTAATGATACTGCTGCGAAAGTAGTCCTTTCAGAAGAAAGTTTATTACATAAGATAGAAGCGGTAGAAAATATAGAGGTCATATCCTTAGATGATATTGCATTCAAAACAGTCCTTGAAAAAACAGCTTCTGATAATCCTGCTACCGAAGCAGGATCAGATAATCTGGCCTATGTGATCTATACCAGTGGAACTACGGGAATGCCTAAAGGAGTGATGATAGAACACCACAATGTGATCAATGTCGTGACCCAGGTAAGGGAAGCTTATGGATTCAGTAAAGGAGAAAAAATAACAGCTTATACCTCTTATGCATTTGATGTTTCCGTGTCTGAGTTTTTCAACACGCTATTATATGGGAACGAGTTACACCTGCTGGATGAAGCTATTAAAAAAGATGCGGATTCCATCAGCCGATATCTGTTATCTAACGAAATTGCCTATGCCTATCTGCCGCCAGTCATGTTATCTGTATTACCAAGAATCGATTATCCTTCACTGAAAGGGTTATTGTATGCAGGAGAACCATGCGATTACGAAACCGGAAAATACTGGTCAGAATATACCACTCTGTATAATCTTTACGGGCCTACTGAAGCTACTATCTATGCGACTTTCAAGCAGGTAAAACAAGGAGATGTTCATCTGATAGGACATCCTGTAGGCAATGATTCCGCTTATGTGCTGGATTCCAGTCTTCGTCCGGTTCCTGTGAGCGCTATCGGTGAGCTCTATATAGGAGGCGATGGGATTGCACGAGGATATCTGAACAGGCCGGAACTGACTTCGGAGCGTTTTCTTTTGAATCCTTTCCAAACGGAAATACAGAAGATCAATGGAAAAAATGGAAGGCTGTACAAAACAGGTGATCTTGTCCGATGGCTTCAGGATGGAAATATCGAATATCTCGGACGTAACGATTTTCAGGTTAAAATCCGGGGCTATAGAATTGAATTGGGAGAGATAGAGAACAGGTTACAGGAATATCCTCAGGTGAGACAGTCTGTAGTACTTCTCAAAGAAAATAAAGCCGGTATGGCTTTCCTTGCCGGGTATTATGTATCTGATACTGTAATAGAGGAACAAGAGCTTTCGGCATTCCTGGCAGAGGCTTTACCTGAATACATGATTCCGAATGTATATGTGCATCTTGAAAATCTTCCGTTGACTGTCAATGGAAAACTGGACAGAAAAGCCTTACCGGAACCGGAATTTACCGGGATCAGTGAATATACTGCCCCTGAAAATGAATTGCAGAAAAATCTGTCTCAGGTCTATGGAGAAATATTGGGGCTTGATCCGGAATCTATCAGTATCCATGATGATTTTTTCAGACTGGGTGGAAACAGCATCATGGCTATAAAGCTGATCAGTAAAATCAAGAATCAGCTCGATCTGCATGTCCAGGTGGCATCCGTATTTAGCCATAAAACGATAGCCTCTTTGTCTTCTTTTCTGGAAACTGAAACTGAAGGTGGTGAGAATATCAGTATTGTTCCTGTGGAAGTTTCTTCGCCAGAGGAGCAGCGCTTATCTTTTGCCCAAGAAAGGCTCTGGTTTATTGAAGCGTATGAAGGCGGAAGCAATGCCTATAACGTTCCAATGGCATTCATCCTGAAAAAGGATATAGAGCTGGAGCTACTTCAGCAATCACTGGAAACGGTAATCATGCGTCATGAGGTGCTTCGTTCCGTAATTCATTCTTCCGAAAAAGGAATAGGTTATCAGCTTGTTACAGATCTTATTCCGAAATTGAACATGGTAGAAGCAGAAACAAGAGAAGAGCTTGAAAATTTAATAAACAGCTGTGCCAATAAGGTTTTCCGTTTGGAAGATGAACTTCCTATAGAGATAAACATATTTAAGCTGAAAGAACAGAGCTATCTGTCTGTTGTTGTTCATCATATTGCTTTTGATGGTTGGTCGATAGATCTATTTCTGAAAGAAGTACAGTCTGTTTACGAAAGTTTAATGAAAGGTGAAGCACACCAGCTTCCGGAACTCAAAATTCAATACAAAGATTTTGCTTTATGGCAGAGAAATTATCTAACCGGAGAAACTCTTAAAAAACAGATTGGCTATTGGAAGAATGTGTTGGAGGGCTTTGAATCACTGAATCTACCACTGGATTTCAAACGTCCTGCTCAAATTTCTTATGAGGGAGCTGCAATCTATTTCAGTCTTTCTCCCGATGTAGCCTCAGGATTGAGAAGAATTTCCAGAGAGCTTGGAGTTGGCTTATACAGCGTGATGCTTGGCGGATATTATCTCATGTTATCAGCGTATTCGGGACAGGATGATATTGTGGTAGGAAGCCCGATTGCCAATCGTCACTATGCAGGTCTTGAGGATATTATCGGTTTCTTTGTCAATACATTGGCGCTGAGAGGAAATACGAATGGTGATCAGAACCTTAAAGATTTCATTGTACAGATATCGGATTCAGTAACAGAAGCTCAGTCCCATCAGGATCTTCCTTTTGAAAAACTGGTCGAGGAGCTTGAAGTAGAGCAGGATATGTCCCGTCATCCGGTATTTCAGGTGATGTTTGGCCTTCAGAGTTTTGGAAGAGAAATGAGCAGTGAACAATCTATATTTTCTCCTTTTGATGGGGAAATAGACTATCATGCGGCTAAGTTTGATCTGACGACAATGATTGATGATGGGCAGGAAGTTATTACAGGAATATTCAACTATGCAGTGTCTCTCTTCAATAAAGAGACTGTTTTGAGGATGAAGAATACCTATGTATTGCTTTTGGAACAGATTGCGAATATAGGGATGGAAGAATCCAAAGTTTTTAAAATCAGTAACTTTAGTCTTCTGGATGAATACAGTCAGAAAGAGATTACAGAAAACTGGAACCTTACCGAATCAGCATATCCATCAGATAAGACCATTCATAGATTATTTGAAGATCAGGTTGAAAAAACACCGGATCAGACCGCTTTGGTATATCGGGATATTAGGTTGTCTTACAGAGAATTAAATGATCGGGCTAACCAGTTGGCGAACTATCTGATCCAGACTTATTCCCTTCAACCGGAAGAGCTGGTTCCATTATGCCTGGATCGTTCCGAACATATGCTGATTGCTATTTTAGCGGTATTAAAATCCGGTGCAGCATATGTACCGATGGACCCGTCCTATCCTGCAGAAAGAATAGAACATATCCTTCAGGATACCCGTGCAAGATTGGTAATCGGTAAGGAAAGTACCATAGAAAAACTGCAGAATTCAGCTTTAGATAAAATTTCTTTAGATGAGGTTGCTTTTAAAGCACTTCTTGAAACTACAAAATCAGACAATCCGGTTACAAAAGTTACCTCTGAGAACCTTGCCTATGTGATCTATACCAGTGGAACCACAGGTCTTCCCAAAGGAGTACTGGTAGAGCATAAAGGAGTAATCAACCTGATACAGCAACATGCTAAAGAATATGGATTTACCTCCGAAGAACCTGATGCTTCTCAGCACAAAAATGCGTTGTGGTATGCCAATTATGTGTTTGATGCCCACGTTGCGGAATTGTATCCTGTTATTACTTATGGACAAAGTATTTATCTGTTGGATAAAGAAACTCAGACTGATCTTTCTTCTTTACAACAATACATCTGGGAAAATAAAATCAGTATAGCGACGATTCCGCCGGTACTTTTGACCCGGGAACATATTCTTCCGTTAGAACAGCTTGTCGTAGCCGGAGATATTACCAACCCACAGGTAATGGCGGTATACGAAGAATACGGAATAGATGTCATCAATGCATATGGCCCTACGGAAAGTACGGTATGTGCTACACTTCATCATTATAATGAAGACCATAATCCCATCAATATTGGTGGCCCGATCGGTAATATGACCGTTTATGTTTTAGATGGTTACCATCGTCCGGTTCCAATAGGAGCTGTAGGCGAGCTGTATATAGGTGGGGCCGGGATTGCCAGAGGCTATCTGAACAGGCGAGATCTGACAAAAGAACGCTTCATCAGTAATCCTTTCCAGACAGAGGATCAGAAGAAGCTGGGTCACAATAACAGACTTTATAAAACAGGAGATCTGGTGCGTTGGTTACCTTCCGGAGCATTGGAATATATTGGAAGAAATGATTTTCAGGTAAAAATAAGAGGATACAGGATAGAGCTGGGAGAGATAGAAAACAGACTGCTGGAATATCCTGCAATAAAACAGGTCGCGGTACTAGCCAAAGAAAATAAATCCGGCTTACCATACCTTGCAGCATACTATGTTTCTGATTCAAAGATAGACTCAATCCAACTATCGGAATACCTTTCAGAAGCTTTACCGGAATATATGATCCCAGGCGCTTTTGTACATTTAATATCCTTGCCGTTAACGATCAATGGAAAGCTGGACCGAAGAGCCCTGCCGGAACCGGAGTTCACAGGTAGTAAAGAATATGTTGCGCCGGAAACAGAACTTCATCAGAAACTCTGTGCTATTTATGGAGATGTTTTAGGAATTGATGCAGAAAATATTGGTATCTATGATGACTTCTTCAGACTTGGAGGAGATAGTATTATCAGCATTCAGCTGGTAGGAAGAATCCGACAGCAATTAGGTATAAGACTAAGCGTTAAAGAGATCTTCAGCTCCAGAACCATCGCTTTATTGTCCCTTTTAATAGAAGAAAAAGGAGAAAACGAAGAAACAGAAGTAAATATATCTGAGCAAGGATTACTGCAAGGAGAAGTACCATTACTCCCTATTCAGGATTGGTTCTTTAATCAGAAAGCAGAAGGTTATTTACCAGGTTTCAATCACTGGAACCAGGCATTCCTGATCCATGTTCCTGAGCTTCAGAAAGGAATTTTAGAGAAATCCGTATACCATTTAATAGAAAGACATGATGCCTTCAGGCTTCAGTACAAAAAAACTGAGAAAGGGTATACGCAGCACTATGATGGAATTCCGACAGTAAAGGTCAACTACCTTGATGCTTCCGGGCTGAGTAAAGATGATTTATCCAGAATCTTTACAGAATGGCAGTCTCATTTTGATATAGAAACGGGACCTTTATACCAGATTGGATATATTGACGGTTATCAGGATGGCAGTGCGAGGATTTATTTTGCCCTGCACCATCTGATCATTGATGCAGTAAGCTGGCGGATCATTACTGAAGATCTGAAGAACATTTACCAAACTCTTGAACAGGGAGATGAGTTTAAAGCTTCTCAGAAAGGAAGCAGCTACCGTCAATGGGTAAATGCTATACAAAACTATCAATCTGAACATCAGGATTCCAGAGAAAAAGAACGTGCTTACTGGAACAATATCGCAGATAAAGTGGAAGAAAACAACGGTGTTCTGAGCACTGTGATTACTGAAGACTATCATCATAGCAGTCTGATACTGGATAAAGAAATGACAGAAACCTTGATTAGAGGAAGTCATCATGTTTATAGAACCCAGATCAATGATGTATTATTATCTGCCTTATCCTCTGCTCTCACAGATCTTACCGGAGAGCAGCATCATGCCATATTGCTGGAAGGACATGGTAGGGAAGAAATATTCCGCAATCTTGATATTATCGGAACGGTAGGTTGGTTTACTTCCATGTATCCGTTATTGTTGAAAACAGAAAAAGACATCAGAGATACTGTTGTTTTGACAAAAGAATCATTAAGATACATTCCAAACAATGGTATTGGTTATGGAAGCCTTATTGGCTATACACAACGTTCATTGCCAGGAATTGCCTTCAATTACCTAGGCCAGCTGGATCAGGAAACAGGAATAGATAAAAATTGGTTTATTGCAGCTGAAGACAGTGGCTCAGGAATTGGGATTTCTAATAAAGACAGTCATCTGATCAGTATCAACGGAGCTGTGACCAACGGACAGCTTCGCTTCGAAATTTCAGGCTATTTGTCAGGAGATCATATCAGATTTTTATCGGAAAGCTTTAAAAAACATTTAGACGCACACATTACCTATCTGTCTGAAGAAAGCAGAAGCTACCTTACTCCATCTGATGTAGATTATATTGTCAGTCAGGATCAGTTATCTGACATTCAGGAACGGGGTGAAATAGAAGGAGTATATCTTGCCAACAGCTTGCAGGAAGGTTTTGTATATCATGCATTAAAACAAGGTGAAACTGATGATGCTTATCGTGTACAGTTGATGTGGGATTACCACAGCGCCATAGACGTTCAGAAGCTTCAGCAATCATGGGAACTTACCCAGTATCAATATCCGTCACTACGCCTCCGGTTTGATTGGAACGGAGAGATTGTTCAGGTTATTGATAAAACAGGAAATGTAGACTGGCGCTATGAAGACATCAGTACTTTAGATCAGAGAGATCAGGAAGAACAGATCCGGGAAATCACCCAAAAAGACCGCTTTGAAGGATATGATTTATCAAAAGGAAGCCTGTTCAGAGTATATCTGTTCAAACGGGACGAAAAACAGTACAGCTGCTTATTCAGTAACCACCATTCCATACAGGATGGGTGGAGCTTGCCTATCATATTAAACAGTATCCATGATACTTATTTTTCGCTCACCAGAAATGAGAAGCCGGAGTTAGCAGTAGACCATGCCTATGCCAATACCCAAAAGTACCTCCAGGATCATAAAGAAAATGGACGCCGTTTCTGGGATCATTATATGAAGTTGCTGGAAGATCAGGAAGATCTGGGCAGCCTTGTCAAAGATTCTCAAAAGCATGTTGATCTGGGAAATTATCGTCAGATTAAAGACCATCAGAAGGTAACCTTGCTGATCACTGGTGAGCAGTATAATGCTTTAAAAAACTATACCAAAGACCATGGCTTTACCATCAATGCTGTACTTCAGTATCTGTGGCATAATCAGTTGAGCCTTTACAGTGGCTCAGACAACACTGTTGTAGGAACTACGGTATCCGGAAGAAGTTTGCCGATAGATAATATAGAATCTTCTGCAGGGCTTTATATCAATACCTTACCCTTGATAGTTACCCATAAAGAAGGAAAAATATCAGATCAGATCATAGCATTACAGGAGATGATCAGTGAACTCAATACACACTCTAATATAAGCCTTGCCGGACTTCATCATGATGCACGCCGGATCTTCAGCAGTCTGTTTGTTTATGAGAACTATCCTGTTTCTAAAGGAAAAGATAGCCATGTTGAGTTGGGATTTGTATTTAAAGATGCTGTAGAAAAACTGGATTATCCATTAGGAATAGTTGCCTATGAGCGGGGTGACCAGGTTTCACTCATTCTAAATTATGAAGGGCTTTTATTTGAAGAGACCATGATGAAGCAGCTGATCGAAGGAATGGAAACAGTACTCAACCAATTGCTTGAAAATCCTGACATCAGATTGGGTGACCTGTCTTATCTTTCAGAAAAACAATACAAACAAATAACAGAAGAATGGAATAATACCCGGAATGAATTCCCTTCCGATAAAACCATCCATGAATTGTTTGAAGCTCAGGCAGCCATAAGTCCAGACCGTACTGCTCTGGTTTATCAGGATGTTAAATTATCCTATAAAGAGTTGAATGAGAGGGCCAACCGTTTAGCCAACTATCTCCTTGAAACCTATAACCTTCAGCCGGATGATCTGATTCCATTATGCCTTAAGCGTTCCGAAAATATCGTGATTGCTATTTTGGCAGTATTAAAAGCCGGAGCAGCCTATGTTCCGATGGATCCGTCATATCCTGCAGACAGAATAAGTCATATTCTGGAAGATTCTGGAGCAGGAATAGTGCTTACAGAAGAAGGTACAGCAGATAAAATAGAAAGAGTAGAATGTATATCCCTGGATGCTGTTGCTTTTAAAGCTTTCCTTGAAACTGTAGAATCAGATAACCCTGCAACCGGAGTTACCTCCAATAATCTGGCGTATGTTATTTATACGAGCGGAACGACAGGTTTGCCGAAAGGAGTTATGATTGAACATAACGGAGTGGTAAACCTCATTAAATCAATGATTAAAGCACACCGGCTTGAAGATTATCAGGAAGTGGGCTGCTACTCAAATTATGTATTTGATGCCTTTGTGTATGAAGCTTTCCCGGTTCTGTGCAATGGAAATACCTTATGGCTGTATAGCAATGATCTCAGAACTTCAGTAGGAGAGTTGAATGAATATATTAAAGACAACAATATTGAAGTTTCCTTTATTCCGCCGGTTTTATTGCGGGAGGTCGTTGACCAGGGCTCCTCATTGAAGTTGATCTTTGCCGGTGGGGAAAGTTTCCCGGCCCTGGATAAAAATATTGAAGATCTTATTCTTATCAATGAATATGGTCCTACTGAAGGAACCGTATGCGCTACCTTTCATGAATACAAAAACGATTATAATCCATTAAATATTGGTGGACCTGTGTCCAATATGGCTTTATATGTTCTTGATACCCATCAGTCTATGGTTCCTATGGGAGCTGTCGGAGAACTTTATATCGGTGGAGCGGGAATCGCCAGAGGTTATCTCAATAGGGCAGAGCTTACGGCAGAACGATTCATAGCCAATCCCTTTCAGACAGAAGAGCAGAAGAAACGAGGTGAGAACGGACGCTTATATAAAACAGGAGATTTGGTCCGTTGGCTATCCAATGGTGAACTGGAATATATTGGCAGAAATGATCTCCAGGTCAAAATCCGGGGTTACAGGATAGAATTGGGTGAGATCGAAAACAGACTTTTGGAATATCCTGAAATAAAACAGGCAGCAGTTCTTGCAAAAGAAAATAAATCTGGCTTAAAATATCTTGTGGGATACTATGTTTCCGATTCGGTAATAGATTCAAATCTCTTATCAGATCACCTTGCAGAAGTTTTGCCGGAATATATGATACCCAATATCTTCATTCATTTAATATCCTTACCATTAACAATCAATGGTAAATTAGACAGAAAAGCTTTACCGGAACCTGAATTTACAGGCAACAAAGAATATATTGCACCGCAGAATGAAGTTCAGCAACAACTTTGTACGATCTATGGAGAAGTATTGAATATTGATGCAGGTAATATAAGTATCTATGATGATTTCTTCAGATTGGGCGGGAACAGTATCATGGTGATCAAACTTATCGGTAAGATCAGACAGGTTCTGGATATTCAGGTAAATGTTTCTATGGTATTTAATCATAAAACAATTGCTTCTCTTGCAGGTATTCTGAGCAGTGGGATCACTGCTGAAGAAGAAATACATATTGCTCCGGTACAGGTGAATTCCGAGGAGGAACAACGATTGTCATTTGCACAGGAAAGGCTTTGGTTTATAGAGTCTTATGAAGGGGGAAGCAGTGCGTATAATGTGCCGGTAACCCTGAAACTGAATGAAAATATACAGTTGGAACTTTTTCAAAAGGCGTTAGAATCGGTAATAAGACGGCATGAAATATTGCGTTCTATCATCAGAACTACAGGGGATGGTATTGGCTATCAGTTGGTTATTGATAGTATTCCGGAATTCAGAATGACGGAAGCAGAGACCAGAGAACAATTAGAAGAATATATCAATAAGCGGGCAGGCAAAATCTTCCGTCTGAATGAAGAAATCCCTGTAGATGTCCATTTTTTCAGGTTTGAAAGGCATTACTACTTATCCGTTGTCATCCATCACATCGCCTTTGATGGTTGGTCTACAGATATTTTCCTGAACGAGATTACTACAGTTTATGAGAAGCTAACCGGAAAAGAGATACCGGAGCTGCCGTCCTTAAAGATTCAATATAAAGACTTTGCGCTATGGCAGCGTGATTACCTTACGGGAGAACGTCTTGACAAGCAGATCAGCTACTGGAAAAATAGATTGGATGACTTCCAGAACCTTGAGCTACCTATAGATTTTCATAGACCGGTTCAGATATCTTATGAAGGAGAGAATTTATACTTTGATCTGGATACAGATCAGGCAAATGGACTGAGAACCCTTTCTAAAAACCTTGGGGTAAGTTTATACAGTGTGATGCTGAGTGGATATTACCTGATGTTATCCGCTTATTCGGGGCAGGATGATATTGTGGTAGGCAGCCCGATTGCTAACCGTCACCATGCAGGTCTCGAAGATGTGATCGGCTTCTTTGTGAATATGCTTGCTTTGAGGGAAAAAATAGATCCACAGCAGAATCTGAAAGACTTCATTCTGGAGGTATCAAAATCGATAACTGATGCCCAGTCGCATCAGGATCTTCCATTTGAAAAATTGGTTGATGAGCTTGGTATAGAGCATGATTCTTCCAGACATCCTTTATTTCAGGTTATGTTTGGACTTCAGAACTTTGGAGACATTTTGTCTGCAGATGATGAAGAATCCTTATTCTATCCTTTTGATGGCAAAGTAGAGTATCAGGTAGCTAAATTCGACCTCACTACCATGATCGATGATGGCGGAGATACAATCCGGGGAATGTTTAATTATGCTAAATCTATCTTTTCAAAAGAGACGGCCAATAGTATGATGAATACTTATCTGTTTTTACTTGGTCAGATAGCCATGTATGATGGGCAGCAGGATATTGAGCTTTCAGGATTAAAATTCATCCCGGAAGATCTGAAGAAAGAAATTGCAGAAGAATGGAACGATAAATATAGAGCAAGCCAGTCAGAGATGACCATTCATGGCTTGTTTGAACATCAGGTTGAAAAAAATCCGGATCATATTGCCTTAGTATTTCAGGGAACGGAACTTTCCTACAGAGAGCTTAATGAAAAAGCCAACAGTCTGGCTAATTATCTGCTGAAACAGTATGATATTCAACCTGATGATTTGATTCCTTTATGCATAGATAGGTCCGAAAATATGCTGATAGCCCTCCTTGCTGTACTAAAAACAGGGGCGGCATATGTTCCCGTAGATCCGTCATATCCTTCAGACAGAATAATTCATATGCTGGAAGATACCAATGCTGATATTGTGATCTGTAATGAAGAACATAGCGCTCATCTTCTTAGTTGCCTGAGAGATAAGAAAGTCAACATTTTTGCCTTGGATAATCCTATAATACAGCAGGAAATCAACGAAAACAATAACAAAACAAATCCTTTCACAAAAGTTACAGTCAACAACCTTGCTTATGTAATCTATACCAGTGGAACTACAGGAAAGCCTAAAGGGGTAATGATTGAGCATAAAAACATAAACAGGCTGGTAGAAAATACCAACTATATTTCTATTCGGGAGAACGATCGGTTTCTGAATGTATCCAGCTTTGTATTTGATGCTTCTGTTTTTGATATTTTTGGTGCTTTTTGCAACGGAGCAACTCTGGTGCTGCAACCAGCTGCAACCGTATTAGATGTTGACAGCTTAGGAAAGGCAATTACAGAGCAAAATATTTCTATATTTTTTGTAACGACAGCACTTTTCAATTCTTTGGTTGAAGAGAAAAGAGACTGGATATCAGGATTAAAATGTGTTTTGTTTGGCGGAGAAAAGGTTTCCGTATCCCATGTACATAAATTTAAATCCGAATACAGCCATGTTCAGTTATTACATATGTATGGACCTAGTGAGAGCACTACATATGCTACGGGATACGACTGTAAGGAACTTCCTTCTGCGGAAACCGTAACGATACCGATTGGAACTCCTGTTACCAGTACTACAGTATATGTTTTAGATGCTCATCTTCGACTGATTCCTCCGGGTGGTGTCGGAGAGCTCTATGTAGGTGGAGCAGGTATTGCAAGAGGATACCTGAATAATCCTGAAATGACACAGGAGCGTTTTATTAATAATCCTTTCCAGACTTCGGAACAAAAAGAAACCGGATACAACAGCCGCATTTATAAAACCGGGGATATGGTACGCTGTCTTTCTGATGGCAATATTGAATATATCGGCAGAAATGATTTCCAGGTGAAAATTCGTGGCTATAGAATTGAGCTTGGAGAAATCGAGAATAATCTCATCGAATATCCAGGGATAAGGCAGGCTGTGGTTCTTGCCAAAGAAAGTCTGGGTGGGATGAAGTACCTTATTGGGTATTATGTTTCCGAATCCGCAATAGATCCTCATATGATTTCTGAGTTTTTGCAGGAAACACTTCCGGATTATATGATCCCTAGCATATTTGTACATCAACATTCTATTCCTTTGACAATCAATGGTAAAGTTGATAAGAAGAAGCTTCCTGAGCCTGAATTTACAGGAATATCAGAATATATAGCCCCTGAAAATGATGTTCAGGAAAAGCTGAGCATTGCTTATAGTGAAGTGCTTGGGCTTAACCCGGGAATCATTAGTATTCACGATGATTTCTTCAAATTGGGTGGAAATAGTATCATGGTGATGAAACTGATCAGTAAGATCAGACAGATCTTAGATGTACAGATAGGAGTGGCCATGATCTTCAGCCACAAAACGATCGCTTCTTTATCACATTTTTTGGCTGATGAAGCCCATACAGAAGAACAGATTGTCATTAGTCCGCAACAAGTAAACACTCCTGAAGAACAGAGATTATCTTTTGCTCAGGAAAGACTTTGGTTTATAGAAAACTATGAAGGAGGAAGCAGTGCTTATAATATTCCAATGGTTTTCCATCTGGATATAAAAACAGATCTGTCGGTACTTTGTAAAGCATTGGATCTTATTGTGATCCGGCATGAAGCACTCCGTACCGTTATCCGTACCACAGATGAAGGTTTAGGCTGGCAGTCTGTTATAGATGACGTTCCTGAAATACATCAACATCATGTCACGACAACGGCTGAACTTGAAGAAAGAATAAACAGTCTTGCAGGTAAAGTATTCCTTTTGGAAGAGGAGTTTCCTATAGACATCAATATTTTCAGGATGAAAGAGGAGTACTATCTGTCTGTTGTGATCCATCATATTGCATTCGATGGATGGTCTATGGGTGTTTTTTTAAAAGAGTTGATCGATATTTATAACGCACTTACAGAAGAGAGAACTCCCGAACTTCCTGTTTTGGCATTCCAATACAAAGATTTTGCTTTATGGCAACGGAATTATCTTACCGGAGAACGTCTTGATACCCAGGTAAGTTACTGGAAAAGTAAATTGAATGGATTTCAGCATCTTGATCTGCCTTCAGACTTCAAAAGGCCGTCTCAGATATCTTACGAAGGCGAAAGTATTTACTTTGACCTGAATGTGGATCATACTAAAAAACTGAGAGATCTGTCTAAAGATCTGGGAGTAAGCTTATACAGTATATTATTAAGCGGGTATTACCTTATGCTTTCTGCTTATTCCGGACAGGAGGATATTGTCGTGGGTAGCCCGATTGCTAACAGACACCATCCGGGGCTTGAAGATATGGTAGGATTTTTTGTCAATACCCTGGTATTGAGAGAAAATATGAGTGATCCGGGGCAAAAAGTAAAGGATTTTATTGTTCAGGTATCTCAGTCGGTGGTAGAAGCACAATCCCATCAGGACCTTCCGTTTGAGAAGCTCGTAGAAGAATTGAATGTAGAGCAGGATTCCTCCCGCCATCCGATTTTCCAGGTCATGTTTGGGCTTCAGAATTTCGGCGGGTTCTCACAGGAAAACAATACGATACTTCATCCTTTTAATGGAAATGTAGATTATCAGGTTGCTAAATTTGACCTCACCACTATGATCGACGATAGTAGTGATGCGTTGCAGGGAATGTTCAACTATTCCAAAGCGGTATTTTCAAAAGAGACCACCGGAAATATGATGAATACGTATCTGTTCATACTCGGGCAGATCGCAGAAATTGATCAGCAGGAATATCTTACCTTATCCGAACTTAACCTTATTCCTCAGGAACAGCAAAAAGAAGTGTCAAAATTATGGACATCGGATGCCAACTATCTGGATGATATAACAATCAATAGCCTATTTGAAGCTCAGGTTGAAAGAACGCCGGATCATACTGCCATCGTATATCAGGATATAAAGCTGTCTTATCGTGAACTTAATGAGAGGTCAAACCGTCTGGCAAACTACCTTATTGAAACGTATGATCTTCAACCGGATGATTTAGTTCCTTTATGCCTTGAGCGTTCCGGGGATATGATTATTGCTATTCTGGCGGTATTAAAAGCAGGTGGAGCTTACGTTCCTATGGATACTTCCTATCCTGTAGACAGAATAAAACACATCCTTGAAGATACGGAGGCAAAAATAGTGCTGACCCAGGGAAGCTCAGAATCTTCTGTTCGTGAAGCATGCGGTCAGACAGCAACATCCGTTCTTGCATTGGACGATTCAGAACTTAAAACAATCCTCGAAAATAGTAAGAGCTCCAATCCTGTTACCAAAATATCTCCTGATCATCTTGCCTATGTAATTTATACGAGCGGTACTACGGGTCTTCCTAAAGGAGTGATGCAGGTACACCGTAATGTGGCCCGCCTTTTTAGTGCTACAGACCATTGGTATCACTTTAATGATCAGGATGTATGGAGTTTATTTCATTCCTATGTATTTGATTTTAGCGTATGGGAGATCTGGGGGGCATTGTTCTATGGCGGAAAGCTTTTGATCCCATCATATGAGCAGACAAAAGATACCCATTTATTCTTCAGTTTATGCCTTAAAGAAGGACTTACCGTACTGAATCAAACTCCCACAGCCTTCTATCAGTTTATAGACACGGCACTTCATCGGGAAGAACAGCTGAACGCCCTTCGTTATGTGATATTTGGCGGGGAAGCATTGAATCTGGCTTCATTAAAACCTTGGTATGAACGTTACAGTTCCGCGCCGGAATTGATCAATATGTACGGGATTACGGAAACAACCGTTCACGTAACCTATAAAAAGCTCAGCGTTGAAGATCTGGATAAAGCCTCTTTGATCGGAGAAAATATTCCGGATCAGGGAATGTATATTCTGGATAAAAATCTTCGTCCTATTCCTGTGGGAGCTGTCGGAGAATTGTATGTCGGTGGGGCGGGAATTGCAAGAGGATATCTGAACAGACCGGAGCTGACAGCAGAGCGTTTCATCAGCAATCCATTCCAGACCGTAGAAGAAAAAAATAAAAACAAAAACGGCGTCCTTTACAAAACAGGAGATCTTGTCCGCTATCTTGCTAATGGAGAATTAGAATATATCGGGCGTAATGACTTTCAGGTAAAGATTCGAGGCTACAGAATCGAATTGGGTGAAATTGAAAACAGACTTCAGGAATTTGAAGCAGTGAAACAATCCGTAGTTCTGGCCAAAGAAAATAAAGCAGGAATGAAATATCTCGCAGGCTATTATGTATCCGATAGATCTTTGGATCAGAGCCAGCTTACAGAGTTCCTGTCAGAGACACTACCGGAATATATGGTCCCTGCAGTATTTGTTCATTTGATAGCACTTCCATTAACCATTAATGGAAAACTTGACCGAAAACAACTGCCGGAACCTGAGTTTACAGGTGGAAAAGAATATACAGCACCGGAAAATGAACTGCAGGAAAAACTCTGTCAAATCTATGGAGAAATTCTTGGCTTAGATGCCGGAGCTATCGGGATTCATGATGATTTCTTCAGGTTAGGAGGAGACAGTATTATCAGCATCCAGCTGGTAAGCAGAATAAGACAGCGTCTGGATATCAGAGTAAGCGTTAAAGATATCTTTACGTCAAAATCCGTACAGAAGCTTTCCGAAGTGATAGAGATCAAAGAAAAAGAAGGGCAGACCCATATTTTGACAGAGCAGGGACTGCTAAAAGGAAACCTTGCTTTCCTTCCTATCCAGGAGTGGTTCTTCAATCTGATAGAAGAAGGCTTTATAGGGGATATTAACCACTGGAATCAGGCCTTTTTAATCCACGTTCCGGAGCTTGAAAAAGAAAGATTAGAAAAATCTGTACACTATTTAATTGACAAACATGATGCTTTTAGGCTCCAATATCATAAAAAAGCCGGAGCTTACATTCAGGAATACAGCGGAAATACAGCTGTAAATATCAATTACCTGAACGCTTCCGGATTGAACCAGGAAGAACTGTCCAACATCTTTACAGACTGGCAGTCCCATTTTGAGATAGAAAACGGACCGTTATATCAGATCGGATACATTGATGGATATGAGGATGGCAGTGCAAGAATTTACTTTGCTCTCCATCATCTGATCATCGATGCGGTAAGCTGGAGAATCATTACTGAAGATCTTAAAAATATCTACCAGACCCTTGAAAAGGAAGGAGAATTTAAAGCCTCTCCGAAAGGAAGCAGCTACCGTCAATGGATTAATGCTATAAAAGGATATAAGCAGGAAAATCCGGAATCCAGAGAAAAAGAACTGACCTACTGGAATAATACTAAGGATATCATTGCGCAAAGCAATACTATTCTGGAATCATTATCCATTCCGGATTATCATTTTGCCAACCTTATTCTGGAGGAAGGACATACAGAAAAGCTGATCAGGGAAGTGCATCACGTATACCATACTCAGATCAATGATATATTACTGGCAGCACTGGCTTCCACATTGTCAGATCTTACAGGAGAATCCCGGCACGCTGTTCTTCTTGAAGGGCATGGTCGTGAAGACGTTTTTGATAATATGGATATTACAGGGACTGTAGGCTGGTTTACATCCATGTATCCATTATTGCTGGAAAGAGGAAGCAATGCAGAAAATACCCTCATTCTGACCAAAGAAGCATTAAGGAGCATCCCAAACAACGGAATCGGGTATGGTAGTCTTGTAGGCTATACACAAAACTCCTTGCCAAAGATCAGTTTCAACTATCTTGGGCAGCTTGATCAGGAAGAAAAAGGAGCAGAGAAAAGCTGGGTTATCGCAGCTGAAAATAGTGGAACGACCATTGGAAAATCAAACCGTGACAGCTATACGATCAGTATCAATGGGGCTGTGGTAGATGGGCAGCTTCGTTTCGGATTATCGGGTTACTTGTCCCAGGACCAGATTACCCGTTTATCAGAAAGCTTTAAGGAACATTTGGTAGCCCTTATTGACAATCTGTCAGAAGAAAGCAGAAGTTTCCTTACCCCATCTGATGTAGACTCTATTGTAAGTCAGGACCAACTATACAATATTCAGAGGACAGGAGAAATAGAAGGAGTTTATTTGGCAAATAGTTTACAGGAAGGATTTATATATCATGCTTTGAATCAGGGGGAAACAGATGATGCGTACAGAGTGCAGGTGATGTGGGATTATTTTTCCGTAATGAATAGGGATCAGCTCAAAGCGGCATGGTTCTATACACAGGATCAGCTGCCTTCTCTAAGATTAAGATTTGACTGGAGCGAAGAAATCGTTCAGGTCATAGACAGAAAAGGAACGCTTGACTGGCGTTATCTTGATCTAAGCGAAATGGATGGAGAAACTCAGGAGAGCATCATCAGTGAAGCTACCCGGAAAGACCGTTTCGAAGTCTATGACCTGGCAAAAGGAAGCCTGTTCAGAATTTATCTATTCAAGCGTTCAGAGAAGCATTACAGTTGCCTTTTCAGTAATCACCATGCCATTCTCGACGGATGGAGTATGCCTGTATTCCTGACTCTTATTCATGAGGCCTATCTTAAGTTGTTAAAAGGGCAGCCCCTTTTGCCTGCTCCGGATACAGCCTATGCAAAAGCTCAGAAATACCTCCAGGAAAATAAAGACGACAATAGCAGTTTCTGGCAGGATTATATAGGACTTCTTGAAGACCGTGAAGACCTGAGCAGCCTGCTCAAAGAGACCCAAAAACAAACTGATCTGTCAGAATATAAACAGATTACAGATCACAGGACCTTAAAAATGCTGATAACCGGAGAGCAGTATCAGCAATTGAAAAACTTTACTTCGGAAAATGGGTTTACCATCAATGCTGTACTCCAATATCTGTGGCACAAACAACTAAGCATTTACAGCAGTGTGGCAACAACTGTGGTAGGAATGACGGTATCGGGACGCAGCCTTCCGGTAGATGATATAGAATCTTCTGTGGGACTTTATATTAATACGCTTCCATTGATTGTCAGTCATACAGATGGAAAAATTAAAGAGACCATAGCAGACATTCAGCAACGGATCAGTGAGCTTAATACCCATAGCAATGTAAACCTGGCCAGCCTTCAGCATGACGGGCGACGCATGTTTAGCAGCTTATTTGTTTACGAAAATTATCCTACTCCAAAAGGGGATGATGACAATGAATTGTCTATTGTCTTTAAAGGTTCTGTAGAACGGCTTGACTACCCATTGGGGATCGTTGCCTATGAAAGCGGAGATGAGGTCACAGTAAACATCAATTTTGAAGGAGTTTTATTTGAAGAAAAAACAATACATCAGCTGATCAAAGGAATGCAGACAGTATTAAATCAACTGCTTGAAAACCCTGAAATCAGATTGGCTGACCTGTCTCATCTTTCAAAGGAACAATATAAGGAACTTACAGAAGACTGGAATAATACCTGGATCGAATATCCATCAGATAAAACCATTCATGAATTATTTGAAGCCCAGGTTTTGAGAACACCGGACCACACGGCTTTGATTTATCAGGATGCTAAGCTTTCTTATAAAGAGCTGAACGAGAGATCAAATCGTCTGGCGAACTATCTTCTTGAAACCTATGGTCTTCAGCCGGATGATTTGGTTCCTTTATGTCTTGAACGTTCCGAAAATATGCTGATCGCTATTCTGGCGGTATTAAAAGCCGGAGCAGCCTATGTTCCGATGGACCCGTCATATCCGTCAGACAGAATACAACATATCCTGAAAGACACAGGGGCGAAAATAATACTTACCGAAGAACAATCAGCAGCTAAGATAGAAGCAAAAGAGAATGTAGGTAGGCTCTTACTGGATGATACTAAAATTAAAAGTATACTCGAAACAGCATCTTCAGGTAATCCTGTTACCGGAGTAAAGGCAGGAGACCTCGCTTATGTTATTTACACAAGTGGAACAACAGGTCTTCCAAAAGGAGTAATGATCGAGCACAAAAATGTGGCTAACTTAATTGATGATTTATATTTTAAATATGGACTCCACGGGACAGACGTTGTTCTTCAGTTTGCCAATTATGTATTTGATGCTTCAGTAGAACAGATATTCTTGGCTCTATTAAACGGGAATACCTTACTTTTTGTAGAAAAGCAAAAAATAGTAGATGAAGAAGGATTTATAAAAGAACTGACAGAGCATAAAGCTTCTTATTTACATTTTACCCCTTCAGTCATACAAAATATAGATCTTGCACGGATTGAAAGCCTGCGGATATTAAACTCAGGAGGAGAAGCCTTAACCAAAGATTTACATGAAAAACTGAATGCAGGTAGGTTCAGGTTTGTGAATTCCTATGGTCCTACAGAAACAACGGTTACTTCCCTGATTAATACCAACAGCGAAATCAATACAATTGGGTTCCCGATCAGGAATACAAGTGTGTATATATTGGATGAATGGCATAATCCGGTACCTGTAGGGGCGGTAGGCGAGCTCTACATCGGTGGGGCTGGTGTAGCCCGTGGTTACCTGAACAGGACAGAACTGACGCAGGAGCGCTTTCTCAATAACCCTTTCCAGACTCCAAAACAAAAAGATGCCGGGGAAAACAACCGCATCTACAAAACAGGAGATCTGGTGAGGTACCTTCCTGACGGAAATATAGAATATATTGGCAGAAATGACTTCCAGGTGAAGATCAGAGGGTATAGAATTGAGCTTGGAGAGATTGAAAACAGGCTGCTTCAGTATCCGGGAATTGAGCAGGCGGCAGTTTTGGCTAAAGAAAATAATGCAGGAATGAAATATCTGGCGGGTTACTACGTGTCTGATGTTGATATAGACTCTTCTTTCCTGTCAGAATATCTGTCAGAAACACTTCCTGAATATATGGTACCTGCGGCATTTGTTCATGTGACGGAACTTCCATTGACGATCAATGGAAAGCTTGATAGAAAGCAGCTTCCCGAGCCCGGATTTACCGGAAGAAGAGCGTACACAGCTCCTGAAAATGAACTGCAAAAGCAGCTGGTAAAAATCTATAGTGGAATATTAGGATTAGAAAGTGATTCGATCAGCATTCATGATGATTTCTTCAGACTCGGAGGAAACAGTATTATGGCGATCAAACTGATCAGTGGCATCAGGAAAGTTCTAGGCATACAGGCCAGCGTAGCAACAGTATTTGGACATAAAACAGTGGTATCTTTAGCCAACGCCTTAGCAGATGAAAACAATATCAGCGAACAGGTTGTAATTGCTCCTGTACCTGTATCTTCCCCTGAAGAACAATATTTATCTTTTGCTCAGGAAAGACTATGGTTTATTGAAACATATGAAGGCGGAAGCAATGCGTATAATGTTCCTATGGCAGTTCGCCTGAATCAGAACATCGATATTTCAGTATTGTGCAATGCGATTGAAACTATAATCATGCGTCATGAAATATTACGCAGTGTTATCCGTACTTCAAGCTCAGGAAAAGGATACCAGTTAGTACTCAATAACGGACCTGATATGCATCAGCATGAAGTAGATACAAGAGAAGAGCTCATTGAGGCTGTCAACAGCATATCAAATAAAATTTTCCGTCTGGATGAAGAACTTCCGATAGCCGTTAATATCTTTAAGCTGGGAATCAACAGGTATCTTTCAGTGGTGATTCATCATATTGCTTTTGATGGCTGGTCTACAGATATATTCTTAAAAGAAATACAAGCGATTTATGAAGCGCTAATTAAAGGGGAAGTACACCAGCTTCCGGAATTAAAGATTCAGTATAAGGACTTTGCCTTATGGCAGAGAAACTACCTTACCGGAGACCGTCTCAATAATCAGATCAGATACTGGAAAGAAAAGCTTGATGACTTCCAGAATCTGGATTTGCCTATAGATTTCAAAAGGCCTTCCCAGATATCTTACGAAGGAGAAACCATCAACTTTATAATGGATCCAAAAGTAGTCCAGGGACTCAGAGAAGCTTCCAGAGAACTTGGGGTAAGCCTGTACAGCATCATGTTGAGTGGCTATTATCTGATGCTTTCAGCCTATTCCGGCCAGAATGATATCGTAGTAGGAAGCCCTATTGCCAACCGTCATCATCCAGGCCTTGAAGAGCTCATAGGGTTCTTTGTCAATACATTAGCTTTAAGAGAAAAGTTAGATCCAGAACAAAATCTTAAAGATTTCATTTTTCAGGTTTCACAATCGGTAACAGAAGCACAATCCCATCAGGATCTGCCATTCGAGAAGTTGGTGGAAGAATTGGGAGTGGAGCAGGATATGTCCCGTCACCCTGTTTTTCAGGTGATGTTTGGACTTCAGAGTTTTGGCAGCGAGCCTGATCATGACGAAGCAATGTTTTATCCTTTCGGTGATGAGGTAGATTATCAGGTGGCAAAATTTGACCTGACAACCATGTTTGATGATAGTGGGGAAACCATCAGAGGAATGTTCAATTATGCCAAAGCAGTTTTCTCAAAACAAACGGTCAATGATATGATCGAAACTTATCTATACCTTCTTGAGCAGATTTTTGGAGAAAATAAATTAAGGCTGGAAAACACTAAGCTCAGCAGCCTTGATCTGATTTCTACGGCCATCAGTGAAAAATTAATAAAAGACTGGAACACAACAGAAACAACATATCCATCGGATAAAACGATTCATCAGTTATTTGAAGATCAGGTTGAAAGAACACCGGATGCTATCGCATTAGTGTATCAGGACATTAAGCTTTCATATAGCGAGTTAAATGCAAGATCCAACCGTTTGGCGAATTACTTTCTTCAGACGTATGATCTTAGGCCCGATGATTTGGTTCCTTTATGTCTGGATCGTTCGGAAAATATGCTGGTAGCGATGCTTGCTGTGTTAAAATCCGGAGCAGCATATGTTCCCATGGATCCATCCTATCCTTTGGAAAGGATAGAGCACATCCTTCGTGATACCGGAGCACGCCTGATTCTTGGTCAGGAAAGTACACTGGAAAAGTTAAAAGATACAGGTCTGGCAGTGATTTCCTTAGATGAAATTACGCTTCAAGCATTGCTTGAAACAGTTGACGCTAATAATCCTGTTACCAAAGCAGGACCTGATAATCTTGCTTATGTTATTTACACCAGTGGAACAACAGGCCTTCCCAAAGGAGTAATGATCGAGCATCAAAATGTTTCGAATCTGATCTATCAGGAAGCAAAAGAATTTGGTCTTACCGGAGAAGTCCATAAGAACTGCTTATGGTATGCGAACTATGTATTTGATGCGCATGTCTGGGAATTGTATCCTGTGATCACTCACGGTCACAGCATCTATTTGTTGGATAAAGAAACCCAGACTGATCTGTCCGCATTACAGCAATACATCGGAGAGAAGAGGATCAGCCT